>NZ_JBVVQA010000004.1:0-2816 GCF_055811455.1 Mesorhizobium sp. WSM4845
GGGCGGGTGCTGGCGGCTTTTTTTGGCCAACAAAACTCAATTGTCACCCCCCCCGGGGGGGGGGGGGGGGGGCGGGGGGGGGGGGGGGGGGGGGGGGGGGGGGGCCCCCCTTGGCCATAGGCGATGATAGTGCGGGATTCAGCGGGGAAGTGGTCGGGTTTCCGCAGGCGTTGTGCGCTGTTCCGCAGAAGCTTGCGCTACTGCGGCGCAGAACCTTTCGAGACGCCGGCGGGACAGCGCCCCCCTCTGCCCTACCGGGCATCTCCCCACTTGGGGGGAGATCGGCTGTCGTCCCGGCTTTCGCCAATTTCCAACATCGCAGCAGGAGCGCAGCGCCGAAACTGCCAATCTCCCCCCTCGTGGGGGAGATGCCAAGTTTTGGCAGGGAGGGCAGGACAGAGGGGGGCGCCAAGGATCGCCAGCCTTCCTGGTTCAGAGTTCGTCGTAGAGCCGGGCGGCGTTTTCATAGGTGAAGCGCAAAGGCACCGAGCCCACGACCTGCCACGCATCAACCGTCTCGCCTGCCATCAATCGGCAGGCGCCCTCGGTTGTGGTGACGGCGCCGCCATAGAGCCGGTTGGCAAGGTTGAGGATGGCGGTCTGGTGCATCGCCGTGCTGCCGCTGCCGCAGGCATCCTTGACCAGCAGCACGCGAAAGCCCGATGATACCGCATCCCTGACGGTGGCGTCGATGCAGGCCTCGGTCCACACGCCGGCAACGACCAGCCACTCGATGCCTTTGGCCCTGAGCCGGCCCGCGGCAGGGCCCGAACCGAAGGCGCTGGCCTCGGTCTTGACCAGCATCATCTCGCCGTCGACCGGCGCCACTTCCGGACAGATCGCCGTCAGCGGATCGTCCTTGTCGGAGAAGGCCGACCTGCCATTGGCATCGACCGGATGGAACCGCCGCGCCTCCCTGGTGAGATCGACGATATAGGCCGAATGGTAGAGCAGCACATCGTTGGCCCGTGCCGCCGCCTGCAGGCGCTGGACGTTGGCGAGGATGTCGGCAAAACCCTCGACCAGATAGCGCTTGTCCTGCCGGTGCTCCTCCTGGAGGTCGACGGACACCGCGGCCACCGTGCCGCGTCTGATCGAGACCGGGCCCTTCATGCGGACACCTGAACGAAAGCATGAGCGCTGCGGTTAGTCCCGACGATTTGCGATACCGCACCTCGATTGGTGGTGGATGCTGGGATCAAACTTCTTTCTCCAGAAAGTCGTCCTCATAGGGAAAGCGCGACAGAAGCTCGGTGCCGGTTTCGGTGACCAGGATCTCGTCCTCGAGCTTGACACCCTCGCGTCCCCCTTTTTCGCCGATATAGCTCTCGACGCTGACCACCATGCCGGGCACGACAAAACCGTCGCGGCCATAGGTCTCGTAATCCATGGCATGCGCGATGAACGGCGTCTCGCCATGCATGCCGACGCCGTGCATGACAGACGTATAGCGCTGGTCGACGAAGCGGTCCGGGATCTTCCAGGCCTTTTCGGCAATCTCGCGAAACGCCATGCCCGGCCTGACGATCGAGATGTTGTGCTGAACTTGGTCGTGGGCCATGCGGTAGAGCGATTTCTGATAAACGGTCGGCTTGCCCGGGCCGCAGCGGAAGGTGCGCGAGAAGTCCGAATAATAGCCGTAGCAGCCGATCGTATCGGTATCCAGCGCCAAGAGTTCGCCGGGCCTGATCTTGCGGCCGCTGGCTTCGTTGAACCACGGATTGGTGCGCTGGCCCGAGGTCAAGAGCCGGGTTTCGATGAACTCACCGCCCTGGCGGATCACCTCGTGATACATGATGGCGAACAGGTCGTTCTCGGACACGCCGGGCTTGATCGCCTCGCGCACCGCATAGACGGCCGCCTCGGCGCCGGCCATCGATACCTGCAGGCATTTTACCTCTTCGGGCGTCTTGACCGCCCGCACGGCGAGGATCTCGCCCTGGCAATCCCGGACCTCGCAGCCGCGCTTTTCCAGCGCCAGCGCCTGCAGATGGCCGCAGCGGTCGAGGCCGAGCTTCATCGAGCCGCCGCCATGTACCTTGAGCAGCTCAGTGATCTCGTCGGCGAAGGGGCCGGCGGTCTCGTCGTCGCGGCCCGACACCGAAGACCACACCAGCCTGGACGGCCGCGCCTCATCGATCGTGTCGAGCACCATCGAGACATGATAGCTCTGCGGATATTCGAACAGCACGATCGGCCCTTCGGTCGGGATGAAGAAGTAGCGGGTCGAATTGCGCAGGAAATAACCGAACATGTTGCGCGAGCCGGTGGCGTAGCGCTGGTTATAGGGATCGAACAGCACGACGCCGCCATAACCGGACTCGCGCATCCAGGCACGCAGCTTGGCCAGCCGGCCCTTGCGCAACGCGTCCGCATCGATGAAGGACGGCTCGGTGTCGGACAGCCACATGCCGCCGGCCGGATCGGCCGCCGCCGGGTGGCGCATACGGTCCTTGAAGTCGACGTCCTCAGTGCTGTCGGGGTCGAAAACGACGATGCTCACGGGTGCCTCCTGGAAGCGGGGAAGATGAGCCATGCACCGCCAAGAGGCTGTGCGGGATACCGCAGATGTTGTGCGGGATGCCGCTTGAAGTCGTTCCGCGGCGCTCTACGGCGCCCCCCTCTGTCCTGCCGGACATCTCCCCCTCAAGGGGGGAGATCGGCCGTCATCACCGCTTTCGAGAATTTCTACCGTCGCAGGAAGAGCGGAGCATCGAAGCTGCCAATCTCCCCCCTTGAGGGGGAGATGGCCGGCAGGCCAAAGGGGGGTGGGCGGGAACGCGGCGCGGCGTGGTTAGCGCCCTAGTGCCTGCGCG
>NZ_JBVVQA010000004.1:2826-40542 GCF_055811455.1 Mesorhizobium sp. WSM4845
CTGCCGCCCTCCCCCATCCCTATCTAATAACACCCCCCCCGCCCCCCCCCCCCCCCCCCCCCCCCCCCCCCCCCCGGGGGGGGGGGGGGCCCCCCCCCCCCCCCGCCAGAGGGGGGTGGGCGGGAACGCGGCGCGGCGTGGTTAGCGCCCTAGTGCCTGCGCGCCACCTTCGGCGCATGCCCATGCTCTTCCCTGAACGCCCGCGCAAAGCTCGACATCGAAGCAAAACCGCAAGCCAGCGCCACGTCGCGCACCATCAGCGTCGAATGCGCCAGGAGATCGGCGGCGCGCTTCAGCCGCAGGCGGCGGTAATAGCCGTTGGGCGAGATGCTGAGCTCGGAGCGAAAGTTTCGTTCGAGCTTGTCGGAGGAGACGCCGAGCTTTTCCGCCAGCGCCGCCATGCCGAGCCGCTCCTCCACCGCATCCTCCATGATGGCAATGGCCGACAGCACCAGCTCGTTCTGGACGCCGGTGCGCAGCCGCAGCGGCATCAGCTTGCGGTCGACGCTGGAGCGCAGCGGGCTGTGCACGAACCATTCGGCGACGCCGGCCGCGAGCTCGGCGCCATAATCTGATGTGATGATCTCCAGCATCATGTCGAGGCTGCCGACGCCGCCGGCCGAAGTGAAGCGCTTGCGGTCGATGACATAGAGATCGCGCCTGAGCTCAATGTCCGGAAACGCCTCGGTGAAGGCCGCCTGGCTGGTCCAGTGCAAGGTGCAGGCATGACCGTCGAGCAGGCCGGCCCGCGCCAGGAAGAAAGCGGCATCCGCCACCGCGCCGATATGGGCGCCGCCGCGCAGGCTCCTGCGGATCCAGCTCACCGCGTCCTCAGCCACGAGATGATCGGCATCGCCGCCCGAGCAGACGACGATGCGGTCGACCTTCGGCGCATCGCCGGCGAAAAAGCCGGGCTGGATGACGACCCCGTTCGAGGCCGCGACCGGGCCCTCAGCGGCGCCGACGATGATCCAGCGGTAGCATTCTTTCTTGGCCAGCACGTTGGCCGCGCGCAACGGCTCGATCACCGAACTGAACGCCATCATCGGAAAGCCGGGGAAGACCAGGACCGCGAAGGTGAGCGGGGCGTCGGTGGCTATCGGCTGGTGGCGCTCGCGAATGGTCATGGCTTCAACCGGCCTGTCGGCAATTGCAGGAAGTTACAATTTCGCCAGATGCAGCGGAGGTCAACGGCTATCATACAGGTCCCAGAACAACCGCTTCAGGTTTGCGCTGCCTCTCATCCGCCTGCCGGCACCTTCTCCCCGTAAACGGGGAGAAGCCCGCTGGCCGCAGCCTCTGCACCCTTTCTGCAATGCTGAAAATTGGCGAAATCATCGACTAGAGCGTCCCTCTCCCCGTTCACGGGGAGAGGATGCCGGCAGCGGGGCAGCGCCGGCATCGATGATTGATCGCCTCAACATCGGTTGAACGGTTTTCGATGGCAGAAGCGAGTGCCCCAAGCTCCCTTCAACCCCCCAGCGCCTGGTCCAGATCGGCGATCAGATCATCGCCGTCCTCGATGCCAGCCGACAACCGCACCAGCGAATCGGAAATCCCGATCTCGGCCCGTTTTTGCGCCGGGATCGAGCCGTGCGTCATCAGCGCCGGGTGCTCGATCAGGCTTTCGACGCCGCCGAGGCTTTCGGCCAGCGTGAACAGTTGCGTGTGCTCGAGGAAGCGTTTTGTGCCGGCGAGGTCGCGGTCGAGCTCGACCGTGATCATGCCGCCGAAGGCGTGCATCTGCTTTCTGGCGATGGCGTGCTGCGGATGGCTGGGGAGGCCGGGATAGATGACGCGGCGGATGTCGGGACGGCTTTCCAGCCAGTGCGCGATCTTCTGGCCGTTCGACGAATGGCGCTCCATCCTGAGCGCCAGCGTCTTGAGGCCGCGCAGCGCCAGAAAACTGTCGAACGGTCCGGAAATGGCGCCGATGGCGTTCTGCAGGAATTTCAGCCGGTCGGCGAGATCCTTGTTGTCGCCGACCACGGCGACGCCGCCGACCATGTCGGAATGGCCGTTGAGGTATTTGGTCGTCGAATGCACCGATATGTCGATGCCGAGCTCCAGCGGCCGCTGCAGATAGGGGCTGCAAAAAGTGTTGTCGGCAACCGAGAGCACGCCTTTGCGCCTGGCCAGGGCTGCGACCGCTTCGAGATCGACGACGCGCAGCAGCGGATTGGTCGGCGTCTCGACCCAGAGCAACCTGGTTTTCGGACGGATCGCCGCTTCGACCGCGGCTAGATCCGTGAAGTCGACGAAGTCGACCTGGAGATTGGCCGAGCGCTTGCGCACCCGCTCCAGCAGCCGGAACGTGCCGCCATAGATATCGTCGGTGGCGACGACATGGGCGCCGGAATCGAGCAGTTCGAAGATGGTGGCGATCGCCGCCAGCCCCGAGGCGAAAGCGAAGGCGGCTGCGCCGCTTTCGAGATCGGCCACCGCGCGCTCGAAGGCAAAGCGGGTCGGGTTCTGGCTGCGGGCGTATTCAAAACCCTTGTGCACGCCCGGGCTCTGCTGGCCATAGGTCGAGGTCGCATAGATCGGCACCATCACCGCGCCGGTCGTCGGGTCGTGGCTCTGGCCGCCATGGATGGTGCGCGTCGAGAAGGCCAGGCGGTTGCTGCCCGAAACGGTGGCTTTGATGGTCATCTTGCGCGGCGCCTCAGATGGTTGATCAGGTCGATGCGGGTAATCAGGCCGATGAATTCGTCGCCGTCGAAGACGATGGCGACCTCGTTGCGGTCGAACACCGGCAGCAGCGCGTCCAGCGTCTGGCTGGCCTGCAGCGTGTGCAGATTGGCGGTCATCGCCGTGCGCACCGGGGCCTTGAAACGGTCCCAGCGGCTGTCATAGGGGCCTTCGACGTGGGCGAGGATATCGCTTTCGTCGACGATGCCGACGAGCTTGCCGTCGTCCAGCACCGGCAGTTGCGAGACATCCGAACGGCGCATGCGGCCATAGGCGTTGAGCAGGCTTTCGTCCGGGCCGACAGACACGATGTCGCCGGTGCGGTGCGTGCGCATCACCAGGTCGCGCAGATCGCCATGCTGCTCGTGCTCGGCGAGGCCCTGCTCGATCAGCCAGAAATCGTCGAACACTTTCGACAGATATTTGTTGCCGCTGTCGCAGACGAAGGTGACGACCCGCTTCGGCACGGTCTGCTCGCGGCAATAGCGCAGCGCTGCCGAAAGCAGCGTGCCGGACGACGAGCCGGCGAGGATGCCCTCCTTGGAAAGCAGGTCGCGCACCGCCAGCATGCTTTGCTTGTCGGTGATCGAGTAGGCCTTCTTGACCAGCGACAGATCGGCATTGGGCGGGACGAAATCCTCGCCGATGCCCTCCACCGTCCAGCTGCCGGCCTCTTGCATCTTGCCGGTCTTGATCAGGGGCGCCAGCACCGAACCGACCGGATCGGCGAGAATCATCTCGGTCTTCGGCGAGATTTTTGCGAAATAGCGGCCAAGCCCGGTCAGCGTGCCGCCCGAGCCGACGCCGACGACCACTGCATCGACGTCACCGTCGAGCTGCGAATAGATCTCCGGACCGGTCGTGGTTTCATGGGCGTCCGGATTGGCCGGATTGGCGAACTGGTTGGCATAGAAGGCGCCGGGCAGCTCGGCGGCGATCTTTTCGGCCATGTCCTGATAGTATTCGGCGTGGCCCTTGCCGACATCGGAACGGGTCATGCGCACTTCGGCGCCGAGCGCCCGCAGATGCTGGATCTTTTCGCGCGACATCTTGTCGGGCACGACCAGGATGATGCGATAGCCTTTTGGAATGCCGACCTGGGCGAGGCCAAGGCCGGTGTTGCCGGCGGTCGCCTCGACAATGGTGCCGCCGCGCTTCAGCTTGCCCTGTTTTTCGGCGTCGGCGATCATCGACAGCGCAATGCGGTCCTTGATCGAGCCGCCGGGGTTCTGGCTTTCGAGCTTGATGAACAGCCGGCACTTGCCGATGTCAAATTTGGTCAGCTCGACAACCGGCGTTTGCCCGATCAGGTCGAGAACCGATGCATAGGGCGGACGCAGGCGGGACATTGCCCTGTCCGGGAGGGCGATCTTGTGCACGCTCATGCTGATGCTCCATGGTCAAGCGACCGCCTTGGGCAGGCTGTCAGCCTATCTTCTTTTCCAGCCGTTTGCAGTCTGAAAGAAGATAGGCTGTGCCAATCCATTGGCCAGACGGGGAATGGGATTCCGGTGGGGCCGCTCCGTCACGCCAATCACGATAAGGTCGCGGGACAGCACCCCGTAGAGCGCCGACCTCACCCCAGCAACCGCTTCCCCAGCCTTGCGCACTGCACGCGAATATCCGGTATGGCGTCGATCTCGAAGAAGGTGCCGCGGGTCAGCGGCCCGACCGCCAGGATCTTGGCCGAGACGGTGCCATCGCTGGCGATGACCTCGCAATTGTCCGATACGTCGAGGCCAAGGCGCAGCGGATCCGGCCGGGCCAGCCCGCGGTCGACCAGCGACCGCACCACGCTGTTCGACGTTGTCGAGATGTCCCTGGCGATGCCGGTGCAATCGTAGATGCGGGCAACGTCGAACGTCTCGATGTTTTGCGTGTGGCGCGACTGGACCTGCACGCTGAATTCGTCGCCCGCCGTGATGCCGACGACGCGCCCGGCGACAAGCCGGATGCGGCCCGACTGCACCGCCTCGGTGACACGGGCATAGACTTCCGGCGCCATGCGATGGCGGTGGACGTCCCACCACGCCTTGGTGTGCTCGACAAAGCGGCGCTTGGCCGAAGACGGCCAGTTCTGCCAGATCTTCTGGTTGAACGGCCTGAGACCGTCGACGACGTCGCGCCAGTCGATGCCGGCCTTCTGGTTTTCCCGGATCAGGTCGCGGAACCAGCCGACGAGATAGGAGAGCTGGGTGCCGAGCGGAATGTCGGCGACGTCGAGCTTGATCGGATTGCCCTTGCGGTGCGGCGAAGGCAGCAGGCCGCGCCGCGACACCGCAATAATCTCGCCGCGATGGCCGCGTTGCTCGAGCGACAGGAAGGCATCGACCATGCTCAACCCCGTGCCCAGCACCAGGACCCGGGCTTCCCCGTCGAGCCCGGTGTCGGCCTCCGATCCCATCCTGATCGCATGGCCGTTGCCGGCACCTGGCTCCTCGTCATGTCCGGTCGCCAGCACGGCAAGGTGGGCGACGACGCTGGTGCCGTTGGCCAGCGCCACCTCGACCCCGGACCCGGTCGGCGAGATCGACAGGCTCTCCTCGCGGATCAGGCGAAGACGCCCCGTCTCGCGCGCCTCGAGCTCGTCCAGCAGTTCCTTCAGATAGCGGGCGTAGACGCTGCGCGGTGCGTAGACCGGCGCCTGCTCTGGCGTTGCCAGGCCGCGCTCAAGAAGCCAGCGCCAGAAATCGCCGGGGTCGTCGGCATAGGCGCTCATGCCGGCCGCGCTGACATTCAGCACATGCGCCGACAGCAGCGTGGAATAGGCGATGCCTTGGCCGAAATGCGGACGCTTTTCGATCAGCGTGACACGAAGATCGGGATTGGGCGACTTCAACAGATGCGCGGCAAGCACGACGCCGCTGGCGCCACCGCCGACGATAATAATCGAATTCGGGAGGGTCGAATTGGCACGGCCGGTCATGCGCGCACCAAGTACCTGAGGAGCCGTCGGTTCCGGCTCAGGCCTGGATTTTCAACGCAGCCGAAAGCTCGTCGTCGCCGGCGATATCGCGCATCTCGGCGAGGCTGCGCTGATCCAGCACCTCGGCGATCGCTTGCCGGACCTCCAGCATCAGATGTCGGACTTGGCATGTCGCCTCGTTGCAGTCTTCACAGCGCTGATACCGGGTGCGGCTGGCGCAGGGAATTGGGGCAAGCGGTCCGTCGAGCACGCGCACGACGTGGCCGATCTTGATTTCATCCGCCGGCCGCGCCAGGCGGTAACCGCCCTCCTTGCCCTTGCGGCTCTGGACGAAACCGGCATTGCGCAGTTCGCCGAGGATGGCGTCGAGAAATTTCTTCGGAATGTTGTTTCCGGTGGCGATATCGGCAACGAAGGCGAGCTGACCAACCGGCAGCCGCGCCAGATGGACGAGCGCCTTGAGGCCGTACTTGCCCTTCTTTGTGAGCATGGACCGAACGTTTCTCTGTCATGCAATGGCGCAAGGCCACCGGTTGCGAAACGCCTGGCGTACGTCCTCACCGCGTCCGCGTCCAGGCTTTCAAGACACATAAATTCTAGTGACATGATATACAAGACGGGCACCATTGATCTTGCTTGATTTTCAAGCCGCTGCGACGACTTGCCGGACGTTTTTCCTCCTGAAGTCGCGAGGCACGCCAATGGCGACAGCCGGCGCTCGGCACTCATGCGGGTGATCGCCGCGATATGGACATCCTCATCGTTCTCCAATTCCTGTAATGTTGATAAGACTACTATACTTAGCCGCGATACAGAAACCGGTTTTCAAATCGTCGGCCATTCGCAGCATTCATTTGCCGAAGCTGCGCGCAAAAAAGGAAATGCGTGTTTGCGGCGGGCAGCGCATTCGCCGGTCGACCGAAACGCCGCCAGGGCCGTTCGAGTGTCAGGGGAGCGAACGGTTCGCCCACACCAGCCCGCCCAGGCCAACCAGCGCGGTGACGATGCCGATATAGAGCCATTGCGACTGGCCGGTCATGAAGCTGCCGCCGACGAGGCCGATGCCCTGCAGCGACCACAGCGCACCGATGGCGAGCACAATCAGCGCCAGCAGATTTTTGATCAATCTCATCGTCGGAACTCCTTTCCCAAGTCGATCGCCAAGTCCGCTATGACCGCGATGGCAAGGCGAAAGGAAGCGACCCGATCGCTGTCACATCTACTTGCATGATAAAGCCGGGGTCTTGCCGGAAACGCCCCGGTGCTGGTGCGAAGACCACCAGACATACATCGGCGCAATCCCGACATTCCATGACAGACTGTTTCGCGCCGACTCCAAACGTGTACTATTGTCATGGAACCGCCAGACGACTGCCGCATTTGGTGCCACATTCCATCCGTAACGGCCGGGTCTGTCAAACGGAGCCCCTTGCCGCAGATGAAGAAACCCAACCGGACCGCGCTTGTCGCGGCTACGATAGCGGCTGCCCTGATGGTCGGCGCATCCACCTCCCCTGCCGCCGCACAATGCGGCCGCGCCTCCTGGTACGCGCTGACCTCGAAGACCGCTTCCGGCGAGCGGATGAACCCGTCGGCGCTGACCGCCGCGCACCGCACCTTGCCGTTTGGCACCAGGTTGAAGGTCACCAACCGCAAAAACGGCCGCAGCGTCGTCGTGCGCATCAACGACCGCGGCCCGTTTATCAAGGGTCGCGTGATCGACCTGTCGAAGGGCGCCGCGGGGCGGCTCGGCTTCATCAGCTCAGGCCATGCTGCTGTGTGCACCGACCGCGTGTGAATGGCCGCGCCGCTTTGCGGCCAGGCGGATGAGGGGCAGCGCAAAACTGAAGCGATTGCCCTGCTCTCTCCGGCACCTTTCGCAGCTGCACAATAAGCCGGCTGCCGCCGTTCAAAACCGATTTTCAACGCCTTAGACAAAAGTATAAGCATAAATCAATTCAATTGACGTATTGCATCGCAGCAGTTTGTTGTTAACCTTTGCGCGAGAGATTCAAGGCTCGGCACTGCTGTCGTCCCTTCGGTCGCAGCAGCGGAGTTCTCGATGTTCTACCAGCTCTACGAATTGAACCACGCCGCCGTGCAGCCGGCCCGGGTCTATGCCGATGCGGTGCGGATGTTCTACACCAATCCGCTCAATCCGTTTGCGCACACGTCCTGGGGCCGCTCGGTCGCGGCGACGGCCGAATTGTTCGAGCGCACGACGCGCCGCTACAGCAAGCCGCAGTTCGGCCTGACCAAGACCGTCGTCGACTGGAAAAGCGTCGCTGTCACCGAAAAGACGGTGTGGTCGCGGCCGTTCTGCAATCTGCTCCGTTTCGAGCGGGCGGTTCCCGCCGGCCGCCGGCCGGATCCGAAGCTGCTGATCGTGGCGCCGATGTCCGGCCACTACGCGACGCTGCTGCGCGGCACGGTCGAGGCGATGCTGCCGCATGCCGACGTTCATATCACCGACTGGGTCGACGCCCGCATGGTGCCGATAAGCGAGGGCAGCTTCGATCTCGACGACTATATCGACTACATCGTCGACATGCTGCATGCGCTGGGCCCCGACACCCATGTCATGGCGGTGTGCCAGCCTTCAGTACCGGTGCTGGCGGCGGTGGCGCTGATGGAAACGCGGGGCGACCCGTTCGTTCCCTCGACGATGACGCTGATGGGTGGGCCGATCGACACCCGCCGCAATCCGACCGCGGTCAACCTTCTGGCCGAGGAAAAGGGCACCGACTGGTTCCGCGACAACGTCACCATGCAGGCGCCATGGCCGGTGCCGGGCTTCGGCCGCGAGGTCTATCCCGGGTTCCTGCAACTTTCGGGCTTCATGAGCATGAACCTCGACCGCCACATCATCGCCCACAAGGACTTCTTCATGCATCTGGTGAAGCATGACGGCGACAGTGCCGAGAAGCACCGCGACTTCTACGACGAGTATATGGCGGTGATGGATCTGACAGCGGAGTTCTACCTGCAGACGGTAGACACCGTGTTCGTCCGCCATGCTCTGCCCAAGGGCGAAATGATGCATCGCGGCATCGCCATCGATCCCGCCAATATCCGCAATGTCGCGCTGTTCACGGTCGAGGGCGAGAACGACGACATTTCCGGCCTCGGCCAGACCCAGGCCGCGCACGACCTCTGCATCAACATCCCCGCGGACAGGCACGCTCACTACATGCAGCCGGCGGTCGGCCATTACGGCGTCTTCAACGGCTCGCGCTTCCGCTCCGAAATCGTGCCGCGCATTGTCGACTTCATCACCAGCTATGGACGCCAGACCCGCGTTGCGGTGAGGCCGAAGCTGGTTCGGACCGCCAAAAAGTAAAGATGTCCCGGATGGCAGCCGCCGTTCAAGTCGACCTGTTGCACAATAGCCGCGCTTTCGGCCGCGCGGGTAACCATATCGCAAAACTGGCCGTTGGTATAATTGACAGGGACTGTAGATCGCCCTTAACGTTTCATTAACAACAAGGGACGAGGGGGACAATGATTTCCTCACCAATGGCGAGAGGGCTGCGCGTGTGCGCCCTGTTAGGGCTGGCACTTGCGACAGGCTGGTCTACAGCGGCTTCGGCAGCCGGACCAATGGCAACCGGCGGCCCAACATCGCAGCCGATCGGCCATTACGATTTCTGCAAGACCAGTCCGGCCGAATGCTCGATCCACCCGGGCAATCTCGCCCCCGCCACCATGACCGGCGCGCTCTGGCGCAAGATTCTCAGCGTCAACGCCAGGGTCAACAACGCCGTCAAGCCGATAAGCGACATCGATATTTACGGCAAGGACGAGGTCTGGGCCTACCCCGTCAGGGGCGCTGGCGACTGTGAGGACTATGTCCTGGAAAAGCGCCGCGAATTGAACCGCTTGGGCGTGTCCTACGCCAATCTTCTGATGACCGTCGTGCGCAAGCCTGACGGCGAGGGCCATGCCGTGCTGACCGTGCGCACGAGCAAGGGCGACTACGTCCTCGACAATCTGGACGGAAAGGTCCGCTCATGGGACCGGACCGGCTACCGCTTCCTCAAGCGGCAGGCGATCGACAATACCGGTCGCTGGGTGTCGATCCGTGATGGCCAGCAGGTTCTGGTCGGCGCGGTCCAGTAAGGTTTTTGCAAGCGACCACCAGGATCGCTGCGTTTCGCGTTACCTGCTCCAGGCGTTTGTGCTGCCCCTCACCTGCCTGCCGGCATCCTCTCCCCGTATAGGGACGGGAGAGGGGTGCTGTCATTGACGATTTCGCCAATCGCCGGCGTTGCAGGCCACGTTCGCGATCAGCCGCTTTCTCCCCGTTTACGGGGAGAAATGCCCGGCAGGCAATGAGGGGCGGCGCCAACATCGACAATTGATCGCCTCAACACGAGTCGGACAAACCCTACGTCCGCCCCAGCGCGGCGCGGATCGATGCGGTGATGCGGCGAAGCTCCGCCTCGTCTAGTTTTTCGATGTTTTCGGCCAAGACATTGGCAAGCTCGGTGGCGGCGGGGCTGAGGCCCGACGTGTCGAGTTTTACCCGCGGGTGCGAGGTCTCGGCCAACCGCGCAAGTTCTTCGGCATCGTCCCAGATGACATTGAAATAGCCGATGATCTTCTGGATCAGCGTCCAGGTCGGCGCGCCGCGGCGGCCGTGCTCCAACGCCGACAGATAGGCGGCGCTGACGCCGATCGCCCTGGCCATGGCCTTTTGGCTGACGCCGCGTTCGCTCCGCAGGGCGCGAAGCTTTTCGCCGAACGGGGTCACAAGTCCATCCTCGTCGGGTGCATTCTCATGCGCGCATCCGCATCAGCGCGCGCGCCGCAGGCGGACATAGAGCGCGCCCGAGCCGCCATGCTTGCGGGCGGCGTGGTCGTGGCTGGAGACCAGCGGCCTGAATGCGGGTGTCGACAGCCAGGCCGGCACGGCGCGCCGCAGGATGCCGTCGCCGCCGGACGAGGAGCCCTTGCCGGTGATCACCAGCACATAGCGGATGCCGCCGGCATGCGCCCGGTGCAGGAAGGAGAACAAAAGCGAATAGGCTTCGTCCTGGCTCAGGCCGTGCAGATCGACGCGGCCTTCGATCGGCAGCCGACCCTTCGACAGTTTTTCCAGCGTCGGCTCGTCGAGCGCATGCGAGACATGCTGCGTCCTGGCTTTCGTGGCCGTAGCAGGAGCCATCGCCTGGTCACGCAGCATTGGCTTGCTGCCATCAGCGATGTCCGGGCCAATATCTGGGATGTCGATGGCGGACTTGCCCTTCAGCGGCTTGGCGGTGCGCGCCACCAGGTTCCACAGCACCCGGTCGTCCTCGCTCAGCCTGTCGATGCGCCGGGTCATCGCCCCGCCCCCGGCACAAGCCGACGCGGGATCAGCGCGTAGAAATCGGCAGGGTTGCGGACAACGCCGGCGATCTCGCCGGCCGCATCTCCCGTACCAGTGAACAGGTCGCCACGGGCCGGGCCGGTGATGGCCGAGCCGGTGTCCTGCGCGATCATCAGCCGCCGGAACGGCTTGTTGTCGAAAGCGGTCAGCGACGGCCCATCGATGTAGAACGGCGTGCCGAAGGTATGCAGCAGACGGTCGACAGCGACGGAGCGGCCCGGCGTCAGCGGCACTTTTGCGGCAGCGATCGGCCCGAGGTCCGGGTCGTCGACCGCCGCCTCGCTGACCGAAATCTCGCGGAAAAAAATATAGGAGCGGTTGCGCCACAGGATCTCGTCGATGCGCTGCGGATGCGCCTTGAACCAGGCGCGGACCGACTGCATGGTTACCGCTTCCAGCGGGATTTCGCCTAGCTCACTCAGGATCTTGCCCGGTCCGGTAAAGCGCTGGCCGGATTTGGCGGCATAGGTGACGCGGCAAAGCCGGCCGTCGGTCATGGTGAGCCGCGCAGACCCCTGTACGTGGATGAAGAAGGCGTCGACCTTGTCGGCGAGCCAGGCGATTTCCAAACCCTTGCCAGCCAAACCCTTGACGAGCGCGCCGCGCTCGATCTCGCCGCGGTCGAAATACTCGACCGGTCCGTCCGGCGTGGCGCGGCCGAAGGCGAGATAGGGATCCATACCGACCGGCCGGTTGGCGCCGTCGATGTCGACGAGATCGGCCGGACGTGACAGCAGCGGCACCGTAAATCGTTCGGTTCGCACCGGCGAAGCGTCGACCACCGGTTCATAGAAGCCGGTGACGAGGCCGGCGCCGCCGCTTTCCGCCGCTATGTGCGCCGGGATGAAATGCCGCTCGAAGAAGGCGCGGGCTTCGCGCCGGTCGGTTGGCGACACGGTGCGGGCTGCAGCATAGGCCTCGGTGAAGGCATTGAAGTCGACACCGAGCCCGCCAGAGCGATAGGGTTTCGCCAGGACATGAAAAGCCGAACGCCGGAAAGCGGCGAACGCAGCCAGATGGTCGTCCCTGTCCCAGCCGGGCAGATCGTCAAAGGATTTTTCGCGGAACGCCTGAGAAAGCGACACGACAGACCCCGCCGTGGTCCGGGCTCAGTCTTCTTCTTCGGTGGCGACGAGCTTCCAGTTCGGGTCGCGCGAGCGCGTATCGCGGGCGAAGGTCCAGACGTCCTTGACCTCGGCGACGGTTTCGGGATCGCCGTCGATGACGGCGCCGGCCTTGTCGCGCGTTGCCGAAATCAGTTCGCTGACGATGCGCAGCGTGATATGCGCCTCGCTGCCCTTCATCTCGGCGGAAACGATGTCGGCCTTGTCGATGCCGACGAAGGAGGACTGGATCTTTTCCGACTTCGCCTCGCGGTCGCCGATCGCCGCGACAAAGCCGTCATAGACCTCGCGCGACAACAGGTTCTTCAGCGTCTTGCGATCGCCATCGGCATAGGCCATGACGATCATCTCATAGGCCATCTTGGCGCCGTCGACGAAGGTCTTGGGGTCGAATGCCGGATCATTGTCCTTGATCGCGCGCAGGCCCTTGTTGAGATCGGTGTCAGGCTTGGCGAAGGCGTCGATCGCCGCATAGGCGTCGATTGCCGGCTCTCCCGGCGCTCGCTTGCGCGGCAGCGAGACCACATTCTCGGGTTTTTGGGCGTCGTCGCGGGTGCGGCCCGCCGTATAGGGATCGAACGGCGGGCGCTCGCTACCGGTGCGGCGGCCGAGCACATTGCGCAGCTGGAAAAAGATCACAACCGCCGCAACCAGAAAGAAAATCGTGCCGAAGTCGAAGAATCCCATATCTTCCGCCAATCAATCCCTACTCCGGCCGGACCGCCCGGCCAGGCAATGGCTGCGGTCGCATAGCGTTCAACATCCAAAGCATATAGAACGCAAGCTGCAATCATTCAAATTAAAGGCAGCCATACCTATCTAAAAGGTTCAGTGCCAGCGGCGATTGCCCGCCTGCCGGCAAAACATCGAAACGATCGGTCAAGATTTGCGCATTTCGCTGCTTCCCCTGTTCATCCTCGCGCTTCCGCTGCTGGAGATCGCCGGTTTCGTCATTGTCGGCCGCCAGGTCGGCGTCCTGGCGACGGTCGGCCTGGTGCTGGCTTCGAGCATCGCCGGCGCGCTGTTGTTGCGATACCAGGGGTTCGGCGTCATGTCCCGGGTCCGTGCCGAAATGGACGCCGGACGTGATCCAAGCCGTCAGCTCGCGCATGGCGCCATGATCGTGCTGGCGGCGATCCTGCTCATCATTCCCGGCTTCATCACTGACATTTTAGGCATTCTGCTGCTGCTGCCGCCGGTCCGCGACCTCGCCTGGCGCCGGCTGAAAGGCCGCATCGTGATGGCCACCAGTTTCGGCACCGGCGGATTCCGGGCCCGGCAACGCGACAAGACCATCGATCTCGACGACAGCGACTATTCGCGCGGCGACGAGCACGGCCCCGATCACAATTCCCCCTGGCGCCGCCTCAAGGACGAGTAGATCGCCTCGAGGACGAGTAGCCCGGCGCGGCTCTTTCCTTGTCGCTTGTGGGAGAAGGTGGCCTCGCGAAGCGAGGTCGGATGAGGGGTGTTCCAGCTTGGCACCGACGGCGATCCTTCCAACACCCCTCAACCGTATTGGCGCTGCGCGCCAATCCACCTTCTCCCACAAGGGGAGAAGGGAAAGCAAAGCCGCGCAAACCTTGTCTTGTCATGCCGGCCATGGTAGCGAACGCCCGATTTCAATCCGGTCAGCAACGCTGCCGAGGCAAAAGGACAAAGGCTTATGGCCAGCAAAGACGACGCGCCGACCGGCGCGGCCAGTGGCAACGGCGACGCGACGCAGCCTTCGCTCAACGTGCTTGCCCAATATGTGAAGGACCTTTCCTTCGAAAGCCCCGGCGCGCCGAATTCGCTGCGCGGCCGCGACAAGGCTCCCGGCATCGCCATCAACGTCAATGTCAACGCCAACCCGCTTTCGGATAAGCAGTTCGACGTCAATCTTACGCTGAACGCCAAGGCGTCCTTCGACAAGGAAGTGCTGTTCAACGTCGAGCTGGTCTATGGCGGTGTGTTCGCCATCAGCGGCTTTCCGCAGGAGCACATGCTGCCGTTGCTGTTCATCGAATGCCCGCGGCTGCTGTTCCCGTTCGCCAGGCAGATCATCGCCGAGGCGACGCGCAATGGCGGCTTCCCGCCGCTGATGCTCGATCCGATCGATTTCGCGCAGATGTTCCAGCAGAAGCTGGCCGAGGACCAGGCCGCCAGCAAGGTCAAGGCGAGCTGAGGCGAGTGCTCGGTGACGTTTGAAAAACCCGGCCTCGCGCCGGGTTTTTCTTTGGGATGCGGCGGGACAGCGAAGGATCGCTACGGGTCGGCTGATCCTGAACGCCCCTGCCGCTCCGCCAAAATCGCTATGCCGCAGAACTCGCTTCCGGGGCGACGCGCAGCCAGAGCGCCTTTTCGCCTAATGTGCCGACCATGCTCGCGTGCGCGGCGCGCTCTGCTTCGGTCAGGCGAGACGGCAGCGCTATCGGCCGTGCAGCGATGCTGATGTCGATGTCGTCGACGTTTCTCCTGCCGCTGGCCGGCGCCGTGGCACTGTCGAGGATGAGTGCCGCCTGCTTGCCGCCGATGAGCTCGATATAGACCTCGGCCAGCAATTCCGAATCGAGCAAGGCGCCGTGCTTGGTGCGCCGGGCATTGTCGATGCCGTAGCGCCGGCACAGCGCGTCCAGCGAATTGGGCCCCATCGGATGCTTGCGGCGCGCCAGCGCCAGCGTGTCGACGACAAGTCCGGGGTCAACGACCGGATGGCCAAGCCGGCCGAATTCGACATTGAGGAAAGCGATATCGAAAGTCGCATTGTGGGCGACCAGCTTGGCGCCGTCGATGAAGGCAAGGAACTCCTCGGCGATGTCGCTGAAGGTCGGCTTGCCCATCAGATCGGCGGCGCTGATGCCATGAACGGCCTGTGCCTCGGCATGGATCGGTCGCCCCTGCGGATTGAGGTAATGGTGGAAGGTGCGGCCGGTCGGGAAACGGTTGACCAGCTCGATGCAGCCAAGCTCGATGACGCGGTCGTCGCGGAAATCAAGGCCGGTGGTTTCCGTATCGAAGATGATCTCGCGCATCGAATCAGTCCGTTGGGTCCGGCGTTAGTCCAGCCGAATCATGATGGGAACAAATTGGCAACATATTACGCCGGGCGCAAGCGCCGTTAAGCAGGCTTGCCGGCTTTATCACCGACCAGTTTCGCGACTATCGCATTGACCGCCGCGCGCGCCGCATCAAAACCTTGTCCGGTGTCGATGATGAAATCGGCGCGCTCACGCTTTTCGGCGTCGGGAACCTGCCTGGCCAGGATCGACGCCAGTTTCTCCTCGCTCATGCCCGGCCGCGCCAGCACGCGGGCGCGCTGGATGTCGGGCGACGCGGTGACGACCACGACCTTGTCGACTCGGTCGCGGCCGCCGGTTTCGAACAGCAGCGGGATGTCGAGAACGACAAGCGGCGCGCCGGCGGCCCGGTGTCTGGCCAGGAAAGCGTCGGCGTCGGCGCGGACCAGTGGGTGGATGATCGCTTCCAGCCGTTTCAGTGCAGCTGCATCACCGAGCACCCGCTCGGCCAGCCTCGTGCGATCGACGGAGCCGGATTTCGCCGTTCCGGGAAACGCCGCCTCGACCAGCGGAGCCGCCTTGCCGGCGTAGAGGCGATGCACCGCCTCGTCCGAATCGTGGACAGGCACGCCGGCCTCGGCAAACATCCTGGCCGTCGTCGACTTGCCCATGCCGATCGATCCGGTGAGGCCGAGCACGATCATGTTTTTTTTCTCCCTGGCGCCGAGATCGGCGACGATCATCTGCCGCAATTCGGCAGTGACCTCAGGCCTGATGCCGAACCAGCGCTCGAAGCCGGGCACCGCCTGGTGCAGCAGCATGCCGAGCCCGTCGACGGCTTTCAGGCCGCGCGCCTTGGCGGCGGCCAGCAACGGCGTTTCCAGCGGCACATAGACAATGTCGGTGACGATGGCATGGTCCGGCAGTCTGGCCGGATCGGCGGACAGGCCTTCATTGCCATGCATGCCAAGCGCTGACGTGTTGACCAGCAGGCCGGCATCGGCAAGCAGCTCGCGGGTCGCCGCCGTGCCGTGGGCCGAGACCCCGGCGCCGAAGCGGTGGCGCAGCTCCTCGGCTCGGGCGAGCGTCCGGTTGACGATGCGGATGTCACTGATGCCGCGCTGCTTGAGCGCATGGATGGCCGCGCGGGCGGCGCCGCCGGCGCCGAGCACCACCGCTGGGCCGTTTGCGGCCCAGCCCGTCGCATGCTCGTCGAGATTGGCGGAAAAGCCATGGGCGTCGGTGTTGCCGCCGCACAAAATTCCGCCCTCGAGCCAAAGCGTGTTGACGGCGCCGATCTGTTCGGCCGCGTCGTCGCGGCGCGCCGCCAGCGCGAAGGCGGCCTCCTTGTGCGGGATGGTGACGTTGCCGCCACGATAGCCATTCGCCTCGAGTGTTTCGACGAATTCGGCAAAAGCCTCCGGCGCAACGTCGATCGCCCGGTAGCTACCGTCGATGCCGTATTTCGCCAGCCAGTAGCCGTGGATCTTCGGCGACCGCGAATGCGCGACCGGATGACCGGTGACGAAGGCCTTTTTCGCGGCCTCAGCCATCGATGGCTCCGAACTCGCGCAGCTTGGCCAGGACAGGCAGAAGCGGCAGGCCGACAATGGTGAAATAGTCGCCCTCTACTCTTTCGAACAGCTGGATGCCCTCGCCTTCGATCTGGTACGCGCCGACGCTGGACAGCGCCTTGGCGCCGACCCGCGCCAGATGGCGGCCGATGAAGGCCGGATCGAGCTTTCGCATGGTCAGGCTGGCGACGCCGACATGCCGCCACAGAACTGCGCCGTCGCGGGCCAGCACTACGGCGCTGTTGAGTTGATGGGTCCTGCCCGACAGCGCCAGGAGATGGCGGCGGGCGGCTTCCATGTCGGCCGGCTTATGAAACACTTCGTCGCCGAGCGACAGCGTCTGGTCGCAGCCGAGCACCAGGGCGCCCGGCTTTCGCTCGCTGACCTCGGCGGCCTTGGCCTCGGCCAGCACCAGTGCGACGTCCTCGGGCGAGATACCGCTGCCCTGCAAGGGCGCTTCGAGCGCGCGCTCGTCGACTGCCGCCAGAACCGCCTCGACCGCCACGCCGGCATGGACAAGCAACGCCTTGCGGAACGGGCTGCCGGAGGCAAGGATGATTTTTTCGGCCATGGTTTTCGCCTGATCTTTCCTTCTCCCCTTGTGGGAGAAGGTGGATTGGCGCGCAGCGCCAATACGGTTGAGGGGTGTTGGAAGGATCGCCGTCGGTGCCAGGCTGGAACACCCCTCATCCGACCTCGCTTCGCGAGGCCACCTTCTCCCACAAAGGGGAGAAGGAAAGGGCCGCCCACAGCACAAGCGCCCGAACCTAGCGTGTCTTTCCCCGCAGGGCAACGATCGCCGCCGCCGTCTCCTCGATCGAGCGGCGGCTGACGTCGATCATCGGCCAGCCATGCCGCGTGCAGATCTGGCGGGCGTAGGCGAGTTCCTCGCTGATTGCCGCGCGGTCGACATAGTCGGTCGGTTCGTAGGCACTGGTGTTGCCGAGGATGCGGTTCTGGCGCACCTGCGAGATGCGCTCGGCGGTGGCGATCAGCCCGACGATCAGCGGCTTCGTGGCGTTGACCAGGCTTTCCGGCACCGGCACGCCGATCACGATCGGGATGTTGGCGGTCTTGATGCCGCGATTGGCGAGATAGATGCTGGTCGGCGTCTTCGAGGTGCGCGAAATGCCGACCAGCACAATGTCGGCATCATCCATATTGGCAGGTAGCTGGCCGTCATCATGCTCCATGGTGAAGTTGAGTGCGTCGATGCGGCGGAAATATTCGGCGTCCAGCACATGCTGGGCGCCGACGCGGCGGCCGGCCGGCGTGCCGAGATAGGACTGGAACACGGTCAGCACCGGTTCCAGCACGGAGACGCAAGGCAGGCCCATGGCGGCGCAGCGCTCGTCGATGCCGCGGGCGAGCTTCTGGTCGACGACCGTATAAAGGATGATGCCCGGCTCCTCCTCGATGTCCTCGAACACTTTCGTCACCTGCTTCTCGGTGCGGATCAGCGGGTAGATATGCTCGATGGCGCGCGCATCCTTGTATTGCGCCGAAGCCGCGCGCCCGGCCGCCAGCAGCGTCTCACCGGTGGCATCGGAAATCAGGTGAAGGTGAAAGAAGCTCTGGGGTTTGTTCACAGGGGTACGTTCCAAGCTGTGGGCCGATGTGGATAAGGTCGGTCGGAAAGATCGGCCGGTTCGGGGCGACTGTATCAGATGCCGGTTTGTCCACAATTCGATGCGCTGCCGGCTTCGTCGGGGGCTGGGGACAAGTCCGGGGACGGGCTTTTTCGACTTGGCCTCATCCACAGGGCCATTTTCTCCAGGCGGGCGGTAACGTATTGTTCCCAGTCGGCAATTTCCGACTGTCCCCAAACTCCTCCTATCCGCCAGAAGAAGCACGCGACAATATGCTGGCTGGCCTTTTCCGGGGCAAGGCGGGACAGCAGACAACCACCGATACCAACAGACTCTTAGAATCATAAGATTCCTAGAAATAGAATTTTTAATTATAGAGAAGCCTGGAGAGGCGAGCGCTGAATGCCCGAAAACCGCATCATGCTGGACGTGTTGAGAGGCAAGACGGTATCTCCGCCGCCGCTCTGGATGATGCGGCAGGCCGGCCGCTATCTGCCGGAGTATCGCGAGACACGCAGGCGGGCCGGATCGTTCCTCGACCTTTGCTATAATCCCGATCTTGCCGTGGAAGTGACGCTGCAGCCGATCGAACGTTTCGGCTTCGATGCTTCGATCCTATTTTCCGATATCCTTGTCGTGCCGCATGCGCTGGGCCGCGACGTGCGCTTCGAGGAGGGCCGTGGGCCGCTGTTGACGCCGATCTCGGCGACGGAGATTGCAGCTCTCGACGGCGAAACGTTTCACGTGAATCTCGAACCGGTCTACGAGACGGTCAGGCGATTGCGGACAAAACTGCCGGATCAAACGACGCTGATCGGCTTCTGCGGCGCGCCGTGGACGGTGGCGACCTATATGATCGCCGGCCATGGCACCTCGGACCAGGCGCCAGCACGGCTGTTTGCCTATCGCGAGCCGGCGGCTTTCCTGCAATTGCTGAAAGTGCTTGCCGATCACTCGGCTGCCTACCTGATCCGACAGATCGAAGCCGGCGCCGATGTGGTGCAGATATTTGACTCGTGGTCCGGCGTGCTCGACGAAGTTTCTTTCGAGGCGTTTTGCGTCAGGCCGGTGGCGGAGATCGTCAGGCAGGTCCGGGCCGTCCATCCCGACATTCCGATCATCGGCTTTCCCAAGGGCGCCGGCGCCCATTACCGCAGCTATCGCCAAAAAACCGGCGTGACCGGGCTGGGGCTCGACTGGACCGTGCCGTTGACGACGGCGAAGGAACTGCAGCGCGATGGTGCTGTGCAGGGCAATCTCGATCCGTTGCGGCTGGTGGCCGGCGGCAAGGCGCTTTCTGACGGTGTCGACGCAATCCTGAAAGCACTGGGCGATGGGCCGCTGGTCTTCAATCTCGGCCACGGCATCACGCCGGAAACGCCGATCGCGCATGTCGAGGCGATGGTGAAGATGGTGCGGGCGCATCGATGACCGACATGAACAACGCCAACAGTGGTGCGGGCAGCAGCGGTGGTGCAGCGATGCGTCGAGCAGCAATCGCCATCGTCATCTTCCTCGTCCTGGCGGCGCTTCTGTTCCTGTTCGGGCCGGATGATTTCTATCCCTGGGCAAAGGCGATCCATGTCATCGCCGTCATCTCGTGGATGGCGGGCATGCTCTATCTGCCGCGGCTGCTGGTTTATCATGCCGATGCGGAAAAAGGCTCCGTCCAGTCGGAGACCTTCAAGGTGATGGAGCGCCGGCTGCTGCGCGGCATCATCAATCCAGCCATGATCATCACCTGGGCGTTCGGCCTCTGGCTGGCCTGGAAAGGCTTTGGTTTTCAGGGTGGCTGGCTGCATGCCAAGATCGCCGCGGTGCTCGGCCTCTCGGCCGCTCACGGCTATCTGGCCGGCGCGGTACGCAAATTCGCCGAGGACCGCAACGAAAAGCCGGCTCGGCACTGGCGGATCGTCAATGAGATCCCCACATTGCTGATGATCGTCATCGTCGTGCTGGTCATCGTGAAGCCGTTTTGACGATTTGTGTCTGTTTCGCGCGTTTGCGCTGCCCCTCACCTGCCTGCCGGCATCCTCTCCCTGTATAGTGACGGGGAGAGGGGCGCTGTGATTGATGGCTTCGCCAATATCCAGGGTTGCAGTATGTGCGCCAGATTGCGGCCAAGCCCCTTCTCCCCGTCACTATACGGGGAGAAGGTCCCGGCAGGGGTTGAGGGGCGGTGCCGAGATTCGCAATTGATCGCTTCCAAGCGGCTTGCTCTTTCAGTCGACCAACGATAAAAGACGGGTCTTCCTTCCCGTCATGCGCCGCCCCATTCATCGCTTCGGCCGCGCCCGGCATTTGTCGCATCCCGCCGATATTTTCCCCATACTTACTCACTCAGAGTCCGTCTAATGATGCAAGAAATGAAACTCACAGAGTTCAAGAACAAGAAACCGCCAGAGCTGATCGCTTATGCCGAATCGCTCGAGGTCGAGAACGCCAGTGTCATGCGCAAGCAGGAACTGATGTTCGCGATCCTGAAGCGGCTGGCGACCCAAGATATCGAGATCATCGGTGACGGGGTCGTCGAAGTGCTGCAGGACGGGTTTGGCTTTCTGCGCTCGGCCAATGCCAATTACCTGCCAGGCCCGGACGATATCTATATCTCGCCGTCGCAGATCCGCCGGTTCTCGCTGAAGACCGGCGACACGGTCGAGGGCCCGATCCGCAGCCCGAAGGAGGGCGAGCGCTATTTCGCGCTGCTCAAGGTCAACACGATCAATTTCGACGACCCGGAAAAGATCCGCCACAAGATCCATTTCGACAATCTGACGCCGCTTTACCCGACCTCGCGGCTGAAGATGGAAATGGACGTTCCGACCTCGAAGGATATCTCGGCCCGCGTCATCGACCTAGTGGCGCCGCTCGGCAAGGGCCAGCGCGCCCTGATCGTGGCGCAGCCGCGCACTGGCAAGACGGTGCTGTTGCAGAACATCGCCCATTCGATCACCACCAATCATCCCGAATGCTACCTGATCGTGCTGTTGATCGACGAGCGGCCGGAAGAAGTCACCGACATGCAGCGCTCGGTGAAGGGCGAGGTCGTCTCCTCGACCTTCGACGAGCCGGCGGTGCGACACGTCCAGGTCGCCGAAATGGTGATCGAGAAGGCCAAGCGCCTGGTCGAGCACGGGCGCGACGTCGTCATCCTGCTGGATTCGATCACCCGCCTCGGCCGCGCCTACAACACCGTGGTGCCGTCATCCGGCAAGGTGCTGACCGGCGGTGTCGACGCCAATGCGCTGCAGCGGCCGAAGCGTTTCTTCGGCGCCGCCCGCAACATCGAGGAAGGCGGCTCGCTGACCATCATCGCCACCGCGCTGATCGACACCGGCAGCCGCATGGACGAGGTCATCTTCGAAGAGTTCAAGGGCACCGGCAATTCGGAAATCGTGCTCGACCGCAAGGTGGCGGACAAGCGCATCTACCCGGCCATGGACATCCTCAAGTCCGGCACCCGCAAGGAAGATCTTTTGGTCGCCCGCCAGGACCTGCAAAAAATCTTCGTGCTGCGCCGCATCCTGGCGCCGATGGGCACGACCGACGCCATCGAGTTCCTCATCGACAAGCTCAAGCAGACCAAGACCAACGCGGATTTCTTCGATTCGATGAATACGTAAGGGGCTGGCGCCTCTTGCCTTCTCCCCTGCGGGAGAAGGTGGATCGGCGCAGCATCCCTCTCCTATCTGCGCCGCAACCGACGCTCGAGTTCCTCGGCGTCCGTTATCACCGGCAGGCAGACCTGCCCCGTGCACAGCCAGGCGCCGGGCTCGGTCGATGGCGGCAAAGCGCCGCCTGGCAGGATAGGCAGGTTTGTCGCCGAGCCGACCGGCACGATCGTGTCGATCCGGCGCGGGTCGGGATTTCGATTCGCTACCGGAACAAGCGTTGGATTCTCATAACTATCCACCAACACCAGCTTCAACGGCTCGAGCACCAAGGCACAGGCATTGACGATGCCGGCCTGGCCATAGGCCTGATGCGCCGCCCTGCCGGCTGCGTGTTCGGCGACCTTCCAGGTCTTTTCCTGTATTTCGAGATCGCCGGAAAGCGACGACAATCGGACCATGGCCTCGATGATCTGGCCAGTGGCTGAAGGAATGGCCTCGTCGGCGTCGCCCCTGATGCGGATCGGCACGTCGCTGCTGTCCAACGCGGTCAGATAGTAGCCGGCGTTGTCCTCGTCGTGATGCCATTGGTCGAGCTGCGCGATGAATTGGCCGGCCAGTTCGGCATAACTCGACGTGCCGGTAGCCTCGAACAGCGAGATCGCGGCGTTGGCCATGGCGGCGTGGTCGCTCGACAGCGCCGGAAACAGCTTCTTGGCGCCAAGCATCGAATGCGGCAGGCGACCGTCTCGGCCAGCGCTGGCAATGGCAGCAAAGGCCTGTTCCGCCGCCTCGATCCAGTCGATCCGTTTCACGGCGCGCCCGGCTTCGGCGAGAGCCGCAATCACCAGGCCGTTCCAGTCGGTCAGGATTTTGCCGTCACGCCCGGGCCTGACGCGCTGCCCCCTGGCCGCCAGCAGTTTTTCTCTGAGCGGAATGAGCCGGTCGCGATCGGCGACGCTTTGTTTTTGCTGGACCGCAGTCTGGTGGATGATCGGCTTGCCCTCCCAGCCATGCGGGCCGGAAAGCGTGAAGTATCGGAAAAACAAGGCTGATTCGTCGCCGAGAGCGGTTTCGATCTCATCCTTGCTCCAGGTGTAGAACAACCCCTCCTCGCCCTCGCTGTCGGCGTCGAGGCTGGCAGCGAATGCGCTGCCTTCGACGCGCATCTCGCGCAACAGCCAGTCGACCGTGTCTTCGATTCGTATCCGGAACAATTCATTGCCGGTTGCCGCATAAGCCCAGTTGCACAGCCGGATGAGCTGTGCGTTGTCGTAGAGCATCTTTTCGAAATGCGGCACCAGCCATTCGGCATCGGTCGAATAGCGGCTGAGGCCGCCGCCGACATGGTCATAGATGCCGCCTGCCAGCATCTTTTCGAGGCTGAGCAGGACAGCGTCGCGATGGGCTGTGGCGCCGTCGCGCAGCCAGGACAGCCACAGCGTCTGCATGAACGGCGCATTGGGGAATTTGGGCGCGCCGCGCAGGCCGCCCAGATCCCTGTCGATCATGCCGTCGATGCCGTTGGCGAGCGTCGCGAGCGTGTCGCGGTCGAGCACCGCCTTGGCATGGCTGCCGGCCAGCCGCGCCTCGACATGCGTGGTCAGGCCGGCGGCGCTTTGGTTAACGCTTTCTTTCTTCTCGCGCCAC
This sequence comes from Mesorhizobium sp. WSM4845, assembly GCF_055811455.1. Lineage (NCBI taxonomy): Bacteria > Pseudomonadati > Pseudomonadota > Alphaproteobacteria > Hyphomicrobiales > Phyllobacteriaceae > Mesorhizobium > Mesorhizobium sp. WSM4845. The sequence goes on from NZ_JBVVQA010000004.1 coordinate 26,362, forward strand.
GCCTTGTCGACCGCCTCCAGCACCTGGACGAAGCCTGGGCGGCCGTAACGGGCTTCGCGCGGAAAATAGGTGCCGCCCCAGAAAGGTTTTCCGTCCGGTGTCAAAAACATTGTCAGCGGCCATCCGCCCTGCTCGCCCATCGCCGACAATGCCGCCATATAGATCTGGTCGATGTCCGGCCGCTCTTCGCGATCGACCTTGATATTGACGAACAGACGGTTCATGACGGCGGCGACGCCGGCGTTCTCAAAACTCTCGTGCGCCATGACATGGCACCAGTGGCAGGCGGCGTAGCCGACCGAGAGCAGGATCGGCCGCTCAAGCGCCCTTGCTTCCGCGAGCGATGCCGGCGACCACGCCCGCCAATGCACGGGGTTGTCGCTGTGCTGCTGCAGATAGGGGCTGGCCTCTTCGGCAAGCAGGTTTTTCGCGGGCAACGTCACTGTTGATAACTCGGCAATCTGTTGGTGAACAAGCGAAGCTAGGGCGGTTGTGCTGGGTCGGCAAATGATTTCAGGTAATTCCATTGTTGCCCTGTCGAGCGGCCGCCTGCCCGCCGGGGTTGCCGTGATCCGCATTTCCGGCCCGCAAAGTCGATTCGTCGTAGAAACGATTGCTGGCCCCAAGGTCAAGAACCGTGTTGCCGCCTATCGCCAGTTCAGGGCGCCGGACGGATCGGTGCTCGACAGCGGGCTGGTCGTTTTCTTTGCCGGCCCAAACAGCTTTACCGGCGAGGATGTCGCCGAATTCCACGTCCATGGCGGGCGGGCCGTGGTGGCGAAGATGCTGGAGGTGATCGCCGGCTTCGACGGCGTCAGACATGCCGAGCCGGGCGAGTTCACCCGCCGCGCCTTTCTCAATGGCAAGGTCGATTTGGTCAAGACCGAGGCGCTGGCCGATCTCGTCAATGCCGAGACAGAGGCGCAGCGGCGTTTTGCCGTGCAGAATGCCGAAGGCGTGCAGAGCGAGCTCTACCTCGCCTGGCGCCGTCGGCTGATTCATGCGCGCGCGATGATCGAGGCAGAAATCGATTTTGCCGACGAAGACGATGTGCCCGGTTCCGTTGCAGAGACGGTCTGGTCGGACGTTCGCGCGATGATTTCCGAAATCGAGCGTCATGTCCAAGGCTTCCGGGCCGCCGAAATCATCCGTGACGGGTTCGAGGTCGTCATTCTTGGTGCGCCGAATGCCGGCAAATCGAGCCTGTTCAACGCTCTGGCCCGGCGCGAGGCGGCAATCGTCACCGAAGAGCCCGGCACCACCCGCGATCTGCTCGAGGTGGTGCTGGACCTGGAGGGGATGCGCATAAGAGTGACCGATACCGCCGGCCTGCGCGATACGCCCGGCAGGATCGAGGCGATCGGCATCGAAAGAGCAAGGAGCAAGGCCGGCACTGCCGATCTGTTGCTGGTGCTCGAGGATATGCCGGAGCCGGTGGCAATCGGCGCAATACCGCCTGATGTCGCGGCCTTGAGGATCGGGACGAAGGCTGATTTGCTGCGGGATGAATCGCTTGTGGCGCGCTACGACGCGGTTATCTCGACCAAGGACGGCACCGGGCTGGCCGAATTGCTGGCCGAGATCGGCCGTCGCGCCGCAGCGCAGGTCGGCCAGGCCGGCGATATCCTGCCGTCGCGGCTGCGGCACGTCGAACTGCTCAACGAGACGAAGTGCTTCTTGCTGGCGGCAGCGGCAGAGGATGGGCGCGGGCAGGAATTGCGGGCAGAGGAATTGCGGCTGGCGGCGGATCGACTTGGCCGCATCGTCGGGGCGGTCGATGTCGAGGACATGCTCGACGTCATCTTTGCGCAGTTCTGCATCGGCAAATGACTCACGTGAAACATTGCGGGCCGGCCAGCTCTGGGTGATTCACGTGAAACACCACGCGATTAGCTCGAAGGCATTGTTTCACGTGAAACGATCCATGGTCCCCGAGACGGGATCGAATTTCAGACTTAGCGCTGCCCCTCATTTGCCCTGCCGGGCATTTCTCCCCGTATAGTGACGGGGAGAAAGACACAACCGTCGACAGCGCTGCAAGAGACCCGTCGTTGCTGCGGCTAGCCCGCTTCTCCCCGTCACTATACCGGGAGAAGGTGCCGGCTTGACACCTCGTCCTGACGGGGACATGTGTCGGTCAACCTGAATCTGGAACACTAAAAATGACCGATCACTATGATGTGGTTGTGGTGGGCGGCGGCCATGCTGGTTGCGAGGCGGCCAGTGCTGCCGCGCGCGCTGGCGCGAAGACTGCCCTGGTGACGCTGCGCTTCGAGACAATCGGCGTCATGTCGTGCAATCCGGCGATCGGCGGCCTCGGCAAGGGCCATCTGGTTCGCGAGATCGATGCCATGGACGGGCTGATGGGGCGCGTCGCCGATGCGGCCGGCATCCAGTTCCGGCTGCTCAACCGCCGCAAGGGCCCGGCAGTTCGCGGGCCGCGGACGCAAGCCGACAGAAAACTCTATAGGCTCGCCATGCAAGCGGCGATTCGCGAACAGGCGGGCCTCGACGTGGTCGAGGGCGAGGTCCTGGATTTCGAAATCGCCAATGAGCGCCTGGCGGCGGTGCTGCTGGCGGATGGCCGCCGGCTTGGCTGCGGCGCCGTGGTGCTGACCACCGGCACTTTCCTGCGCGGGTTGATCCATATCGGCGAGAAGAAGATCGTTGCCGGCCGCATGAACGAGCAGGCCAGCCTCGGCCTGTCGGCGACGATGAGCCGCGCCGGCTTCAAGCTCGGACGGCTGAAGACCGGCACGCCGCCGCGGCTGGACGGACGCACGATCGATTGGGCGTCGCTGGAGAGCCAGGCGGCGGATGACGACCCGGTGCCGTTCTCGCTGATGACCGACCGCATCGACAATCCGCAGATCCATTGCGGCATCACGCGTACGACGGCAGCGACACATGAGTTGATCCGCACCAATCTGGGCCGTTCGGCGATGTATTCCGGCTCGATCGAAGGGGTGGGACCGCGTTACTGCCCGTCGATCGAGGATAAGATCGTCAAATTCGGCGATCGCGAAGGCCACCAGATTTTCCTCGAGCCGGAAGGGCTGGACGACGATACCGTCTACCCGAACGGTATTTCGACCTCGCTGCCGCAGGACGTGCAGCTCGACATTCTAAAAACCATTCCGGGCCTTGAACGCGCCACCATGCTGCAGCCCGGCTATGCCATCGAGTACGATCATGTCGATCCGCGCGAGCTCAAGCCGACGCTGGAAACCAAGCGGATCGCCGGTCTTTTTCTGGCCGGGCAGATCAACGGCACCACCGGTTACGAGGAGGCCGGGGCGCAGGGGTTGTTGGCCGGCCTCAACGCCGCGCGCAAAACGTCGGCAAGCGACCAGATCGTGCTCAGCCGCACCGAGGCCTATATCGGGGTGATGGTCGACGACCTGACCAGCCGTGGCATCGCCGAACCGTATCGGATGTTCACTTCGCGGGCCGAGTTCCGGCTGTCGCTGCGCGCCGACAATGCCGATGAGCGGCTGACGCCGCTGGCGATGAAGCTCGGGATTGCCTCGCAGGAGCGGATGCAACGGTTTAGCGATATCGTGCAGATCCTTGAAAATGCGAGGGACCTTGCGCTTGGCTTCACCATGACTCCGAATGAAGCGGCGCGTCATGGGCTGGTGATCAACCGGGACGGGGTACGCCGCTCGGCCTATGAGTTGCTGGCCTATCCCGGCGTCGACGTCGCCTGGCTGGCCAGAATCGCCCCGCAGTTTGCGGGAATTGACAGCAAAACGGCTGAACGCCTTGAAACGGAAGCGAAATATTCGGTCTATCTCAATCGCCAGCAAGCTGACGTCACGCAGATCAGGCATGAAGAGAGCCGATTGATCCCGGCGTCGCTCGATTTTGCTTCCGTTCCGGGGCTGTCCAACGAGTTGAAGCAAAAGATGCTGGCACGCCAGCCGCGCTCGATCGCCGACGCTCAGCGTATGGAAGGCATGACGCCGGCGGCACTGGCAATCATTGTCGCGCATGTCCGCAACGCCGAGGCTGCCACGCGAAGGAATGTTGCGTGAGCGCTGCCTCATGGGCGGGCCTGCAATCGGCTGCCGGTCCGGTTTCACGTGAAACATTCGAACGCTTGGTAGAGTTCGAGACGGTCTTTCAGAAATGGAACCGCCGGATAAACCTGGCGGCGCAGTCGACGCAGGGCGACGTCTGGCGCCGCCACATCCTCGACAGCGCGCAGCTGGCGCGAATCAAACCAGACGCGAAGCGCTGGCTCGATCTCGGCTCCGGTGGCGGTTTTCCCGGCCTGGTGCTGGCGTTCCTGCTTGCCGAGCGCGACGGCGCCAGCATCGACCTGGTTGAAAGCAATCGGAAAAAGGCATCGTTCCTGCAAGCGGTCGTGGGCCAGTTCAACCTGCCGGCCAGGGTCGTCGCACGGCGCATCGACGACGCGTATCCGTTTGTTTCAACACCTCAAATCGTTACCGCCAGAGCGCTGGCGTCGCTTCCGGTGTTGCTCGAACTGGCGGCGCCGTGGCTGACGACGGGCACCTGCGGCCTGTTCCACAAAGGCCGGGATTACCGTACCGAATTGGCAGAAAGCGCTCAACGATGGTCGTTCGATCTGGTAGAACATGCCAGCGCGACCGACGCTCATGGCGTCATCCTCGAACTGTCTGATTTGCGCCAACTGACTTAGATCGGCGACCTCGGCATGAATTTCTGGCATAGACCCATGATGAAGAATGGCCCCCGAATCATCACCGTAGCCAACCAGAAGGGCGGCGTCGGCAAGACGACGACGGCCATCAATCTGGCGACGGCGCTGGCGGCGATCGGCGAGCAGGTGCTGATCGTCGATCTCGACCCGCAAGGCAATGCCAGCACCGGTCTCGGCATCGACCGGCGCGACCGGACCGTTTCCTCCTATGACGTGCTGACCGGCGAGCTCGATCTGGAGGCGGCGGCGATCCCGACGGCGGTGCCGGGACTGTCTATCGTGCCGTCGACGCTCGACCTGCTCGGCATCGAAATGGAGATCGCCTCGGCGCCGGACCGGGTGCTGCGGCTGCGCAACGCCTTGCGTGCCTCGGCCGAGCGCTCGGCGAATTTTGGCTATGTGCTGATCGATTGCCCGCCGTCGCTCAATCTGCTGACGCTGAACTCGATGGCGGCAGCCGATTCGGTGCTGGTGCCGCTGCAATGCGAGTTCTTTGCGCTCGAGGGCCTGAGCCAGCTTTTGGAGACGGTCGAGCAGGTCCGCCGCTCGATCAATCCCGAGCTGACCATCCAGGGCATCGTGCTGACCATGTTCGACGGGCGCAACAACCTCGCCAACCAGGTGGTGCAGGACGTGCGGGCGCATATGGGCGACAAGGTCTATGAAACCGTCATCCCGCGCAATGTGCGCGTCTCCGAGGCGCCGTCCTACGGCAAGCCGGCGATCCTCTACGACCTCAAATGCTCCGGCAGCCAGGCCTATCTGCAGCTTGCCTCCGAGGTGATCCGCCGCGAGCGCAAACTGCGCGCCGCTTAGAAGCCGAATTGATACCGAAACGATCTGGACAGACGATGAGCGAAGACCTTTCGAGAAAAAGACTAGGCCGGGGACTGGCGGCGCTGATCGGCGAAATCGATCGTCCGGCAGCAGTGGAAAAGCCGGGCATGAATGCCGACGGCAAGGTGCCGATCGAGTTCCTGAGCCCGAACCCAAAGAATCCACGCCGGCATTTCGGCGACGCCGACCTGACCGATCTTGCCCAGTCGATCCGCGAACATGGCGTGGTGCAGCCGGTGGTGGCGCGGCCATCGCCGACGCAAGCTGGCCGCTACGAGATCATCGCCGGCGAGCGGCGCTGGCGCGCCGCGCAGCGCGCCGGGCTGAGCGAGATCCCGATTATCGTGCGCGATGTCAACGATCGCACCGCGCTCGAGCTGGCGATCATCGAAAACGTCCAGCGCACCGACCTCAATCCGGTCGAGGAGGCGATGGGCTACCAGCAGCTGATCGACGATCACGGCTACACCCAGGCCGATCTCGGCCAGGTGATCGGCAAGAGCCGCAGCCATGTCGCCAACACGCTGCGGCTGTTGAAGCTGCCGGACGTGATCCGCGGCATGCTGGTCGACGGCGCGCTGTCGGCCGGCCATGCCCGTACATTGGTGACGGCGCAGGATCCGGCGGGCCTGGCCAAGCGCATCGTCGAGGACGGGCTTTCGGTGCGCCAGGCCGAAGCGCTGGCGCAGATGCCGGCGGGTGCGCCGACGGTGAAGCGACCGCCTGCAGCACCGGTGCAAAAGGATGCTGATACGCGGGCGCTGGAAAAGTTCATGACCGACACGCTCGGCATGTTCGTCACGATCGAGCACAACGAGCGCGGCGGCGTGATCAGCGTCGCCTATCGGACGCTGGAGCAACTCGACGAGCTTTGCCGGCGGCTGAAGCAGGAGCAGTAGTTAGCCGGCAAAGAGCCTCGGGTCCCGCTTGTTTTAGACGAGGATCGGCGATTTTATAGGCTACCTGCTCCAGCGTTTGCGCCGCCCCTCACCTGCCTGCCGGCATCCTCTCCCCGTATAGTGACGGGGAGAGGGGGCTGTCATCGACGGCTTCGCCAATCACCAACGTTGCAGATAAGAGGCCGGCAGGGCAGAAGGGTCGCCTCACATCAAGCGCCGGCACGTTGCTGAAGCGAAGAAGATGTCGGCGCTCCACGCGCTGCCCTGTCGCCTTCGGCGACATCTCCCCCTCAAGGGGGGAGATCAGGTGCGCGCCAGTCTTGCGCTCTCCACGGCGATGCCGAGCAGCGCCTGTCGGGCCAGCGCGACCGCGAGGTCCGGCCGGCGCCGGGTCTGCAGCACCGCCGTCTGCAGGCGGTTGAGCGCGCGGGCGAGCGCCTCGCTGCTCCAGCGTTCGAGGGCTTTTTCGACCAGCTTGCGCCGCGCGAAAAAAACCGGCGGGCGCGCCGCGGCGACGACCGAAGCGGCGTTGCGGCCGCCGGCGTCCATCAGGCCGCGCATTGCCTGGATCGCCTGCAGCTGCCGCATCGCCGACGACAGCACCAGAAATGCCTGGCCGCCGGACTGGCAGTGACGGGTGAAGGCAATGTCGAAGTCGCCGACCTTGCCGTCGAGCAAGGCATCGACGGCGTCATCGAAGGACAGGCCAGAGACGTCGCCCGACGTCGCCTTGACGTCATCGAGGCCGATTTCGCTCTGGCCGTGGGCATAGAGCACCAGCTTTTCGATCTCGCCGCGCGAGGCCAGCCGGTCACCACCGAGGTTGCGGCGCAGCGCCTGGCGGGCTTCCAGCGTCATCGACATGCCGGCCTTGCGCAATTCGTCGTCGATGACCGTATCGATGTCCCGCGCCTCGTCGGTGTAGCACGGCAGCGCCATGGCAATGTCCGCCGCCTCGACAATGGCGCGCAGCCCGACGCCCTTCTTCAGGTCGCCGGCCTCGATCAGGATAATGGCGTCACGCGGCGGCTCCGCGGTCAGCGCCTTGACGTCGTCGGCAAGCGCCTTCTGGCCGGACGCATTGCGCACCCAGAGCAGGCGCCGGTCCGAAAACATCGGCACGGTGCGGGCCTCGTCGAGCAGGCGGCCCTCGTCGCGATCGACTTCCGAACCGTCCAGCCTGACCACGGAGAACGGATCGTCGAGCGGCAGGCCGGTCTTGCCGGCAAAGGCGCGGGCGCGCTCGGCGACCAGCCCGCGGTCGGGCCCGTAGAGCAGGACGATCGAGACACGCGGGTCCGGCCGCGCCAACCACGAATCGACCTCGTAACCTTTCTTCTGTGCCATGGGTTATGGGTTAGCATGATGCGGGCGCCGGGTGAACGGCGGTCGCCCCCTTTCCTTCTCCCCTTGTGGGGCCCGAAGGGCGGGCGAGGCCCGTGACTCGCCCGGGCGGTGGATTGGTGCGCAGCGCCAAGACGGAAGAGGGGTGTTGGACGGAGTGCCGTCCTTGCCAGGCTGGAACACCCCTCATCCGACCGCTTCGCGGCCACCTTCTCCCACAAGGGGAGAAGGAAAGGCCGCAGCGCTAGCCGCTCGATCCGACGCCTTGTCCAATCTGGCGGGAAACCCGGCGCAATCATGCGCCAAATTGCGCGCAGAGCCGGAAGATCGACAAGAAATTTCGCTGACATATCTTCATCCTGGCTAGTGCTGCTGACGGCGCGGTGGTTGGCCGGAAGCCTTGCCCGACGAATTGGCACTGGTCTGCCGGTGTGCAAGTATCTTGGCCGGGCAACATGGGAGGACGAAGGTCATGGCCGATGCGGGAATGTTGCGCTTCCATGTGCCGGAGCCCGAGGTGCGACCGGGCGGGACGCCGGATTTTTCTGATGTGACCATCCCCAAGGCCGGCTCGGTGCCGCGTCCCGAGATCGATGTCGATCCGCGTGATATCCGCGATCTGGCGTTTTCGATCATCCGCGTGCTCAACCGCGCCGGCGAAGCCGTCGGGCCGTGGGCCGGCCTGCTTTCCGACGACGAGTTGCTGGAAGGCCTGCGCCATATGATGACGCTGCGCAGCTTCGACGCGCGCATGCAGATGGCGCAGCGCCAGGGCAAGACCTCGTTCTACATGCAGCATCTGGGCGAAGAGGCGGTGAGCTGCGCCTTTCGCAAGGCGCTGGCGCCGGGCGACATGAACTTTCCGACCTATCGGCAGGCTGGCCTGCTCATCGCCGACGGCTATCCGATGGTTACGATGATGAACCAGATCTATTCGAATGAGGCCGACCCGCTGAAGGGCCGGCAGCTGCCGATCATGTATTCGTCGAAGGAGCATGGTTTCTTCTCGATCTCCGGCAATCTGGCGACGCAATATATCCAGGCGGTCGGCTGGGCGATGGCTTCGGCGATCAGCAATGATTCGAAGATCGCCGCCGCCTGGATCGGCGACGGCTCGACGGCCGAGTCCGACTTTCATTCGGCGCTGGTCTTCGCCTCGACCTACAAGGCGCCGGTGGTGCTCAACGTCGTCAACAACCAGTGGGCGATCTCGACCTTTCAGGGCATTGCCCGCGGCGGCTCCGGCACATTTGCCGCCCGCGGCCTCGGCTTCGGTATTCCGTCGCTTCGGGTCGACGGCAACGACTATCTCGCCGTCCACGCGGTGGCCAAATGGGCGGCGGAGCGGGCGCGGAAAAATCTTGGGCCGACGCTGGTCGAATATGTCACCTATCGCGTCGGGGCGCATTCGAGTTCCGACGATCCGTCGGCCTACCGGCCGAAGGCCGAATCCGACGCCTGGCCGCTCGGCGACCCGATCGTCAGGCTGAAGAACCATCTCATCCAGCGCGGTGTCTGGTCGGACGAGCGCCACACCCAGGCCGAGGCGGAAATCCTCGAAACGGTGATCGCGGCGCAAAGGGAGGCCGAGCGCCACGGCACGCTGCATGCCGGCGGCAAGCCTTCGACGCGTGACATGTTCGAGGGCGTCTATGGTGAGATGCCGCCGCATCTCAGACGCCAGCGCCAGCAGGCGGGGGTCTGACCATGCCAAGACGGACCATGATCGAGGCGATCCGCGACGCCATGGACGTCTCGATGGGGCGCGACGAACGCGTCATCGTGTTCGGCGAGGATGTCGGTTTTTTCGGCGGCGTCTTTCGCTGCACCCAAGGCCTGCAGGCGAAATACGGCAAGAGCCGCTGCTTCGACACGCCGATCAGCGAAGCCGGTATCGTCGGCTCGGCCATCGGCATGGCCGCCTACGGCCTGAAACCTTGCGTCGAGGTGCAATTTGCCGACTATGTTTATCCGGCCTATGACCAGATCGTCTCGGAGGCGGCGCGGCTACGCTACCGCTCGAACGGCGATTTCACCTGCCCGATCGTGGTCAGGATGCCGACCGGCGGCGGCATTTTTGGCGGCCAGACCCACAGCCAGAGCCCGGAGGCGCTGTTCACGCATGTCTCCGGCCTGAAGGTCGTCGTGCCGTCCAATCCGCATGACGCCAAGGGTCTTCTGATCGCGGCGATAGAGGATCCCGATCCGGTGATCTTCCTCGAGCCGAAGCGGCTCTACAACGGCCCGTTCGATGGCCATCACGAGCGCCCGGTGACGCCGTGGTCGAAGCATGAGCTCGGCGAGGTCGCCGACGGGCATTACACGGTCCCGCTCGGCAAGGCGGTGATCCGTCGGCCGGGCGCTGCTGTCACCGTGCTGGCCTACGGCACGATGGTCTATGTCGCGCAAGCGGCGGCCGAGGAGACCGGTATCGACGCCGAGATCATCGATCTGAGGACGCTGCTGCCGCTCGATCTCGAGACGATCGTCGACTCGGTCAACAGGACAGGCCGCTGCGTGATCGTGCACGAGGCGACGCTGACATCCGGCTTCGGCGCCGAACTGTCGGCGCTGGTGCAGGAAAACTGCTTCTACCATCTGGAAGCGCCCGTGGTGCGGGTCGCCGGCTGGGACACCCCCTATCCGCATGCGCAGGAATGGGACTATTTTCCCGGTCCGGCCAGGCTCGGCCGCGCGCTCGTCGAAACGATGGAGGCTTGACGATGGCAGGTAGAGCCTCGGACCAATTGCCAGTGGTGGCACCGCCCCTCATCCGCCTGCCGGCACCTTCTCCCCGTGAAGAACGGGGAGAAGGGACTGGCCGCCACGCCGGCGATCTCCCTCTCCCCGTTGTTCACGGGGGTCCGAAGGACGGGCGAGACAAGCGGCTCGCCCTGGAATGGGCAAGGGTGAGGGGCAGCGCAAACGCCTCGGTAAGGGGGACCTGACGATGGGTGAGTATGTGATCAAGCTGCCCGATGTCGGCGAAGGCGTCGCCGAGGCCGAGCTGGTCGAGTGGCAGGTCAAGGTCGGCGATCTCGTGCGCGAGGACGCGGTGCTTGCCGCCGTCATGACCGACAAGGCGACGGTCGAGATTCCTTCGCCAGTCGACGGCGAGATCGTCTGGCTGGGTGCGGAGATCGGCGACACGGTGGCGATCGGCTCGCCCATTGTACGCTTGAAGGTGGCCGGCGAGGGCAATGTGAAGGCAGCTGCGGAGCCGGGCGGCGAGGCGGGCGCCAAGATTACCGACCGCAGTACCCCCACCCCTGGCCCCTCCCCACAAGGGGGAGGGGGACGCGCTTCGGCCGCCGAAGCCAGTGCCAAAGCGGCACCGCACCCGTCCCCGCCCGGAAAAATCACTGAGCGTGAGGTTGCATCGGCGACGGAATCCCCCTCCCCCTTGTGGGGAGGGGTTAGGGGTGGGGGTCCTGCGCCCGTCGCCGCGCCGCGTCCCGAAGGTGAAACGCCGCTGGCGTCGCCGGCCGTCCGCCTCAGGGCAAAGGAGGCCGGCGTCGATCTCCGACAGGTCAGGGGAAGCGGCCCGGCCGGCCGCATTCTCCACGAGGACATCGACGCCTTCCTGTCGCGCGGACCGCAGCTTGCGAAGGTCTCCGGCCTCGCCCGCAACGAGGCGGTCGAGGACATCAAGATCATCGGGCTCAGGCGCAAGATCGCCGAGAAGATGGCGCTGGCCAAGTCGCGCATCCCGCACATCACCTATGTCGAGGAGATCGACGTCACGGCATTGGAGGATTTGCGTGCGGCGCTCAACAAGGAGAAGCGCGGCGGCGTGGAGCGGCCGAAGCTGACGCTGCTGCCGTTCCTGATGCGGGCGATGGTCAAGGCGATCGCCGACCAGCCCAAAATCAACGCGCTGTTCGACGACGAGGCCGGCATCGTCCACCAGCATGGCGGCGTCCATATCGGCATTGCCGCGCAGACGCCTTCGGGGCTGGTGGTGCCGGTGGTCAAGCACGCCGAGGCACGCGACATCTGGGACTGCGCCGCCGAGGTTTTCAGGCTGGCCGAGGCGGCCAGGTCAGGCACGGCGGCGCGCGACGAACTGTCGGGATCGACGATCACCATCACCTCGCTCGGCGCCATGGGCGGCGTGGCGACGACGCCGGTGATCAATCATCCGGAAGTGGCGATCCTCGGCGTCAACAAGATGATGGTGCGGCCGGTGTGGGACGGCACCCAGTTCATGCCGCGCAAGGTGATGAACCTGTCCTCCAGCTTCGATCACCGCGTCATCGACGGCTGGGACGCCGCGGTGTTTATCCAGCGGATCAAGACGCTGCTGGAGACCCCGGCGCTGATTTTCGTGGATTGAGATGATGAACAGGGGATCGCAGGGGCGCAGAGTGAGAGCAGTAGCGATCCTTCGCGCCCCCCTCTGTCCTGCCGCACATGTCCCGCCGGCTCGACCAACCAGGGTGCCATGATGAAGGAAATATCCTGCAAGCTGCTCGTCATCGGCGCCGGTCCGGGCGGCTATGTCTGCGCCATCCGTGCCGGCCAGCTCTGCATCGACACGGTTATCGTCGAGTTCGGCAAGCCGGGCGGTACCTGCCTCAATGTCGGCTGCATTCCGTCCAAGGCGCTGATCCATGCGGCCGAGGAGTTCGAGAAAATCTCGCACATGGCGAGCGGCAAGAGCCCGCTCGGCATTTCAATCGCCACGCCGTCGATTGATCTCGAAGCGACCATCGCCTGGAAGGACGGTATTGTTAGCCGGCTTAACAGCGGCGTTGCCGGCCTGCTCAAGAAGGCCGGGGTCAAGACCGTGCATGGCTGGGCGAAATTCCGTGACGGCAAGACCGTCGAGGTCCAGACCGAGACTGGCATGCAGGTCGTCCGCGCCGAGATGGTGGTGATCGCGACCGGCTCGGCGGCGGTCGAGCTGCCGTCACTGCCGTTCGGTGGGCCGGTAATCTCGTCCACCGAAGCGCTGGAGCTGAGCGAAGTGCCGGAAAGGCTTGCCGTCGTCGGTGGCGGCTATATCGGGCTCGAGCTCGGCATCGCCTTCGCCAAGCTGGGCGCCAAGGTGAGCGTGGTCGAGTCCTTGCCGCGCGTGCTGGCGCAATATGATGCCGAGCTGACCCGGCCGGTGGTGAAGCGGCTCACCGAGCTCGGCATCGAGGTGCTCGTGAACGCCAAGGCCAAGGGCCTGTCGGGCAAGGGCGATGCCTTGCTGGTCGAAACGACGACCGGCAAGAATGCCAAAATCGCCGCCGACAGGATCCTGGTCACCGTCGGGCGCAAGCCGGTGGTCGAAGACTGGGGGCTGGAGCAGATCGACCTCGACATGGCGGGCAAATTCATCCGCATCGACGACCAGTGCCGCACCTCGATGCGCGGCATCTTTGCCATTGGCGACGTCACCGGCGAGCCGATGCTGGCGCACCGGGCGATGGCGCAAGGCGAAATGGTCGCCGAGATCGTCGCCGGCCACAAGCGCAGCTGGGACAAGCGCTCAATTCCCGCCATCTGCTTCACCGATCCGGAGCTGATCACCGCCGGCCTGTCGCCGGAGGAGGCCAAGAGGCTCGGCGGCGAGATCAAGGTCGGGCTGTTTCCGTTCGCCGCCAACGGCCGCGCGATGACCAAGATGAGTGAGGATGGCTTCGTCCGAGTTGTCGCCCGCGCCGACAACCATTTGGTGCTCGGCATCCAGGCGGTCGGCCAGGGCGTGTCGGAACTGTCGACGGCGTTTGGCCTGGCGCTGGAAATGGGCGCGCGGCTGGAGGATATCGCCGGCACCATCCATGCCCATCCGACACAAGGCGAGGGTTTTCAGGAGGCGGCGCTGAAGGCGATGGGGCATGCCTTGCATGTTTGAGGGCTGGCTGGCCTCACGGCGGATTCGAACCTCGTTCGGTCGAGTTCCTTCGCGCCCCCCTCTGTCCTGCCGGACATCTCCCACACTTGGGGAGATCGGCAGCCTCGCCGTCCCGCCCTACTTTAAGCGTTGGAGATTGGCGAAAGCGGAGATGCCGGCCAATCTCCCCCCAAGTGGGGGAGATGCCCGGTAGGGTAGAGGGGGCGCTGGTCCACCGATCTCTGGTCAGCGAGCACCTAACCCGCAAGCCGGCTAACCATCTCGTGCTGCGCATAGGCGCGGCCGAAGCGGTTGACGAGGAAGGCGTCGAGCGCGATGTCTTCCTGCTTGACAAAACCCTTCGCCGGCAAGCTGCCGTCGGCCAGCATGTCGAGCACCGCGCAGATGGCGGAGGCGGTGGTGATCTGGATGGCGCTGCGCACCTTGTCGCCGACGCGCCTTGCGTAGATCTTGTTGGCGTAGGTCTCCTGCAGCAGGGGGCCGCGGGTGCGGCCGCGGGCGGGGGCGGAGACGCTGTCCACCTCCAGGAGCCGCGCCGGCCGGGGGCGCGCAAAAAATTAAGTGAG
>NZ_JBVVQA010000004.1:40552-336658 GCF_055811455.1 Mesorhizobium sp. WSM4845
TGGGGGGTGGTGCGCGGGCGGCGCCCCCCCCGCGGGCCCCGCCCCGGCGTTGGTCCTTGGTGGGGGGGGCCGCCGCCCCCCCCGCGGCGCCCGGCGGCCCCCCCCCTGACGGTGACGAAGACGATGACCACGTCCTGCAGCGTCGCCGGCAGGGCGCTCTCAAAAATGTCCTTCAGCACGTCGCGGCGGTGGCGCAGGCCAAGATCGTTGAGCAGCGCCTTCATGATCGCGGCGTGGCCGGGGTAGCGGATGGTGCGATAGTTCAGCGTGCGCACCTTGCCCTTCAGCGTTTCGGCCAGCGTGCCGAGCCCACCCGAGGTGTTGAACGCCTCGTAGGTGACGCCGTCGAGCGAGAATTCCTCGCGCTCCTCCAGCGGCGGCACCTCGATCAGCTCGCCTTCGACGATCGCCTCGCAAGGCTCGCAATATTCGTTGATGACGCCGTCCGTGCTCCATGTCAGATTGTAGTTCAGCGCATTCGACGGGTACTGCGGCAGCGCGCCGACCCGCATGCGCACGCTTTCCAGCGTGTCGAAGCGGCTGGCGAGATCGTTGGCGACGATCGAGATGAAGCCCGGCGCCAGCCCGCATTGCGGGATGAAGGCGCTGTCGGCGGTACGCGCCAATTGCCTGACGCGCCGGGTCGCGACGACATCCTCGGTCAGGTCGAGATAATGCACACCGGCGCTGGCCGCCGCCTCGGCGATGCGCGTGGTCAGGTGGAAGGGCGCGGCGCTGAGCACCGCGAACTTGCCGGCCAGAGCCGCTTCGAGTGTGCCGGCGGCTTCGATGTCGAGCTGCAGCGTCTCGACCGTTTCAGGCAGTTCGGCCGCGCCGAGCTGTGCGGCCAAGCGGTCGACGAGGGTTATGTGATAGTCGCCGGTGGAAGCCAGCATCTCGGCGATGGTCGAGCCGATCTTGCCGGCGCCGACAATTATGATGTCCTTCATGACAGTTCCCTCGCCTTGCCTTTCACAGAGCGGACAGAATCGCAGCTTGCCTGTCGAAAGGAAGTGTTGAACTGTTCAAAACGAAGTGCCAAATTGGACAGTATGCCGATGAGGTTCGTCGAAAGTGCTTAGCAACGCCGAACAGGCCCTGCTCTCCCTGCTGCGCGCGAATGCGCGCGCGTCGACGGCCGAACTGGCGCGGCGGCTCGGCGTGTCGCGGACGACGGTGCAGAGCCGGATCGAGCGGCTGGAACAGCGCGGCATCATCACCGGCTATGGCGTCAGGCTTTCACCCGACTACGAACAGGGACTGGTGCGGGCGCATGTCCTGCTCACCGTCACGCCCAAGCTTGCCGACAAGGTGGTGCGTAGCCTGCAGGCGTTGCCGCCGGTGCGGACGCTGCATTCGGTGAGCGGCAATTTCGACATGATCGTCGTCGTCGACGCGCCGTCGATCAAGGATCTCGACACGCTGCTTGATGAGATTGGCGCGATGGACGGGGTCGAGCGGACATCGTCGTCGATCATCCTGTCGACGCGGATCGACCGGTGAGTGCCTTGGCGGAGCATGGCACCGCTTCCCTCCTTCCAAAATGCTGCTGCCGGGCAGAACCTTGCGGAAAGTCGGCGGGACAGCGCCCCCCTCTGTCCTGCCCTCTTTGCCAAAACTTGGCATCTCCCGCACTTGGGGGGAGATCGGCAATTTTTGGCGCTACGCTTACGCTTGCGACGCTCCTGTAACAAAGCAACATGAAGTACGAAAAAATGTTGCTTTCTGACATGGCCTGTATGAGAATTGCGCGGACAGGCCGGTTGAACGAGAACAGACAGGAGCCGGACGCCGATGCAATTTGATCTCCTGCTGAAGGGCGGCCGCCTCATCGATCCGGCATCCGGCCTCGATGCGCAACGCGATCTGGCCATCGCCAACGGCCGCATCACCGCGATCGATCCCGACATTCCCTTCGAGCGCGCCGCGCGCGTCATCGATGCGACGGGGTCCATCGTCGCGCCCGGCCTCATCGACCTGCACAGCCACGTCTATTGGGGCGGCACCTCGCTTGGCGTCGATGCCGACCGCCTCGCTGCAAAAAGCGGCACCACAACCTTCATCGACGCCGGAAGCGCTGGCGCCGGCAACCTCCTCGGCTTTCGCCGCCACGTCATCGAGCGCTCGAAGCTCCGCATCCTGGCCTATGTCAACATTTCCTTTGCCGGCATTTTCGGCTTCTCGCAGACCGTTTCGGTTGGCGAGTGCAGCGATCTGCGGCTCTGCGAACCGCGCGAGACGGTGGCGGCGGTGCGCGAGCACGCAGACGTGGTCGTCGGCGTAAAGGTACGCTCGGGTCGCCATGCCGGCGGCAGCAGCGGCATCGCGCCGGTCGATCTGGCGCTCGAGGCTGCCGACCAGGCCGGCCTGCCGCTGATGGCGCATATCGACGAGCCGCCGCCAGGCCGTTCGGAAGTGCTGCCGCGGCTGCGCAAGGGCGACATCCTCACCCACTGCTTCCGGCCGTTTCCCAACGCGCCGGTCTTCGCCTCGGGCGCGGTCCGGCCCGACATGCGGCTGGCGCGCGAGCGCGGCGTCATCTTCGACATCGGCCACGGCATGGGCTCGTTCGATTTCTCGGTTGCCAGGGCGATGCTCAGCGAAGGGCTGGCGCCTGACGTGATCAGCAGCGACGTGCATCTCTACTGCGTCGACGGCCCCGCCTTCGACATTCTGGTCTGCATGTCGAAATTGATGGCGCTCGGCATGCCGCTGGTCGAGGTGCTGCGCGCGGCGACACAACGGCCGGCCGAGGCGATCGCAAGGCCCGAGCTTGGCACGCTTAAGGTCGGTGCCGTCGGCGACATCGCGGTGCTGCGGCTGCGTCCGGGCCGTTTTACCTTTGTCGACGCGGTCGGTGCCTCGCTGACCGCCGAGCAGAGACTGGTCTCGGACGGCATCGTGGTCGGCGGCACCTGGTGGCCGAACGAAGCGGCTAACGATTTTGGCGATACCGACCGCTACGAAGCGCATGCGCATCAGACGCATGTCGATGTGGTGAGCCGGCATTTCGGGCGTGGGTCTCCCACAAGGGGAGAAGGAGAGATGCGCTGCTACCCATAGACCGGCGTCGCCATTCCTTCCATCCGCGCCTTGATCTGCAGCGCCACATATTTCGAATAGAAGCGCGACAGCGCCAGATTGCCGCCGTGGAACCATAGCGCTTCCTGCGCCGTCGGCTTCCACATGTTGCGCAATTCGCCTTGCCATGGTCCGGGGTCACCTTTCACGCCCGAGCCAATCCCCCAGCACGGCCCGACCTCGTCAGCGACGTCGCGCGAGACGATCGCCGCTACGGTTTCGTTCATCGACTGATAGCCGGTGCAGGAGATAATCGCATCGGCCGCCAATTCGCTGCCGTCGTCGAACAGGATTCCGGTCGGCGTCAGCGACTTGATCTCGACGCCGCTGCGGACGCCGATCGCGCCCTCGATGATCAGATCGGAAGCGCCGACGTCGATATAGTAGCCCGAGCCGGTGCGGTAGGCCTTCATCAGCAGCCCGGTCTCGTCGTCGCCGAAATCGATGGCGAAGCCGGCACCGCGCAAGCGGTCGTAGAAGGCCGCGTCACGCGCCTTGATGATGTCGTACAGCGCCCGCTGGCTTTGCGGCAGCAGCGCGAACGGCGTCGAGGCGACGATCATGTCGGCCTTTTCGGTGGTGATGCCGCGGGCCAGCGCCTTTTCCGAAAAGATCTCGAAGCCGACTTCCATCAGCGCGTCTGACTTGACCACCGTCGTCGGCGAGCGCTGGATCATGGTCACCGCAGCGCCGCTCTCCCAGAGGTCGACGGCGACATCGTGCCCCGAACTCGCCGCGCCGATGACCGCGACGCGTCTGTCGCGGAATGTCTCGCCGCTAAAATACTGGCTGGAATGCAGGATTTCGCCCTGGAACGCAGCGGCGCCCGGCAGGTCGATCTGCCGCGGCGGGCCATAGGCGCCGGTCGCAAAGACGATGTGTTTTGGCATCAGCGTGATGCGCTCGCCGGCGCGATCGACCTCGACCGTCCAGATTTTTTTGGCTTCGTCGTAGGACGCGCTGATGCATTCTGTGGAGGTCCAGTAATTGAGCTCCATGACGCGCGTGTACATTTCCAGCCAGTCGCCCATCTTGTCCTTGGGCGTGAACACCGGCCAGTTCTCCGGAAACGGGATGTAGGGCAGATGGTCGTACCAGACCGGATCGTGCAGCACGAGCGAGCGATAGCGGTTGCGCCAGGAATCGCCGGCCTGCGCATTCTTCTCGATGACGATCGCCGGCACGCCGAGTTGCCGCAGCCGTGCGCCCAGCATGATGCCGCCCTGGCCGCCGCCGATGACCAGGCAATAGGGCTGCTCAATGGCACCGAGATCACGCGTCTCGCGCGCCCTCGCCTCGGCCCAGGTCTCGCGGTCCGGGTCGGCCTTGTGGCGGACACCCAGCGGCCGCGCCGGTCCCCTGCGCTCCTCAAAACCCCTGAGGTCGCTCATCGCCGTGAACAGCGTCCGGCATCTGCCGTCCTGCAGGCGCATGATGCCTTGGCCCCAGGCCGACAACGTCTCGAAGCTGAACCAGGCCTCTATCATGCCTTCGTGCGAGCTTGCCTCGCCACTGAGCTGCCAGGCGGTCGGCTTGGTCGCCGCCAGAGTGGCATCCAGCATGTCGCGGATCGCCGCGCGGCCTTCCATCGTCTTGATGTTCCAGGTGAAGGTCAGCAGATCGCGCCAGTAGCAGTCCTCGACGAACAGATTGGTCGCGGCCGCGGCGTCGCCCGCCTCGAGGGCGCGGGAGAGAGAGGAAAGCCAGCTGGCCGCCTGTTTTGATGGTGCCATGTCGAGCATTTTTTTCTCCTTCGAGTCGGCGCCGGTCTGTCCTTCTCCCCTTGTGGGAGATGGTGGCCGAGCGAAGCTCGGTCGGATGAGGGGTGTTCCAGAGAACACCAACGTCTCACTCCGTCCAACACCCCTCATCCGTCTTGGCACTGCGCGCCAATCCACCTTCTCCCACAAGGGGAGAAGGAAGAAGCCGCGCTGCTCAATCCCCCAGCGGCTCCATCTCCTTGCCCGTCCTGTGGATCTGGGCGTTGTATTTGATGCGGCGGACGGTTTCGCGGGCCGAGCCGTCGAGCTTGTAGGCGGCCGCCACCGCCATCAGGTCGATCGCGGCCAGAAAGGCGAAGCGCGAGGCGGTCGGCTTCAGCGTGTCGGGATATTCCGGCACCGCCACCGTCAGCCTGACGTCGCAGGCGCGGGCAAGCTCGGTGTCGGGCGCGGTCACGCCGATCGCGTTGGCGCGGTAATGCTTGGCGAGCTCGACGGCCTCGATCACTTCGCGGGTGCGTCCGGTCGCCGAAATGGCGATCACCAGGTCGCCGGGTTTCAGGGTCGAGGCGGTCATCCGCATCAGATAGGGGTCGCACTGGGCGCTGACGGTGATGCCATAGCGGAACAGCCGGTACTGGGTCTCCTGCGCCAGCGCCGAAGAGCTGCCGCCGAGGCCGAACACCGTGACCTGGCGCGCCTTGGCGATGAGCTCGGCGGCTTTCAGCAGCTGCGCCGGATCAAGCTGCCGTTCGGCCTCCTGCAGCGCCCGGCGGGCCTCGCCGAACACGGCATTCCAGAACGGCATGCCATTGTCGCTGTTCAGCGGCGGCGGCTTGCTCAGATAGAGCGCGCCGACGACCAGGCTTTGCGCCAGCTTCAGCTTGAAATCGCGAACCCCTTCGCAGCCGATGGCGCGGCAGAACCGGGTTACCGTGGGTTCGCTGACCTGGGCGCGCTGGGCGAGCACGGCATTGGAGGCGTCGACCGCGAATTTGACGTCGTCGAGCACGACATCGGCGACGCGCCGCTCCGCCGGGCGCAATTCACAGTAAGAGTCCTTCACCAGCGAAATGATGTCGGGGATGCGCCTGACATGATCGCGTCCATCGGCTTCGTCCCCCGAGGTCGGCCGTCCTTGGCCGTCTGCTTCGGTCATGACTCATCCCTGCCGTTCGTGGAACTCGACCTCTACCATGTTTGCGCGGCAGTTTGCGAAGTATGTAGGAAAGAAACAAGCTTTTCAAGAAATAGAAAAGCTAATTTAAACAACACCGTAGTCGCGGTGCAAACGATCCCGATGATTAGAGCCGTGGTCGCCGTTCGATCGCAAGTCGGAGAGTTACAGGACGCGCTTCCCCTTCTCCCCTTGTGGGAGAAGGTGTCGCCGAAGGCGACGGATGAGGGGTGCTCCAGGTTGGCACTGACGCACTCCGTCCAGCACCCCTCATCCGTCTCGGCGCTGCGCGCCGATCCACCTTCTCCCACAAGGGGAGAAGGAAAGGGCAGCGTGCGTCGATGCTGATCCGATCCGCCATCCAGCCACGCAATGTCGTCGGGCGAAAGCGCAATGTCGAGCGCCTGCAGGCTGTCCTCCAGTTCGTCGAGCGTGCGTGGTCCGATCAGCGGGACGGACGGGAACGGCTGGGCCAGGACGTAGGCGAGCGCGACATGGATCGGGCTCTTGCCCAGCCGGTTGGCGAGCTCGATCGCCCGGTCGCGGCGGTCGAAATTCTTCTCGGAGTACCAGACCCGGACCAGCTCTTCATTGTCACGCTGGTCACGCCCGGCGCGGCCGGTGAAAAAACCCCGTCCCTGGCTCGACCAGGCGAAATTGGGCATCTGCCGGGCGGTCAGCCAGGCCTTCCAGTCGTCGCTCGACGAGGTGACGCAACCCGGCCAGATCGGCACCAGCATCTCGGCCAGTGAAAAATTGTTCGAAAGCGCGCCAGGCTTCTGCTTGCCGGTCCGCTCGGCATAGGCAATCGCCTCGTCCATGCGTTCCCTCGTCCAGTTCGAGCCGCCGAACGGACCGCGGATGCGGCCAGCCCTGACCTCCCGGTCCATCGCATCGACGAATTCGTCGACCGGCACGTCGGGATCGTCGCGGTGCATGAAATAGACGTCGACATGATCGGTCTGCAGCCGGTCGAGCGACTGGGTGAGCTGCTTGCCGATCACATCGGGATAGCAGAGCGGGGTGTGCGCGCCCTTGCCGATGACTACCGCTTGCTCACGCACGCCGCGGTTTTTCAGCCATTGGCCGAGCAGCGTTTCGGTGTAGCCGCTGCCGTAGATGAAGGCGGTGTCGAAGACGTTGCCGCCGGCTTCGAAATAGGCATCGAGCAGGATCATGCCGGAGGAGAAGGTGCGAAAATCCTCGAAGCCGAGCGCCAGGCACGAGGCCGGCCGCGGCAGGCCCGGAATTTCGCGCTTCGCAATGATGGTGCCGCCGGAGCGCAGCCGCCGGCCAGAAATGGTGTCGACGCGTTTTTCGGGTTTTTCGATCTCGTATTCGAGCCCGATGGCGGCACGCCATTTGTCGAGCACACGCAGATTGCCGAGACTGTCGGCCCAGCCCATGCCCGGCCAGGCAAACTCCTGCTTTCCGGCCAGGATCGCCTCGCCGGCGGCGTCGACCTCGAAAGCGTAGAGCCAGCGGTCTTCCCTGACCTCGACCACCTCCTCACCGCCTGAACGGATGATGCGGATCTCGCCGGTGCCGCCTTCCCTGCCGCTCGCATACCAGAAGTCCGCGACCTCGATGCGGCCTTTGGTACCAAGGATGCGCAGGACATTGTCCTGGGCGAGCGAGATGCCGCAGGAGACTTCGGCGACGATGCCGTTGGGAAAATGCAGCAGCGCCGAAGCCCATTCGTCGACGCCGGACTGGCCGAGATGCGCCGCACCCGCCACCTTGTCCGGCTCGGCGAAAAGCTTTCCCGATGCGGCCCCGGCAATCAGCCGCGCCATCGAAACGGGGTAGCCGCCGACGTCGAGAATGCCGCCGCCGGCGAGATCGTTGGCATAAAGCCGGTGCTCCGGCATGAAGCCAGGCATGGCGAAGCCGAAGCTCGATTTCACCATGCGCACCTCGCCGATTGCGCCGGACCTGACGAGGTCGACCAGCTTTGCCGTCTGCGGATGCAGCCGGTACATGAAGGCCTCGCCGAGAAAGGTGCCGGCCCTGCGCGCTGCATGGATCATCGCGTCGGCCTCGAAAGCGGTGAGCCCCATCGGCTTTTCGCAAAGCACATGTTTTCCGGCCTCGGCCGCCCTGATCGCCCATTCGGCGTGGCTGGGATGCGGCGTCGAAATGTAGACTGCGTCGACGTCCGGATCGGTGAGCAGAGCCTCGTAGCCGTCGAGGATGCGGGCACCGGGGAAGTTTTCATTAAGGCCCGATTTGCCGGGATTGCGCGCACCAATGGCGACCAATGTGCCGGTGCGCGAATGGGCGACGCCGCCGGCAAAGGCCTTGGCGATGGTGCCGGGCCCGAGAATGCCCCAGCGGATTTTTTGTGGTTCGGACGTCATTCCTGGATCTCCTTGGGGTCGCCTCGGCGTTGCGAGTTGGTGAAAGAAAAATTGCGTGTCTTGGTGTGCATGGCGTTGTCCCAAACCGCTGCGCGGTTCACGCCCGAGGGCATGCTTTTGGGCACTAGCGAATGCGAGCACCTGACTTGTCGAAGAGGAGCGACCGGCCGGCCTTGATCGACACCACCATGTGGTCGCCAGTCGCCCGCTGCCGCGATGCCTCGCGCTCGATGATCAGTTCGTCTGGTCCGGCATTGGCATAGACGTAGCTCACCGATCCGAGGTGCTCGGCGACATCGGCCTTGACGGCGATGTCGCAATCGCCTTCGCCGGCCTCGAAGAAATGCTCCGGCCGCACACCGAGCACGACCTCGGCGCCGACCGCAGGCGGGGCGCCCGACAGCGGTTTCTGCAGCCGAGCGCCGCCATGGTTGGCGAGTTCGAGGAGCGTTGCATTGCCGTCGTTGCCGACCACTTGTGCCGCCAGAAAATTCATCTTCGGTGAGCCGACGAAACCGGCGACGAAGCGGTTGGCGGGGTCGTCATAGAGATCGAGCGGTGCGCCGATCTGCTCGATATTGCCGGCGTTGAGCACGACAATTCTGTCGGCCAGCGTCATTGCTTCGGTCTGGTCGTGCGTCACATAGATCATGGTGACGCCGAGCTCCTTGTGCAGGCGCGAGATCTCGACCCGCATCTGCACCCTGAGCTCGGCGTCGAGATTGCTCAGCGGTTCGTCGAACAGAAACACCTGCGGCTCGCGCACGATGGCGCGGCCGATGGCGACGCGCTGGCGCTGGCCGCCCGACAATTGCCGCGGGCGCCGCTTCATCAGCTCGGCGATGCGCAGGATCTCGGCGGCCCGCTTCACCCGCCGCTCGGTGTCAGCTTTCGGGTTGCCGTTCATTCTCAGCCCGAAGCTCAGATTCTGCTCGACGCTCATATGCGGATAGAGCGCGTAGGACTGGAACACCATGGCGATGCCGCGGTCCGCCGGCTCGACATTGTTCACTAGCTTGCCGCCGATGGCGATCTCGCCGCCGCTGATGTCCTCGAGCCCGGCGATCATCCTGAGCAGCGTGGACTTGCCGCAGCCGGAGGGGCCGACGAAGACGACGAATTCGCCGTCATCGACGTCGATGTTCGCGCCGTGAACGATCTCGAAGACGCCGAAGCGCTTGACGACTTTTTTGAGTGTGACCGCTGCCATGCTGATCCTATTTGATGGCGCCGGCGGCAATGCCGGCGACGAAATGGCGCTGCAAGAGCACGAACACGACGAGCATCGGCACGGTGAGCATCACGGCGCCCGCCATGATGCCGCCCCACGACACTTTGGTAAGGCCGATCAGCGTGCCGAGCGCCACCGGCGCCGTCATCGCGCCGGGCTTGGAATTGATCAGCAGCGGCCAGAGATAATTGTTCCAGGAGGCAAGGAAAGGATGATGGCGAGCGCCGCCAGCATCGGCCGCGCCAGCGGCAGCGCGACGAACAGGAAGATCCGCCATTCCTTGACCCCCTCGACGCGTGCGGCGTCGAACAGATCGCCCGGCATCATCGAGAAGCTCTGCCGCATGAACAGCACGCCGAGCGAATTGAACAGCGGCGGCACGATCAGCGCCACCCAGGTGTTGGCGAGCTTGAAGTCGCGCGCCACCATGATGAATTGCGGGATCAGCACGACAGCATAGGGCAGCGTGATGGTGCCGAGGATGATCGCGACGACGACGCCCTTGCCGAAGAACTGGTAGCGCGCCAGCGCCCAGCCGGCCATCGAGGTGAGCAGCACCGACAGGAACGTATAGGTCACCGCCACCGAGACCGAGATGCCGATGGCGCCGATGAAATTGGTGTCGCGCTGCAGGTTGCTGACGTTGTCGAGGAAGCTGCCGTGCGGCAAAAGCTCGATGCTGGGGCTGAAAATGCCCCTGTCGGGCATGGTCGAGAAGATCACCATCATCCACAGCGGAAACAGCCAGATCAGCGCCAGCGGCGTCAGGAAGAGATGCAGCGCGATGCTGCGTCCCAATCTGGAGGAGGAGCGGCTGGAGGAGGAACGGCTCGAAGCGGAACGTGAGCTCATTTCGGCTCCCTCGTCAGCCACAGTTGCACCAGCGGGATGGCGATCGCCAGCCCGGCCATGGTGTAGGCGATGGCCGAGGCGTAGCCGAAATTGAGCGACCTGAAACCCTGGCGGTAAAGCAGCAGCCCGAGCGTTTCGGCGCCGCCGCCTGGCCCGCCGCGCTCGGTGATCAGGAAGGGTTCGGTGAACAGCTGCATGGTGCCGATGATCGACAGCACGGCGCAGAACACGATGATCGGCTTGAGCAGCGGCAGGGTGATGTAGAAGAACTGCTTGAGCTTGCTGACGCGGTCCAGCGTCGCCGCCTCATAGACATCCTGGGGGATGGACTGCAAGCCGGCGAGCAGGATGATGGCGTTGTAGCCGGCCCAGCGCCAGGTCACCGCGATCATGATCACCGCCATCGCCGGGGTGACGTTGGAAAACCAGTCGATACGCGGCAGGCCGACGCTGTTCAGCAGCTTGTTGATGATGCCGTAGTCGAGATTGAACATCAGCCGGAACACCGCCGAATAGGCGACTTCGCCGACCACGACCGGGGCGAAAAAGGCGAAGCGGAACAGGCCACGGGCCTTGAGCAGCGGCGAATTGAGCAGCACCGCCATGACGATCGCCAAAGTGATCATCACCGGCACCTGGATGACGAGGATGAGCAGCGTGTTCTTCAAGGCGTTGAAAAAGGCCGGGTCGCCGATCAGCCGGCCCCAGTTGAAGGTCGGCGCGAACCGCCACGGCACGGTGCGCGTCGCCTGGAAGGAGATCAGGAAGGAGTTGATGATCGGCCACAGCCAGAAGATCGAGAAGATCAGCAGATAGGGCGCGAGGAAGCGGTACGCCGTGGCGTTCTGATAGCGCATCGTTGCCTCCTTCGCTTCCCGTTTCTAGGTTTACCGGCCTGCCTTGCCTTCTCCCACAAGGGGAGAAGGGGAGTCGCGTTCAGATCACTCCTCGACCGGCAGGCCGGTCGCCGAGGCGATCTGGCTTGCGGCATCGTCGAGCGCCGCCTTGGCGTCGGGGTAGCCGCCGCCGAGATATTTGGTCTGCACTGCGCGGACGATGATTTCCGCGTCGCTCTGGAACGGCGTGCCGCGGCTGGGGACGACTTTCGGCAAGGTGCCGAGAATCTCCTTCCACACCGCCTGGCCGCCCCAATAGGGCTGGCCTTCGGAGACATAGGGGTCGTCGAGCGCCGAGATCAGCGACGGCACCAGGCCAAAACCCTTCAGCATCGCTATCTGGCCCTCATTGGTCGCGAGCGCGTATTTCAGGTAGGCGTAGGCGGCTTCCTTGTTGTTCGACACCGAGGTGATGGCGAGCGAGGAACCGCCGAGATTGGCGGCGCGCGGGCCGTCGGCGGTGAGGCTCGGCATCAGGTAGACGCCCCATTTGCCGCTGCCGTCGGGCGACTCGGTGCGTATGGTGCCCTCGTACCAGCCGCCATACATCTGGCTGGCGACCTTGTCGGCGGTGTTGTTGGTGATCTTGGTGCCCCAGTCGGCCGAGGTGATGATGCCGGCGTCCTTCATCTCCTTGATCTTGGTCATTGACGCCACGCAGCCCGGCTGGTTGACGGTGATCGACTGCCCGTCGGCGGCGAAATAGGCGCAGCCCTGCTCGTTGGCGATCATGCGGAAGAATTCGGAGTCGCCGTTGAAATCGGCGTTGGTCATCGTCACGCCGGGATTGGCCTCCTGGATCTTCTTGCCGGCGGCAATGAAATCGTCCCAGGTCTTGATCGAGGTCGGGTCGACGCCGGCCTTCTCATAGAAGTCGCGGCGATAGTACATCGCCACCGGGCCGGAATCCCACGGCATCGCATAGGCCTTGTCTTCCACTTCGAGCTCGGTGCGCTTGAAATCGGGGAATTTTGCCTGGTCTTCGGCGGTATAGCCGAGCGTATGGAGGTCGACGAAGCAGTCCGGGAACTGGCTCCAGTAGTTCTCGGCCTCACCGTTCTCGATCGTCACGATGTCCGGCAGCCCCTCGCCGCCGGCGGCGCAGCCGGCGATCGACTTGTCGTAGGTCGGCTGGTTGCCGAGATCCTGGACCGTGACCTTGATGTCGGGGAACTGCTTGTTAAAACCTTCTATGGTGGCCTTCAGCGACGAAGCGGCGACGTTCCAGCTCCAGATCGTGATTTCGCCGGATTGCGCAAAGGCCGGGGCTGAGCCCAGGGCAAGCGCGAACGCGGCGCAGGTCAGTGTGATGCGCATTGAAATCCTCCCATTTCATTTGCTCTCTCTTCGCGAGCATGGCTAGACTAGGCGCCGGCGAAGGCTTGTCCGCGACAAAGGGAATAAAGAATGGGCGGAAAGTAAGATGCCGGAAAGGCCGTTTTACCAGCCCGGCGCCAGCAGCGTGGAGGGTCTGCCGCTGCTGCTGCAGATGTTTCACACCCAGCCCCTGGTGATGCTGAAGCCGCATTGGCATGCCCAGGTCGAGGTGAATTTCATCGTCCGCGGCGCCGTGCACTACCGCATGGACGAGCACGAGATCGCGCTTTCGGCCGGCGACATGTGCCTGTTCTGGGGCGGCCTGCCGCACCAGATGGACGATGCGTCGGACGATGCCGTCTATGCCGGCGCGCATCTGCCGCTGGTGCACTTCTTCCGGCTGCACCTGCCCGCCGACGTCCGCAACCGGCTGATGACCGGCGCGACATTGGTGACCAATGCCACCGACCGGTCCGACAGCGACAATTTCGAGCGCTGGAACCGCTACGTCCGCTCGGGCGATGCGGGCAAGGCCGAGCACGCCGTCAACGAACTCTTGCTGCGGCTGGAGCGGGTGCGCTTCGAACCCTACCGGCTGGTACCCGAAACGCCGATCGAGCAGGAAGCAGGCAGCCCCTTCGACCAGCAATCGCTGCGCAATGTCGGGCGCATGTGCGACTTCATCGCCGAGAGTTTTCCTCTACGACATCGACTGCGTCGACATCGCGGCGGCGGCCGACATCCATCCCAAATACGCCATGAGCGTTTTCAAGAAGTCGACCGGCATGACGCTCAACGAGTATGTCAATTTGTTGCGGCTCAGCTACGCCCAGGCGCTGCTGATGCACCAGGACGCCAACGTGCTGCGCGTCGCCATGGACTCCGGTTTCGGCTCGCTCAGCGCCTTCAACAAGTCGTTCCGCAAGCTGGCCGGCATGTCGCCGTCGGATTTTCGCAAAGGCGCCGGCGCCAGATAGCAATGCGCAGGGCATTTCGAGGTCGATGCCGGCGCGCTCGATCCATTCGCACCGGCCAACCTCCCGATCCCGTGCCCTGCCTGCTGCTCGGACAGCTGGCCACCGACGCCGGCTGGGCCGGCCGCGGCATCGGAACCGGCCTGGTCAAGCACGCGCTGCAGCGCTGCGTAATGGCTGCGGAGCTCGTCGGCGGCCGCGCGCTCCTGGTCAACGCCATCGATCCCGAAGCCGCCGCGTTCTGGCAGCGGCGTGGTTTCATTCCGCTAAGGGATGACCCGCTCGTGCTGTTCCGCTCGATTGCGGCGATTGCCGCTTCGTTGGCCAACGCGCATGGATGAAGATCGGCCGGAAACGGCCACGGCTAGCGCCAGTCGAGCCCGCGCCCCAAGAACGCACCACCGGCCCGAGGCCGGTGGTGCTCGCTGGACCGTCTGTAGGGGCAGGACCGTTCCAGGGGATCCCTTAGGATCGGACTCGAATGTCGGCTGTTTCTTGACCCACGGCATCGGCCGAACAGATGAAGCAGCCCGGCAAGTGACCAAGAATCTCGATGCTAGGATGCGCCGCCGCGCAGCGCATGATTTGCGATTTTTATTCGGCTGCGTCAGGAATTTCGCCGGAGGTATCGTCGGCCGGATCGGCCTTTCTTGCCAGGAACTTGTCCAGGGCTGCCTGCAAGGACAGGGTGGCCTGCGGCGAGGCCGGCGTCGTCGAAACGACAGCCATTGCATGAGCAATTCCCCGCGTGGACTTATCCCTAGCCGCCGCAGACGTTGCGGCTCCGTGGCCCTGCGATCCGGCTGCAGCCGAGTTTCCGCCATTGCCGTTGCTTGCGCCATTACCCTTCCCGCCACCATTGCCGCCGGGGCCGGCGAGGACTGGAGACGCGACAAGGGCGAGAGCGGCGACCGTTGCGAACAGACTGGTTCGAGTTTTCATAATTCCTCCTTCGAGCCGCCCTCCCGCCAGGATGGTTCCAGACTATAAATAGGAGGACTCTCTAATATGATGGTCCACTACTTCGCCAGTTTGGTTTAAATACACCTGTCCGCAAGGGACCTTGGTCCGAAATTGAAAAGCAAAAGTCCTAACTCTATTGGGGGTATTCCGAGCGGCGAACAAAGCGCCTGAAGGCCACAGGCAGCCGGCAAGTGACAAGCTCGCTCCGTCTGCTGGGTGATGCCGTGCTGCCCAAAAACGAAAAAGCCGCGGTGGACCGCGGCTTTTCGATGCTTGATTCCCTTAGAGGACACTGGAGCGGGTGAAGCGATTCGAACGCTCGACCCCGACCTTGGCAACCCAATGATTCCACCAAACTCATCGTCGCAAACCGTAACCTATTCAGCCAGAAAACGATTGTCCAGCGCTCCGGGAGCGGAACACTCTGTCCCACGGAGTTCCGTCGAAAACCGCGCCTTGCGGCTCCCCCTCGGAAACCCGGCAAACGATCGACTCAAGCAACCCGAACACCCAGGGGAGCAAATGGCTAGGACGAGTAAGAAGCGACTGACGAACCAGGTACTTGAACGCATGACGCCGCCCAAAACAGGGCGGCTGGAAGCCCGGCCTTGCGATTGCGTGACACGGTTCTTGCTTCTACAGCTTCAGACATGCCGGGCGGCGAAGACCCTGTTCCACATCAATACCGGCGTGTGAGGTAGGGACAATGATGTCGCGTAAGCTTCTGTTCGGCCCTCCAGCAGCGTTTTTGGCCGCCGCCCTGGGGGTAGGCCTCTTGTCGTCCGTCACCTCGTGGGAATTTTTGACTGCGACCCAATCCGATTCGGTCTTTTGTTCAAGCGGCCGATCAACCGAGACCGTATCGACGTCGGCGTCGCGGACTTTGCCACCATGTCCGCCGGCCGTCACAAGGTCATAAGGAGCGCCTCGATGGCCGCGAGACTGTGGATGTGGTCGCACATAGCATTCCTGAAAGATGCGGCCGCCGCCGGTACATCCGCGGTCGGCGGAAAAGGCGTCGTAGCGCAGACAAAAATCGGGAACGAACAGCCTCCCGCGGCGGCGGCTTGCGGTTACAGGAATCGGCTACGAGTGCGCCCAGGGAAAGTTGTCATGGATCGTTCGACTCGGTTGGCATCAGCCTTTCGCGAACCGTTGCACCGCGCTACCGGCCGGAGCTCCACTATATGCGCGGCCCGGGGCCAGCCTCCGCGCGCCGCGAGAGCGCACTGAAGGCCGGCCCTCATCCCTCCTGATCTGATCTCTTGCAGTGCCGCATGCCCCAGCAACCGCGCGCCTCGCTGACCGTGCACTGCGTCTTCCGGCTTGGCGCCCAGGCACTCGGCAAAACATTTCCGGTCCGGTCGGTCCGGTATGTCTCCAATTCTCCTGCTGCCTTCGCCACTAACGGTTCTTGGTTGCCGTTCGCGCTTAGAATTAGAAAGAGATCGGACCGACCGGACCGTTTCGAGTCCGAAAACCACGTTCCTCTGGCGCGAGTGCAGCATGGCGTGCCTGATCTGTCTGGATGACCATGGACCCGAGTGGATTAGCAAGAGACTGGTGTTGGTTCTTCCTCTAATTTTGGTCTGAGAAACCTGACCGGAGGAATCGCCATGACTGCCCCACGTCCGTCCAAGACGCATATTGGAAATCATCGGCTGCATCCGGAAACGTTGATGCTGAGCTACGGCTTCGACCCTCAGCTGTCGGAAGGTGCGGTGAAGCCGCCGGTGTTCCTCACCTCGACCTTCGTGTTCCGATCTGCCGAAGAGGGCCGCGATTTCTTCGATTTCGTATCCGGAC
Organism: Mesorhizobium sp. WSM4845; assembly: GCF_055811455.1. Classification (NCBI taxonomy): domain Bacteria; kingdom Pseudomonadati; phylum Pseudomonadota; class Alphaproteobacteria; order Hyphomicrobiales; family Phyllobacteriaceae; genus Mesorhizobium; species Mesorhizobium sp. WSM4845. The sequence continues at coordinate 56,931 of NZ_JBVVQA010000004.1, forward strand.
GCAAGGAACCGCCGAGCGGAACCGGAGCCGGGCTGGTCTATTCCCGCTTCAATCATCCCAACAGCGAAATCGTCGAGGATCGCCTGGCAATCTACGAAGGGGCCGAGGCCTGCATCCTGTTCTCGTCCGGCATGTCGGCCATCGCCACCACTCTGCTTGCCTTCGCCCGCCCGGGTGACGTTATCGTGCATTCGCAACCGCTTTATGGCGGCACCGAAACTTTGTTAGCCAAGACCTTGGCCAATTTTGGCGTCGGCGCTGTGGGTTTCGCCGATGGCGTCGATGAGTCAGCCATTCGCACAGCGGCGGATGAAGGCTGCAGGAAAGGCCGCGTATCGCTCATCTTCATCGAAACGCCCTCCAACCCGACCAACTCGTTGGTCGATTTCGTGGCGGTCGACCGCATCGCCGACGAGATCGCCGCCAAACAGGGACAGCGCCCGGTCGTCGTGTGCGACAATACTTTGCTCGGACCGGTTTTTCAGCGTCCGCTTGACCACGGCGTGGACGTTTCCGTTTATTCCCTGACCAAGTATGTCGGCGGCCATTCCGATCTGATCGCCGGCGCGGCACTTGGCAGCAGGGCCGTCACCAAATCCATCAAGGCGCTAAGGGGGGCGATCGGCACGCAGCTCGATCCGCACTCGTGCTGGATGCTCGGCCGCTCACTGGAAACGCTGAGCATTCGCATGGAGAAAGCCAACGCCAATGCCCGCATCGTCGCCGAATTCCTGGCCGACCACCCGAAGGTCGCAAGGGTGGCATATCTGCCGTTCCTCGGCGACGACACTCCGGCCGCAGGCGTATTCAGGACGCAATGCACGGGCGCCGGATCGACATTTTCGTTCGACATTCGCGGTGGTCAGGTCGCGGCGTTCGCGTTTCTCAATGCCCTTCAGATATTGAAACTTGCCGTCAGCCTTGGCGGCACGGAATCGCTGGCTAGCCATCCTGCCGCCATGACCCATTCGGGCGTGCCCAAGGACGTTCGGGAACGGATCGGCGTTCTTGAGTCGACAATAAGGCTGTCGATCGGCGTCGAGCACCCCGACGATCTTGTTGCCGATATCGCCCAGGCGCTTGCCCTCGCCTGAAAATATGCCTGACCGCTGGTGGGCGGACTGGCGTCCATCTCGTCGCGATTGCCGCGTCCAGGAGTCACCCTGACCCCACCGGTTTTTTTAACCGGGAGGGGGCATCTCCGCTGAAAAAAGCGCGGCGGCTCCCCCGACGCTCCCCGCGACCGGTCCAGCGCTGGCAAGAAGCCCGCACCAACAAGCTTCGCGGCCCGGCACCCTAACCCTTGCAGGAGTATGCTGGAGCTGATTGGCGCGCAGCTCCAACCTTAAAGTCAAACGCTCCGCTCCCTGGTGTTTTCTCGTCAGTCGTGGCTTATTACAAGAACCCGCGTCCAGTAAGATTACCGGCATGCCCCCCGAGATTATTGGTTGGTCGAAGAGCCACATCTGCTGATCGCCGTTCTCTTGGTCGGCGCCTTTGGTGGTATGGCCGTCGAGCGGTTCTGTTCAAAGATACGACGGCAGGCGTGGCGGGAAAAGAACCGTTGGCGCTGGGACAGGAAGCGCGATTGGAGCAAAATAGATAACAGGCCGTTAGCGCCGAAGCCTGATCCAGTCACTCCAAAACAACCCGACGCTGCTGACCAATTACGCATCGTTATGGGGGCTCACTTCACGATACAGCCGCTCCTCAACAAGAGCGAAGCGCGCGTATTCCGGGAGCTCGACACCATAGTGATAGGCTGCAATCCCGGATGGCAGGTGATGGCACAAGTATCGTTAGGCGAAATTCTGCGCAGCAAGGACGCGGACGCCTACCGTTGCATCAACTCGAAACGGGTCGACCTGCTTCTGGTGAACGAGGACTGCCAGCCCCGACATGCGATCGAATACCAAGGCGGCGCCCATCACCAAGGTCTCGCCGCAGCGCGCGATGCTGTCAAGAAGGAGGCCCCACGAAGGGCAGGGATCGGTTATCACGAGGTTGTTGCCGGGCACACCACTCCTTCCGAGCTCAGGCGGCTGGTCGAGAAACTCGTAGACAAGCCAAAGGACGGCTGAGTATCTGCTACGCCAGGCTGAGTAGAGCTAAACACTATGTGCCCTGAAATCATTATCGCGGGAGATCGATCCGTTGCCAGCGATGCCGATCGGCGACGTACCGCCCTGTGCGTTAGCGAAGGCAGCGAGCGTCTCTATGGTTACGCCTTCCGGGACCCTAGTACGCATCAAACCGTTCAATCACACGTGCACCGTGACGTCGTGTCCCAAAGAACGCAAATACGGCCGTTGCGCGGTGGAAATTGGTTCGGCAGGGCCCAGCCTACTAGCTCGCCCATCGCGCTAATGCCGAAGTTTTCAATTCTTAACTTTGGGTCGTGCAAAGCATCCCACATGCGGCTAGGCAGTTCCTTCGCAGGGCCGCCGTAAAGTACATAATTCAAGGTCGCCACCGGTGACGGCCCACCTCTCTCTGGCTGCTTATAGATGTGTTTGGCCAAAGCGATCACTTTTTCGGACATGTTGTAAGGAGGGCCCTCCTGAAGACCCACCGCCCGGTTTGACACTCGGCGCGCGTATTCTATTGCAGCGTGGATGTGGGACAGAATCTCAGCAAATTCGCCCTCCGTAGTCGCCATGATGCGCTCGGCGCTTAGCATCTGACGAAGATATGGTGCCCACTTGTTAAGAGTGAGGTCTTCACCGTTTGGAGCTGACTTAAGAGATCGCCACCAAGACAAGGCTGTCTCTTCAGCCAAGCCGGGGTTTGTTTGGTGGCTTTTAAAATGCGTCTCTTAATCGGCTCGCCGACCATCGAACGTATTTTGATAGTAGTGCGCATGGAGAAACTGGTCAGCCTGAGCGCCCCAAGGTGCATCCTTGGCGACCCAACTTGGTCTATTCTCATCGGCGGAAACTTTTGCGGCCAGATCGCGGAGGAGTTGAAGCGTCTGCATCCACTCATTCAGAAACGCATCTCTCCTGAGGTCGAGGGCGGCTTTGCCTGAAACGTTCCCAAGCCCCTCCCATGGCTGCACGTAGTCGGTGTTCCAAAATTTCTTTGCAGCTTCGCGATCAATTGCGGCCTGTTTGTCCAAGGCGGCAGATCGTTGCTCGATCAAAGCGTAAAGCTCGTCGGTAAGTGGAGACGAGTGGGCATGAACAGCTTGGAAAAACAATTCAAGTTCCAGAGCCTTGTTGTCGCATACCAACTCGTCGCCGTGAGGAAAACACCGACTTCGACATTCTTCCACCAAGCAGACTGGCTTAGATTAGCAGAACCGATGTAGACTCCAAATCCTCTCCACCAAATCACCTTTGGATGAAACTGTCTGACGAGTCTGCAAACGTAGTTTGGGGATTTGCGATCAAGGAAACGTTTAAGGATGTGTGGACTGATCGGGACGCCCTCATCAAAGCGCCCCCAAAACCGAAGAGGAATATCTCGCTTCCAACACCACTCAAAAAGAAGATCTTGGTCTGAAACATACGCTACGGCCGCGTCCACCCGTTCGGTCAGATTGGAGCCGTTTTTCAGTTCGGCCGCCGCGCTTTCAAGAATGTTTCGCAGGTAGCTCCCGTTGAGCCCGTTTAAAACCATCTTCAATTTGTCGTCCCCCGCCATCGCTTTCGTAGGACGCTAACCTTTACAAGTATAAGTTAATGGTCCGCCCATGCGACCGACATAAGTCGGACAGCGGCTGATCGCCGAGGCGGGTATGTTCAACTTCGAGGGTGCGATACGATGCCTGTCGATTACAGATTGTCGAAAGTCGTAATCAAAAATTTTCGCGGAATCGATTATTTTGAGCTCGAACTGCAACCAGGGTTTCCAACTGTCCTAATCGGAACTAACAACGCCGGTAAAACTACAGTGCTTAACGCCATTGCTTTGGCGTTTCACCAAGCCGAGTTCTACAATTGGTCGCCCGCCGAAACTGACTACTCTGCGATTCGACGGGCAGCCGGTCAAAAGAATTTTTGGTTCAAGTCCATTTTCAAGCTGGCGGTGAACTGGCGCTGCCTGCCGTCCGGACAATCGGTGATGCAACGTTCGTTCACGGAGTCCAAGTCGTAGGTAAGACCAGCAGGGACGGCATTTTCAGCCATACTCGAACGCTGTTGGGAAAGGACGGTAAGTCCATCACGCTCAATCTTCGAACAAAGCAATCTGAGGCCGATAGGAAGGCCCTGGTCGATCAAAATGTCGGCTGGAAAACAGTGAACGCGAAGATAGACGAAGTCCGCGACCATCTGCCGGAAACCTGGTTCTTCAAGCCGGAGGACATAGAGGCTTCCCTTTACATCTGGAAGACCGGCCCGCTCGCGAAGCTGTCGAGGCATTTGGCAGAGCGGTTCATGAGCGACAGTTGGGAGATGGAGACCGTGAACGGTGATAAGCGGGAGATGCCAGCTACATTGGAGAATGGGTATCGGTTCTTCCAGCAAATTGTTGAGGCATTTCCCTTCTGGAAGGATGTCATGAAACCGGATCTGGAGAGGGTCTTCAGCGGCTACGTCGGGGGGGCAGCCCGCATTGATCTTAAGACCAGCACTCAGTCGATCAAGGATTGGCTAGCGCAGCAGCTAATGATCTCGATGGCAACGGATCCGGAGAGCGCTCCAACGCCATTGCGAAGTATGGGCGACGGTTGGCAGAGTGTTATCCGTCTCGCTGCCCTGGAAGCCTTAACTCTTTACCCCGAGCTGATCCGAGAGCGAGTAGTTCTTTTGCTCGAAGAGCCAGAGACGCACCTGCATCCGCACCTTCGTCGAAAAATACGGAAAACCCTCGGCGACCTGGCGACGAAGGGATGGACCATTATCTACACTACGCACTCTTCCGAGCTTGTGTCATTCGAGGACAAGATGGCTATAACCCGCCTCGTCCGCACCAAAGGTAGCGTGTCGATGAGGACCGTCTACACGGACAAGATTGAAGCGCCGGCCAAACTTCAGTCCAAGCTTGACGACAATGGCTCCCACGACTTCCTTTTTGGAACGGCAGCAGTGTTCTGCGAAGGTCCATCCGATACCTTCAGCTTGAAATACGGAATGGAAAAGCTGGGCTTTGATCTTGATGGCCATGCGGTAAGCATCACCTTGTGTGGCAGCTGCACCGCCATTCCCTCGTTCGCCTACATCGCGTCCGCGCTGGGGATTCGCTGGTGTGCCTTGACTGACGAGGACCGGCTGCCCGACCAAACCGTTAAGCCGCAGATGGTGCGGCAGCGCGCGAATATTGAGAAGCACCGCACATCCTCTGACGCGCAGGTCATGTGGAAAGTCGATCTTGAAACTAGCCTGGGGATACTCAAAGGCGGAGCAAACTCTCGAATATCTTCGAGAAGCTGAACCTACCTGGATGGACGACGGACTTCCCAAAGTTCAAAGCGACACTGTCTGAGATCGCGACCTGGGTCGATCCTGAAATAAGGGTGTAGCTGAGGCAGCCGCGGATAGTTGCCCTTCTGCGCAGGCTCAGGTCCAGGCTGCCGGCAAAAGGTTCGGACACAAGAGTGCGCAAAGTCGAGGCTGTCAAGAAATCCAATGTGCTAGGCAGCCATTGTTTGCGAAAGTTGGCGTAGCCTTGAGAGGGGTTAGGGATGTGGCAATGGCTGTCAGAACTACAGGGTGCGCAAGCGAGCTTGCTAGGCTCGTTTGCCGGCTTTTTGTTCGGTATCTGCGCGCTTGTCGTCGGCGCACTCGTCAATTTTCGGCTAAACCGCAGAAGGGATGCCCTGCTTCGTGGGAGGAAGCCGACTCGGTCGCTGCGGCCCTATACGGCGAGATCGTCCTCATTAGGAAGGAATTAGCACGAACGGCCAACATCGTGGCGAAGACTGAAATGAGAGGTGGTACGTTCGACAAACACTTCCTCGAGTTGACCCGACTTCAAGAGCCGTTGCTCTACAAGGCGCTCGCAAACAAATTGGGCCTGCTTGCCCCGGAGGTGGTTCTGGCAATTACCGACTTCCATGGCAATGTTGAACTCGCACGCGGCTGGCTTCCCCAGCTGGTAGAAAGTGATGATCGCAAGTTCAGCTACAGTCCGCTTACCGTCCTGGAGCCGGCAATAAAGGCGATCGATGGCGTTAAGCCGACGCTGGATCATATCGCCAAAACAATGCGAATTGGACCGCCAGAAGATGATTTCGATCTCAGCAATCCCTATGCAATCGCCGAAAATGAAAGGGAAAAATTTGTAGAGAGATAGGCGCAATCTGTGGCAAAGGCGCACTTCAGGGAGACCTGGTGACGTCGCGATCCCATACGACTTCTTAGCTTCGCGAACTCGTAACCGCGCGGTAACCATGGCCTTCTGAGCTGCCTAAGCCAACTGCGATTTCGACAACCCCGAAAACGAAAAAGCCGCGGCGAACCGCGGCTTTTCGATGGCTTGATTCCCCTTGGGGAAACTGGAGCGGGTGAAGCGATTCGAACGCTCGACCCCAACCTTGGCAAGGTTGTGCTCTACCCCTGAGCTACACCCGCTCGCGCGGCGTTTGGGCCGCAAGCCGAGCCTATATGGCTGAAGGGCGCGGCGATTGCAACAGGGAAGTCGCAGGTTTTTTGGCCGCACCCGGCGACGTAAACGAGCCTTCCCAGCGCGGATGGGAATGCAATCGGCAGCCTTGCTGCGCAATGGTCTTGTCTCGGCCGCGTCATTGGCCGTAAACGGCATGATCCAACCACGACAACAAGCCAAACCGCAACAACAAGAAAGTCCGACAAGAAACGACATGGCGAAAACCGAAGCCGAGCTTTTCGCCTTTCTCGCCGATCTCGGGATCGAGGTCTCGACGCTCCGCCATCCGCCGCTGTTCACGGTCGCCGATTCGCAGGCGCTGCGCGGGGAAATCGCCGGCGGGCATACCAAGAATCTGTTCCTCAAGGACAGGAAGGACAATTTCTTCCTGGTCAGCGTCGCTGAGGAGGCGGTGGTCGATCTCAAGCAGATCCACCAAATCATCGGCGCCGCCGGGCGCGTTTCCTTCGGCAAGCCGGAGATGCTGATGGAGCTTCTCGGCGTCGTACCGGGTGCGGTCACCGTGTTCGGCTTGATCAATGATACGCAGTTGCGGGTCAAGGTCGTTCTCGACCAGGAGTTGATGCGCCATGCCGTCATCAACGCCCATCCGCTGACCAACGAGGCAACGACATCGATCGCCGCCGCCGACCTGGTCAAATTCGTCGAGGCAACCGGGCATGATGCTGTTATCTTGAAAGTCACGGCATGATCGCCACATGGATGACGACAAACCGGCTTCTGAGTGAGAATTAAGGATGTTGCGCCGGGCTGGCGGCCGGGCGGCGACCGAAAGGGCACGAGATGAGCGACAACAATCAATTTGGCGGCCCGTTTGGCAGCAATGCCGGACAGTATGCCACCACTGAGCAGTATGGCGGCACTGACGCCACCCCCGCGAAAGTGGCGCTTGGCGACCCGCCTGTCGCTGCCGACGTCATCAAGGAGACGACGACCGCCACATTTGCCGCCGACGTCATCCAGGAATCGCGCCGTCAGCCGGTGCTCGTCGATTTCTGGGCGCCATGGTGCGGGCCCTGCAAGCAACTGACGCCGCTGCTGGAAAAGGCGGTCACCGCCGCCGGCGGCAAGGTCAAGCTGGTCAAGATGAACATCGACGACCATCCTTCGATCGCCGGACAGCTCGGCATCCAGTCGATACCGGCAGTCATCGCATTCAAGGACGGCCAGCCGGTCGACGGTTTTATGGGGGCCATTCCCGAGAGCCAGATCGCCGCCTTCATCCAGAAGGTCGGCGGCAAGGGCAATGGTGCGCCGCAGGTGGCCGAGGCGCTTGCCGCGGCCGCGGAGGCGCGCGCCGCCGGCGATGTGCATACCGCGGCGGACATTTTCGACGCGATCCTGGAACAGGCGCCGGAGACGATCGAAGCGATTGCCGGGCTGGGCGATCTGCTGTTCGAGGCCGGCGATGCCGAGGGCGCCGAAGCCGTGCTGGCGCGGGCGCCGGAAGCAAAAAAGGATGCGCCGCCGCTCGCCGCGGTGCGCGCCAAGATGGCGCTCGCCGTGCAGGCACAAGCACTTGGCAATCCGGCCGAGCTCGAGCGCCGCCTGGCTGAGAACCCCGGGGATCATCAGGCACGTTTCGAGCTTGCCATGATCCAGAACGCCAACGGCGAGCGCATGGCCGCAGCCGACAATCTGCTGGCGATCGTCAAAGCCGATCGCTCGTGGAACGACGACGGCGCCAAGACGCAGTTGCTGCAGTTCTTCGAGGCATGGGGCATGACCGACGAGGCAACGCTGGCGGCGCGGCGCAAATTGTCGTCGCTGCTGTTTTCCTGAGCGCAGCCTCAAGCTGTTTTTGCGTGACGGTCTTGCGGTCGGCGACGGCTGCGCCAGATTAGGAGGCCTGACCGATCCGTTCTTCGCCTGGTGACGATTTTGCGCCAGGTTGCTAAGGGATGGGCGGGCTTGATGCGCTTCTTGAGGGAGCGAGCGGAGGTTTGACGTGCAGGCGGGAAACGCGCATTACCGGCTCGATACGGATTTCCCGCCGACGGTGCCGATCTTCCCGCTTGAAGGCGCCTTGCTGCTGCCGGGCGGCCGCATGCCGCTCAACATTTTCGAGCCGCGCTATCTGGAGATGGTGGACGAGGCGATCGCCGGACCGCGGCTGATCGGCGTCATACAGCCCAGCCTCGACGGCGCGCGGCGTGCCGACGGCGAGCCGGCGCTTTGCAATGTCGGCTGCGCCGGACGCATCATCGCGCTTTCCGAGAGCGGCGACGGCCGCTACCTGATTTCGCTGCAAGGTGTGTGCCGGTTCCGCATCGTGCAGGAGCTTGCGGTCAAGACGCCCTTCCGCCAGTGCCGGTTTGCGCCCTTTCTCACCGATCTCGACGAAGATCAGGCGGAGGCCGAGATCGACCGGCCGGCGCTGCTCAAGGCATTTCGCGCCTATTTGCAGGCCAACGATCTTGAAGCCGACTGGGAAAGCGTCAGCCGCGCCGAAAACGCCATGCTGGTCAATGCGCTGTCGATGATGGCTCCCTACGGGCCGGCCGAGAAACAGGCGCTGCTCGAAGCGGCGGACCTGAAGACACGCGCCGAAACGCTGATCGCCATCACCGAAATGGCGCTGGCACGCGAAAACGAGGATTTCGGCTCGAGTTTGCAGTAGGCAAAGTAAAAGGAACGCTGGGACTAAGCCAATTGCGGAAGTCGGCGCCGCCCCTCATCGCCCTGCCGGGCACTTCTCCCCGTATAGGGACGGGGAGAAGGGGCTTTCGGCAGCCTTGGCGGACGTTCTGCAACGCGGGTGATTGGCGAAACCATCGATGAGAGCGTCCCTCTCCCCGTCACTATACGGGGAGAGGATGCCGGCAGGCAGGTGAGGGGCAGCGTCAACGCACGAAGACTGAGGACGAACGAGAGGACTGGCAAAAATGGTGGACGGGCGTGAGGGAAAGAAGGTCAATGTCGATCCCAAGCTGCTGGAATTGCTGGCCTGCCCGCTGACCAAGGGTCCGCTTAGCTGGGATCCGGAGCGCGGCGAGCTCATCTCGAGGGTCGCGCGGCTTGCCTATCCGGTGCGTGACGGCATTCCGATCATGCTGCCTTCGGAGGCACGCTCGCTCCCCTTCGACGACGGATTGCCGCCGCCGCGGTTGGGTGGGCCGTCCTGAAGCGTGGTGATCCTTCGCTGTCCCGCCGACACATCCCCTATTGAAAATTGCGCCCCTTGGGCATAACCCTTTCTGCCTTCCCCGCGATGTCCTGCCGGTCGTTTTGCACGACAGGGACATCGGGCTTCTCCTGCAAAAGCACGGACAGCCAGGGTGTCAGGTCCTCGACCTTCTCGGCGACGATGTGGATGACGTCCGATTCCGACTGCAGTTTGCCGGTGACGCGGACCAGCCGCGCGCCCATGACAATGGGCCGGTAGCGGTTGAAGGTTCTTTCCCAAAAAATGACGTTGGCGACCGCCTGCTCGTCTTCCAGCGTCAGGAAAATCGCTTTGGCGTTACCCGGCCGCTGCCGCACCAGGACAAGGCCGGCGACCGAAACGCGCTTGCCGTCCCGAACCTGGCCGAGGCGCGCATTGGGGGTGACGCCGGAACGGTCCAGCCGCTGGCGCAGAAAGGCCAACGGATGCGCCTTCAGCGACAGGCCGAGCGAACGGTAGTCGTGGACGACGTGCTCGCCGAGCGGCATTGTCGGCAGCCTGGTCTCGGGTTCGAGATCGCGCAAGCGGATCGCCGGCCGGTCGAACAGCGGCAGGGTCTCCGTGGCACTCCTGCCGTCGAGCGCGCGGACCGCCCACAGGGCGTCGCGGCGGTCGAGGCCGAGCGAACGGAAAGCGTCGGCTTGCGCCAGCTTCTCGATCTCGTCGACGTGGAGGCCCGAGCGCAGCCAGACATCGCGAACGGATGCGTAGCCGTCGCCACGTCTGGCGACAAACACCTCCATGCGCTCTTTCGACAGGCCCTTGACCTGGCGAAAACCCAGCCGGACGGCATGGCTGGTCCGGATGATGCCGCGCATTTCGGCATGGCGGTCGAGGATGCCGGCCGGGTCGAAAGGCACTTCCTCCAGCGCGCAATCCCAACCGGAAAAATTGACGTCGACCTCGCGGATTTCGACGCCATGGTCGCGCGCGTCGCGGACAAGCTGAGCCGGCTGATAAAACCCCATCGGCTGGGAATTCAGGATCGCGGCGCAGAACACGTCGGGATAGAAGGTCTTGAACCAGCAGGAGGCATAGACCAGCAGGGCGAAGGAGGCGGCATGGCTTTCGGGAAAGCCATATTCGCCAAAACCCTCGATCTGCTTGAAGCAGCGCTCGGCGAAGTCCTTCTCGTAACCCCGCAAAATCATGCCGTCGACCATCCGCTTGCGATAATTGCCGATCGTGCCGGTGCGCTTGAAGGTGGCCATGGCGCGGCGCAGTTCATCGGCCTCGCCCGGCCTGAAGCCGCCGGCGACAATGGCGATCTTCATCGCCTGCTCCTGGAACAGCGGCACGCCCAGCGTCCTGCCGAGTATCTCTTCCAGTTCCGGCTTGGGATATTCGGGCCTTTCCTTGCCCTGCCGGCGGCGCAGATAGGGGTGGACCATGTCGCCCTGGATCGGGCCGGGCCGCACGATCGCCACCTCGATGACGAGGTCATAGAATGTTTTCGGCCTGAGCCGCGGCAGCATCGACATCTGGGCGCGCGATTCGATCTGGAAGACGCCGATCGTGTCGGCGCGGCAGATCATGTCGTAGACATGTTTGTCCTCGGCAGGGAGGGTGGCCAGCACATAGGGCCGGCCAAAATCATCGCGCGCATCGGGATAATGATCTTCAAGCAGCGTGAAGGCGCGCTGCAGGCAGGTCAGCATGCCGAGCGCCAGCACGTCGACTTTCAGGATTTTCACCGCGTCGAGATCGTCCTTGTCCCACTCGACCATCTTGCGTTCGTCCATCGCCGTCTTGATGATGGGCACGATCTCGTCGAGCCGGTCCCTGGTGATGACGAAGCCGCCGACATGCTGCGACAGATGACGGGGAAAGCCCATGATCTCGTTGGCGCATTCGATCACCTGCCTTGTCGACGGATCGGTTTGATCTAGGCCGCCGGCCCCGGTCTCCTTTTCGCCGAGCTCCGAGGTCGACCAGCCCCAGATCGAGCTGGACAGCGCGCTCCTGACATCGTCCGACAGGCCCATCGCCTTGGCCACTTCGCGCATCGCCGAGCGGCCCCGGTAGCTGACGACGGCCGCGGCAAGCGCGGTGCGCTTGGCGCTGTATTTCGAGTAGATATACTGGATGACCTCTTCGCGCCTTTCATGCTCGAAATCGACATCGATGTCGGGCGGCTCGTTTCTTTCCTCGGAAATGAAACGCTCGAAAAGCGAATCGATCCGCTCGGGCCCCACTTCGGTGATGCCGATGCAATAGCAGACCACCGAGTTGGCCGCGGAGCCACGTCCCTGGCAGAGTATGCCCTGGCTGCGGGCGAATTTGACGATGTCGTAGACTGTCAGGAAATAGCGCGCATAATTCAGGCGCTCGATCAAAGCGAGTTCTTCGCGGATGCGCCTGGTCACATCGGCGGGAACGCCCGAGGGGTAGCGTATCGCGGCTCCCTCCAGAGCCAGCCTTTCCAGTTCGGCCTGGGGCCCGAGGCCCGATTCCGTCGGTTCGTCGGGATAGTTGTATTGGAGGTCACTGAGAGAGAAGCTCAATTCGCCGGCAAAGTGCTGGGTTTGCGCCAGTGCCTGCGGATGCCGCCGGAACAGCCGCGCCATCTCCATTGGCGGCTTCAAATGGCGCTCGGCATTGGCCGCCAGTTCCAGCCCGGCTTCGGCAACAGGCACGTTGAGGCGGATCGCCGTCAGCACGTCCTGCAACCGGCGCCGTTCGGACGTATGGTAAAGAACGTCGTTGGTCGCCATCAGCGGAATGCCTGATGCCTCGGCCATGGCAGCCGCCTGCTCGATACGGTAGCGGTCGTTGCCGTGATAATCCGGCGAAACGGCAAGCCGCAGGGTCTTGCCGAAGCGATCTTTCAGGCGGCTGATCAGCCTGAGGTGATCCTCGGCCGGCGTCGACAGATCGGGCAGGATCGCCAGCGACATGCGATCGCCCCATTCGAAAAGGTCGTCGCGATAGAGCAGCGGTGCGCCCTTTTCGCTGTCGTCGCGCATATTGGCCTGCGTCAGCATGCGGCACAGATGGCCCCAGCCCTTGCGGTCCTGCGGATAGGCGAGAACGTCGGGCGTGCCATCGCAAAAAACCAGGCGGCAGCCGGGATGACAGGAAAGACCTTCCACCTTGGCCTGCTGCCAGGCGCGCACGACGCCAGCCACCGTGTTGCGGTCGGCAAGCCCGATCGACGAAAAGCCCAAAAACTTTGCCGCGACCACCAGCTCCTCCGGTTTCGAGGCGCCGCGCAGGAACGAGAAATTCGACTGGATGCCGAATTCGGCATAGGGGACGACCGCCAGCGCATTCATGCGAAGACCCCATGCATGAACCAGCGCGGCGCCGCCTGCGAGGCGCCGTAGAGACCCTGGCGATAAAGCCAGTAACGGCGGCCGTCGCTATCCTCGATGCGGAAATAATCCCGGGTCGCTTCCTGCCCCGCTGCCTCCCGCCACCATTCCGGGGCGATGCGTTCCGGCCCTTCGGCGCGCGCCACCCGGTAGAGCGCGCGCCGCCAGCGGAAGTTCAGCGGCGGTCCTTCAGGCATTTCGGTGGCCGGCACCTCGATCGGTTCGGGCGAACGGAACAGCCGGATCGGCCGTTCCGGCCGCAAGACAGGCCTGGAAGTGTCTTGTATCTTGTCCGGCTGCTTCGGCGCAGAGACCCTTTGCGGCGCCTCCGCATAGGGAAGCATGGCGACGACGCGCTCGGGCAGATGACTCTCGACGGCGACCGGTTTCAAAACCGCGCTGTCGCCGAGCCGGGCGCGGATGCGGTCGGCGAAAAGCGCGATGTCGGCGCCGTCGTCGCGCGTCTCGCCGGTCAGATCCGCCTGCTGCATGTCGAAGGCCGCGGCCGACAGCACCGAGAGGCGCACGAGATCGAAGCCATAGCCGGCATCGATGTCCTGTTCGAGCGCGGCAAGCCTCTCGTGGAACAATTTCTGGATCAGCAACGGCTCGCGCAACGGCCGCGAGGTGCCGACGGCGATGCGGCTGACGGCCCCGTCGACGCGGAAAAGCAGCAGCGCCAGCCTTCTTGCGCCCTCGCCGCGGCGCTCGAGGTCCGCCTTCAATGTCGTCGCCAGCATTTTCACCAGCCGCTCTATTTCGTCGGTCAGCATGATCGGTTCGGCGAGATGGCGTTCGACCGAAAGCGGCGCCACCGGCAGGCGCGGCGACACCGCCTCGTCGAGGCGGCCGAGCGCCTGGTCGAGACGCAAAAGCAGCGATCTGCCGAAGCGGCGGGCGAGCGGCGCGCGCGGTGCTGCCATGACGGCGCCCGCCGTGCGCAGGCCGACGCTTTCCAGGCTGGCGCGGATGTCAGGCTCGATGCGCAGCGCCGTCAGCGGCAAGGGTGCGAGAAGCGCCTCCTCCTCGCCACCGGGGACGATGCGATCACCAGAAAACCGCGCTGCCGCCCAGGCTGCACCTGGTGTGGCGGCAAGGCCGGCGCGGACATCGAAACCCTGATGGAAAAAGCGCGACAGGATGTCGTCCAGCATCGCCCGTTCGCCGCCGAAAAGATGGGTGCAGCCGGTGACGTCGAGGAACAGGCCATCGGCTGCGTCGATCGCCACCAGCGGGGTGTAGCGGTCGCACCAGTCGGCGAGGCTTTCGAGCAGGCGGCGGTCGGCCTCGGGATCGGCTTCCACGACGTCGATCGACGGATGCATGGCGCGCGCGTCGGCTATGCCCATGCCGCGCTTCAGATGAAGCGCCTCAGCCCGCTCGTCGAGGGCGGCGATGCGCTGCGCGTTCGCCTGGCGATGGCTGATCACCAGCGGCAGGTGATCCGACGGCCGCGAACGCCAGGACCGCCCCAGACGCTGGCGCAGGATCCTTTCCGCGGCGAGATGCGGAAACCACAGGGACAGGATTCGCTGCCCGTTCTTGCCGTCTTTCCCCGGCCCTTCTTTCCTCGAAACTGCGTTCATCGGGGTTCCACTCCAGTGTGAATTGTCCTGGCAAGGCGGTGCGGCTCTTGCCGATGCTGACGGTGAAGGCGGAACGGCCGATCGAGCCGGCGAGCGGCCCGGCGATCGTCTGGCGTGGTGCCGACGGCGCCGCCGACAGGACGAGGCGGACGGGTGCCGCCGTCGGCTCGGGTTCGCCGGCCTGGCGCAGCAAAAACACCGGCCCGCCGGCGCTCTGTGCCCGGGCGTGCAGCCGCCGCGTCGCGGTGAGGTCCAGCCGCTGCGGACTGCCGCGGATTTCGAGGATGACGGCGGCGAGCGCCGTCATCCGGGCGGCCTCCTCGGCGGTCCACAGCGCATCGAGGAGCCTTGGCGCCTCGGAAAACAGCAATTGCTCCGGCTCGATGCCGAAAAGGCGATGAAGTCCTGTGGCATAGGGGAAGCCGGCCTCGCGGAAGATTTCCGCGGTGCCGATCCACAGGACCGGCAGTCGCGGCCCCTGTTTGAGGATCAGGCTGACGAGCGACAGGGCGAAGCCGGCGACGGCCCCGGCATCGCGGGTCGCGGCGCCATGGATCTCGCTCAGCGCCGCCTTCGGCAGGCCGCCGCCGAGCGCAGTATCGAGATCTTCGGCGCCGGTGCGCAGAAACGCATCGGGCGGCGCCACGGCGAGGCCGCGGCGGACGATTGTCAGATTTTTGGGCGTGATTTTTTTGGGCGTGACATCAGCTGTTGGATTCCGGGGCGCATCAACGGGGGCTGCGGCCGGCGCCTGCAGGCGCTCGGGCAGCGTTCCCTCGATCTTCGCGATCTGGCGGCGCAGGGCAAAAACAGTCTCCCGCGCCACGGCGCTTGTCGCCATGACGGTCAGCTTCCACTCACAATTGTTCCTGTTATGTTCTAATAGATTCCAGAGGGCGGCCGAAGAGTCAAGCGGAGTCATGGGGAATTTATTCCTGTCAGCGAAAGGCGGCAACCCGGCTAATTGCCGAGTCCGGCGCGAAAGCCTATATGCCGGGATCAGAAGGACAAAGCATGGCCCGCATCTACAAAACCCGTACCTGGCACGACGAGCTTTCGCCGTCGATGGAGGAAATGGAGTTCCTGGCGCTAGAAGCTTACGCCCATCTGCCGGAGGAGTTTCGCAAGCTGACCGGCGAGATCGTCATCCAGATCGCCGAATTCCCGACCGACGAAATCATGGACGACCTGTCGCTGGAAACGCCTTTCGACCTGCTCGGCCTGTTCGAGGGGCGCGGCATCGCCGAGCGCTGGAATCCGCAGACCGGCGAGGGGCCGAACCGCGTCACGCTCTACCGCCGCGCCATCCTCGACTACTGGGCCGAGAACGAGGAGACGCTGGGCGATATCGTCACCCATGTGCTGATCCACGAGATCGGCCACCATTTCGGCCTGTCGGACGATGATATGGAGCGGATCGAAGAGGCGGCCGAGTAAAGGGATCGACGTCTCATTCCTTCGCGGCCCCCCTCTGTCCTGCCGGACATCTCCCCCTCAAGGGGGGAGACTGGCAGCTTTGGCCCGCACCGCACACCCTGCAACTCTGAAGATTGGCGAAAGCCGATGCGACATCCGATCTCCCCCCTTGAGGGGGGAGATGTCCGGCAGGACAGAGGGGGTGCTGGCCCGCCGACATCTGGAAGATGTTTATGCTCGATGCGATGTCACCAATCGCTGAGCTTGGTGCCAGGGCCGTATTCCTGGCCCTCGACATCCTTCACCACGGCCTGGCCGCAGCGCATGACCTTGGTCTGCTTGTCGTAGGAATAGGTTGGCGAGCCGAACAGGTGCCAGCCCTTGTTCAGCGCCGCCGTCACCTTGTGGCAGAAGCTGGAATCGTCCGGGCCGGACAGAAAGCGGTAGAGTTTCATTTTTCATTCCTGTGATAAGTTGCCAATCATGCCGCGCTGGCGGCCGCCTTCGCCAGCAGTTTCTCGGCCTGCGCCAGATGCAGCCGCTCGAGCATTTTTCCGTTCAGCGCAATGACTTGCCTGCCGGCATTTTCGGCAAGCGCGAAGGCCTCCTTGACCGCACGCGCCTCGGCCACGGCTTCGGCAGATGGTGCAAAGGCGCGGTTTGCGGCATCGATCTGGGCCGGGTGGATCAGCGATTTGCCGTCGAACCCCATGGCGGCTGCTTCCGTGCATTCGCGCGCAAAAGCGTCCAGATCACGAAAATCGTTGAAGACACCGTCGAGCAGGTCGAGGCCACCGGCGCGTGCTGCGAGTACCATCTGCATCAGCCATGGCGTGAGATAGCGCCGGTCGGGCGTAGCGAGAATGCCGGTGTCCTTGACCAGGTCGTTCGTTCCGGCAACGAAACAGACCAGCCGCGAGGCCGGATCGCGGCAAAGCTCGGCAATCGGGCCGATGTTGAGCAGCGCCTTGGGCGTCTCGATCATCGCCCACAGCTTCACCGCGTCGGGTGAAAAATTGTCGTCGAGGACGTCGCCGGCTTCCAGGACGTCGCGCGGCGTGTCGACCTTGGGCAGCAGGATGGCGTCGGGCTCGCAGCTTGCCGCCGCCAGCAAGTCCTTGGCGCCCCATTCGCTGGAGAGCGGGTTGATGCGCACGACCATTTCGCAGCGCAGGTTTGCGCGGTGAGCGAAAATATCAGCCAGTTTTTCGCGCGCAAAAACCTTATCGGCCGGGGCGACGGCATCTTCGAGATCGATGATGACGGCATCGCAGGCCAGCGACGAGATCTTGGCCAGCGCCTTGTCATTCGAGGCCGGGACGTAAAGCACCGAGCGGCGCGGGCGGCAGGTTTCAGTCATGCCTGATCTATGCCGCCTGGAGGCGATCGAAGCAAGCACACAGGGCAATCGCTTCGGGCAGTCATAGCTTGCATTGGATGCAAGCCAATCATCGAAGTTGGCGCCGCCCCTCATCGCCCTGCCGGGCACTTCTCCCCGTATAGGGACGGGGAGAAGGGGCTGGCGCAGCCTCGACGCCATTCTTGCAACGCAGGTGATTGGCGAAACCGGCGATGAGAGCACCCCTCTCCCCGTCACTATACGGGGAGAGGATGCCGGCAGGCAGGTGAGGGCAGCGCAAGCGCCCGGAAAGGGGTGACGGGGCGGATTCAAAGCTGAAGTGATTCCTGACCCTGCACAAAAACTGCACAACATTGCGGAAAATCTCCTCGGACCCGCCTCGCTGCCTGCATTTCGGCCGGCGAAAAGGGCGCATGCAAGAGCGCGAAAAGCCCCGTTGGTCCCTGCCCCTCCGCGATGACGGTTGCTGGCTCATCGATCCGCCGCGTTCGGCGACTCTCTTTCCCTTCATCCGCAAATCTCCGCCCCCCGGCCGGATCAAAGCCGCTGAGAAAACCCGATCATGACATCGCTGCTTACCGCCGCGCCGGGCACTTGCGCGCGCTTCGGCGTTGCCGTCCTGCTTGCCGCGCTGGCCGATTTCTTCTTCTATGGACAGCCGGTCGGCATCACGCTCTTCCTGTTCGGCATGACGCTGGCCGCCGCGGCCGCGGCGCTCCAGCCGTCGATGCTCGGCGCCGGCCGGGCCTGGTTCAAACCCGTTGCCCTGCTTGTCGGGCTACTGCCGTTCCTTGAAAATGTCAGCGCGCTGTCCGTCGCGATCGGGCTTGCGGCGCTGGCCGTCTTTACGCTTTCGCTGGTCGGGCGGCTGCGGCGCGGATTTGCCCGCATTGCCGGCCAGGTCGCGCTGTTCCTGCTCGCAGCGCCGTTTCGGTTCGTCCACGATTTCGTCCGCTGGCGCAAGGCGGCGCGGCGGCTTGGCCGGCGGCGCATCGGCTTCGCGGCGATCGCCGTCTGGATCATGCCGCTGACCCTGGGCGCAGTGTTTCTGGCGCTGTTCGGCGCCGCCAATCCGGTTATCGAATACTGGCTGTCGCTGATCGATCTCCACGCACTGCTCGACCTCATCCAGCTGCCGCGGCTGGCCTTCTGGCTGGTCGTGCTTGCCGGCGTCTGGGCTTTTTTGCGCCCGCGCCTGCCGCGCTTCTTGCGCCGCATTGCGCGTCGGGTGACACCTGTCCCTGTCAGCGCGGTGACGACGACGACAAAACCCGCCAGGGCGATCGAGGACATCATCTTCGGCAAGGCCGCCATCCTTCGCGCGCTGGTCATCTTCAACATCCTGTTCGCGATGCAGACCGCGCTCGACGCCACCTATCTGTGGGGCGGCATCGCCCTGCCCGACGGGCTGACCTACGCCGCCTATGCGCACCGCGGCGCCTATCCGCTGATCGTCACGGCGCTGCTCGCCGCCGGTTTCGTGCTGGCGGCGCTCAGGCCGGGAAGTGCCACTTCCAGCGATCCGTTCATCCGCCGGCTGGTCTATGTCTGGGTGGCGCAGAACATCGTGCTGGTCATCTCGTCGATCCTGCGGCTTGAACTCTATGTCGGCATCTATGCGCTGACCTACTGGCGCGTCGCCGCCTTCGTCTGGATGGGGCTGGTGGCGGCGGGCCTTGCCCTGATCATCGCCCGCATCGCGCTCGGAAAATCCAATGAATGGCTGCTTTCCGCCAATCTTCTGACGCTATCGGCGACGCTTTATGCCTGCTCGTTAATCAATTTTGCCGCCCTGATCGCCAACTACATGTCGAGCACTCATTCGAAATGACGGGCCACGGAACCGAGCTCGATTTCTGGTACCTGCGTTCGCTCGGTCCCAGCGCCCGGCCGGCACTCGATCGCTTCCTCGAGCAGCAGGCCAGGACGAAGGCGGCCAGCTTTTCCCCCTACCGCGAACTCGCCCGTTTGCTGGGACAGGACGAGGCCCGCTACCGCGCGGCCCAGGAAAACTGGCGCGCCTGGAGCTTTCGCGACTGGCGGCTCCTTCGCACTCTCGACACGTCTATCCCGTTCGTGGTTCCTCAGGGCTCCGAACCCTTCGTGCCGGGCCGCTGATCGATGCCGCATCACATCCTGATCGCCGACGATGATCCGCACATCCGCGAGATCATCTGTTTCGCGCTTGAAAAGGCCGGCATGAAAACGGTTGCGGTAGCCGACGGCGCCGCCGCCTTGCAGGCGATCGAGCGCCGCGCGCCCGACCTTGTCGTGCTCGACATCGGCATGCCGGAGATGGACGGGCTGGAGGTCTGCCGGCGGCTGCGGCACACATCCGATGTGCCGGTGCTGTTCCTGTCCGCGCGTGATGAAGAAATCGATCGCATCCTGGGGCTCGAAATGGGTGGCGACGACTATGTCACCAAGCCGTTCAGCCCGCGCGAGCTGGTCGCCCGCGTCAACGTCATCCTGCGGCGCGCCCGCCCGGCAAAAGCCGAACAGGCCGACGACAGGCAATTCTCGCATGGCAGACTGGCTTTGCTGCCGGCCAGCCACGCCGCCAGCTTCGACGGCAGGCCGCTGGTGCTGACCTCGATCGAATTCGCCATCCTGAAGGGGTTTCTGGCGCGCCCGGCGCATGTGCTTGGGCGCGACATGGTGATGGCCAATGCCTATGCCGGCAACATCCATGTCGCCGACCGCACCGTCGACAGCCATATCCGCAACATCCGCGCCAAGCTGGCGGCGGCCGGCTGCACAGATGCGATCGAGACCGTGCATGGCGTCGGCTTCCGGCTCGGCCGGTGCGGCGCGTGACCGCGCATAAATGGCGGCCGCGCCTCGCCACCATCGTTGTCGCCATCCTGATCATGGTGATGGCGCTGCCGCTGGTCGGCCTGTTCTTCTTCAGGCTCTACGAGAACCAGCTGATCCGCCAGGCCGAGGCCGAGCTGATCGCGCAGGGCGCCGCCCTTGCCGCCATCCATGCGCAAGAGGTCCGCGACGCCGGCATCCCGGCTGAAAAGCTCGGCGCGGCCGTGCCTGCCGACAGCGACAATCCGGACTCTCCCTACCGGCCGATCGAGCCAAGCCTCGATCTTGCGTCCGACAGGGTTCTGGCGACACGGCCTGCGGCGACGGTCGCCACCGTCGATCCCGCCTTCACGGCGATCGGCGCGCGGCTGTCGGGTATTCTTGCCGAGACGCAGAAAACCACGCTTGCCGGCTTTCGGCTGCTCGACCCAAAAGGCGTCGTCATCGCCGGACGCGAGGAGATCGGCCTGTCGCTCGGCGCCGTCGGCGAGGTTCGCGCAGCACTTGCCGGCCGCTATGCCAGCGCGCTCCGGCAGAGGGTTCCGAACCAGCCTTCACCTTCGCTCTATTCGGTCAGCCGCGGCACGAGAGTCCGCGTCTTCGTCGCCATGCCGGTCGCCGTCGACGGCAAGGTCGCCGGCGTCGTCTATCTGTCGCGGACGCCGAACAACATCGTCAAGCATCTTTATGGCGAGCGCGGCAAGGTGGTGCTGGCGGCGATCGCCATCCTCGGCGGCACGCTGCTCATCGGCCTGATCTTCCTGCGCACCGTCAGCCGGCCGATCTACGCGCTGATGGAGCGGACAAAGCGGATCGCCGCCGGTGATCGAGCAGCGATCAGGCCGCTCGACCATCATGGCACGCGCGAGATGGCAGCGCTGTCCGACGCTTTCCTCGAGATGGCCGAAAAGCTGCATGCGCGCTCCGACAGCATCCAGACCTTCGCCACCCATGTCTCGCACGAGCTCAAATCGCCGCTGACGGCGATCCAGGGGGCGGCCGAACTGCTGCGCGATTCAGGTAGCGCAATGGACGAGGCCGAGCGGCGGCGGTTTTCAGACAATATCGTCACCGACGCCGGGCGGCTCAATCTGCTGGTGCGTCGTCTGCTCGACCTGGCGCGCGCCGAAAATCTTGCGCCCAGCGGCGAAAGCACGTCGCTCAGTGCGGCCCTGGCGCTGTTGCCGACCGGGGACAGGCTGGCGCTTCGTATTGAGGCGGGCGGCGAGACCGGCCTGCGCATCTCGGCCGAGAACGCAGCGATCGTGCTCGCCAATCTCATCGACAATTCGGCAAGGCATGGCGCGACGCTGGTTTCGATCACGGCGGCGAGCGCAGGCGGCAAGGCGACGATCCAGGTGAGCGACGACGGCGCCGGCATTTCGCCGAGCAACCGCGCGCGTATTTTCGAGCCATTCTTCACCACACGCCGCGATTGCGGCGGCACCGGCATGGGCCTCGGCATCGTTCTGGCCCTGCTGAAAGCGCATGATGGCACGATCCGCCTGGTTGACTCCGAGCGCGGCACGCGCTTCGAGATCATCTTGCCGGCTGTATGAATTGCAGCATGATCGTTTCAGAAAACCGGCTTCGGGATCATGCTTCAGAACTGGAGAAGCGAAAAAGTGCGCTACGACGTCGTCATCATCGGCGGAGCCATCGTCGGCTCCTCGATCGCCTATTATTTGCGCGCGGAAGGGTTTTCGGGCTCGATCGCGCTGGTCGAGCGCGACCCGCAGTTTGCCCATGCGGCAACGACGCTGTCCTGCGCTTCGATCCGCCAGCAGTTTTCGATTCCGCAAAACATCCGGCTGTCGCAGTTCACGCTGAAACTGTTCCGGCGGCTGACGGAAGAGTTCGGGGCCGACGCCGATATCGGTTTTCGCGAAGGCGGCTACCTCATCCTTGCCGGCGAGAACGGGTTGCCGATCCTTGAGGCCAACCACCAGACGCAGTTGGCCGAGGGCGCCGACATCGTGCTTGAGGATGCGGAGGCGCTCGTCCGCCGGTTTGCATGGCTGTCGGCCGAGGGCATCACCGCCGGCGCCTATGGCCGCAGCGGCGAGGGCTGGTTCGACGCGCATGCCATGCTGATGCTGTTCCGCAAGGCGCTGCGCGACAAAAAGATCGATTTCATCACCGCCGACGTGACCGGCATCGAACGGCAGGGCGACCGTGTCACCGGCGTCAGCCTCGACAATGGCGAAAGGCTCGACGCCGGCATCGTCGTCAACGCCGCCGGGCCGAATGCCGGAAAAGTCTCGGCAATGGCCGGACTGGTGCTGCCGGTGGAACCGCGCAAGCGCAATGTCTTCATCTTCGAGGCGCGCGAGAAATATGACGACATGCCGCTGCTGGTCGATCCCTCAGGCATCTATGTCCGGCCAGAAGGCTCGATCTACATCACCGGCGGCGCCGAACCGGAAGACGGCGACGGCCCCGCCGATCCCAGCGATTTCGAGCCCGACTGGCCGCTGTTCGAAGAGGTAATCTGGCCAGTGCTGGCGACCCGCATTCCGGCCTTCGAGGCGATCAAGGCGACGCGCGCCTGGGCCGGCCATTACGATTACAACACGCTCGACCAAAACGCGGTGATCGGCCCGCATCCGCAGGTGCAGAATTTTCTCTTCGCCAATGGTTTTTCCGGCCACGGCCTGCAGCAGGCGCCGGCGGTCGGCAAGGCGCTGGCCGAGCTGATCGTGCATGGCGGCTACCGCACGGTGGACTGCTCGGCGTTTGGGTACAGCCGTGTCGCTGAGGGGCGGGCTTTCAGGGAGTTGAATGTGATCTGACGCTGGCGGGCATCAAAGGGTTCCGCACCGCAAGGCCAGCCGTCAGCGCTCGCGGCCAAACCAGAACGCGTCCGCCATCCGCGTCATGCCGATCCGTTCGTAGAAGCCGACGGCGTCGGGCACGGAGATCAGTGACATGGCGACGGATGGCCCGAGCTGCCGCCGCGCTTCGTCGAGCAGGCCCTTGCCGATGCCGAGCCCTTGCGCCGATTTGCAGACGGCGAGCTCGGAAATATAGCACACCCACGAGAAGTCGGTGATGCCTCGGGCGAGGCCAATCAGCGGCTTGCCAGGCGCATCGAGGCGCGCCGTCAACACCAGATCTGCATTGGCAAGCATCGCCTTCAGACGGACGTCGTCATCGATGGGCCGAGTGACGCCGAGGCCGGATTCCACCAGCACGCGGCGGAACTCGGCTGCGTCGAGGTTCGGTTCGGTGGCGTAGAGTACTTTGGGACGTGTTGTCATGCCGGCCAAGGTGCACCATAGGGCGGCAACTTTGAAGCGGTCCGTGCTCTAGGACCAAAGCTTGCGAAAACAGCCGCCTTTTATTTGCCTGCAGCTTTGTGTAAACCGGGCGCCAATACATCCCCGCAGCGAAAAGAAGACGGGCAAGACCTATGGAAAAATTCACCAAGCTCACCGGCGTTGCCGCGCCGATGCCGATCGTCAATGTCGACACCGACATGATCATTCCCAAGGATTATCTCAAGACGATCAAGCGCACCGGGCTCGGCAGCGGACTGTTTGCCGAAATGCGCTACACGGACGACGGCTCGGAAAACCCCGACTTCGTGCTCAACAAGCCGGCCTACCGCAAGGCGCAGATCTTGGTCGCCGGCGACAATTTCGGCTGCGGCTCGTCGCGCGAGCATGCGCCGTGGGCGCTGCTCGACTTCGGCATACGCTGCGTCATCTCGACCTCGTTCGCCGACATTTTCTACAACAACTGCTTCAAGAACGGCATCCTGCCGATCACCGTCAGCCCGGAGGATCTGGACAAGCTGATGGACGACGCCTCGCGCGGGTCCAACGCAACGCTGTCGATCGACCTCGAAGCCAAGGAAATCCGCGGACCGGACGGCGGCGTGGTCAAGTTCGACCTCGACGACTTCAAGCGGCACTGCCTCTTGAACGGGCTCGACGATATCGGCTTGACCATGGAGAAGGCCGACGCCATCGCCTCGTTCGAGAAGAAGAACGCCGAGCTGCGGCCCTGGGCCTGAACGGTACGATGACCCCGGCCGCGACAGGCCGGGCTCGTGGCGGCTGAACGGAGGGACAGGCATGACACGTTCGCTGCTTGCCGGCGCCTGGGCGCTGGCGTGGACTCTGATGCCGGTGGCTGGCGCGCATGCACAGACCGACACGGTGCTCGTGCCGGCTGACGATGCGTCCGGCGGGGCCGCCGACCTGGGCGCGTCGAGCAATGCGGCCCTGGCCGAGGATGACGGCCAAGCACCGGTCCCGTTCGAGAATGGGCAGCTGACCATCACCCAGCAGGAAGACTATGGCGAGAAGGTGCTGGCCTATGACGGCAAGCAGCTGGCGCGCAATTACGATGTCTTCTTCGACAGGATTGTCGAGGTCGGCGGCGTCACGGTGGCGCTGGTCGATGTCGGCGACGGCGGCAATCAATGCGGTCCGGCCAAGGTGATCGTGTGGAAGCCGGAAGGCGGCACGATCCAAACGACCACCGTCGAGCAGGACGAATGCGGCGCCCCGCCTGCCGCGCTATCCGACGGCGCCATCTATTTCGTGCCCAATCTCTTGCCGGGCGAATCGAAGCCGGCGCTGCAATGGTCGCCGACCGGCGGGTTGTCGACCTCGGGCAACCTCGCCTACATGCCGGAGCCGGGTACAGGCTGGAAAGATGTCGACCCGGCGAAATACGACAGCATCGTCGATGCCTTCCATAACGAGGCCGTCTACAGGCAAGCCGCGTCGCTGCTCGGCAAGGAGATGCCCGACATGGCGACCAGCCTGCTGGTCGGCGGCGGCACCGAGAAAACCACCTCGGGCGTCTTCCACGCCAGCGGCTGCATCCCGCATGATTGCGGCGGCGACGACGGCTTCATGGCGATCGATCCGGCCAACCACAAGCTCTATTTCGCCCGCCGCGGCGACAAGCCCGAGCCGGATGCGTGGCCGGCGGTGAACACGTGGCCGGCCGAGGTTAGGGAAGCGATGGACAAGGCGCTCGGTTCGCCGAACTAGCTTCTCTGCTTCATGCCTTCGTTCCCGAGGCGGGGCCGAGCGGCGGCAGTCGTAACCTCAGACCATCGACAGACAAAAAAAGCCCGGCGCATGGCCGGGCTTTCCGTCGAATAGAGACTTGTATCACTCGCCGTCGATCGCCGTGGCGATGCGGGCGATGGCCTGTTGATAGTTGCTCGCGTCATTCCAGCCGGCAATTGCACCGAGATTCGCCTGTGCGCTGGCACCCGCCTGCCAACCATGAGCCTTGAGGAAGTTGGCGGTGGAAGCCAACGCAGTGGCCTTGTCGCGCAGATTTCCGCTGCCGACCCCGTATTTCAAGACATTTCCGGGCAGGAACTGCGTATGGCCAATCTCGCCATGCATGGCGCCGACCGACGAGGCGCTCAACGCGCCGCGATCAACCAGTTTCAGGGCTGCAACAGCATGCGGGTAGAAGAACTCCGGGCGGCGGCAATCATAGGCGAGCGTTACAATGGCAGAGACCGTATTCTGCTTGCCCAAGAAGGAACCGAAGCCGGTCTCCATCCCCCAGATGGCGAGCAACACACCCGGCGTCACGCCGTAGGTCCGTTCGATCTTGTCGAACAGCGCCGCGTTCGACTTCTTCAGTGAACGGCCCTTGGAAATGATCGTGGACGCGCCACGGCGCTTCATGAAAGCATCCACCGAGCCACCGAAAGCCTTGTGGATAGCGCGGTCGGCGGCGATCGTCCTTTTTGCGTAGGTCGCACTAGCCAGAGCGGCCAGACCCTTCGAGCCTACACCGCTGGCCCTTGCTTCCTGCGCGAACTCCGCCTTCCACGCTTCGAAGCCCGCGCCCGTTTTGCCGCATTGGGCGGCCTGTGCCGCTGTTGCCGCCGCAAGCATCATCGATGCCGCCGCCGCTAAAATCTTTGCCTTGGCAAAAAATGCCATGTTGCTCTCCTGGTTGCCTGGATCTTGTCCCAAATACGAATTTGCCAGCGAAACGCCCGCTTGTCACCGTTGGAGCGATTTGCGCCCACTTGGACGCAGTACGCTCCAGCACTTTACAATCTGCGCATCGTGCTTTCCGAGAATCGGAACCGACTTTCGGGGCCGATGCGCTAAGAACTCGTTTACGCATCCTCGCCGCAGCGCTGGCGAATGCCGGACAACTTGCTTACGATCAAGTAATTATTGTGGCGGGGGGCTAGAATATTCATGGAAGACGTTGACGTCGTTGTCATCGGCGCCGGCTCGGCGGGACTTTCCGCCGCCAAGACCCTGCGTGCGGCCGGCCTTTCCTTCAAGCTGGTCGAAGCGATGAACCGTATCGGCGGCCGCGCCTGGACCAGCGACCAGCATTTCGGCGTTCCTTTCGACATCGGCTGCGCCTGGCTGCACGCGGCCAACCGCAATCCCTACTTTCCCGAGGCGCAAGCTGCCCGCTGGACGCTTCATCATCACGACATGAATATCGACCATCTCTATTATCGCAACCGAAAGGCGAGCGAGGACGAAGAGGCCGCAATGAAGGCGGCCGATATCAGGCTGTTCGAGCTGCTGGCGGCGCATGAGGTCAAGGTTGGTGACGACGACCGTCTTTCGGCATTGCTCGCCAGGGGCAATGCGCCGCGCGCCGCCGCCACCTTCGCCGGGCCGATGGACTTCGGCGCCGACGAGGACGAGATATCGATCCGCGACTTTCAGGCTGCCGCCGATCTCGATCCGAACTACTTCACCAAGGAGGGGTTCGGCGCGCTGGTCGCCCGTTTCGGCGCCGACGTGCCGGTCGAGCTGTCGACGCCGGTGCGGAAAATCCTCTGGGACGTGCCCGGCGTCGCCTGCGTCACCGATCGCGGCATCATCCGCGCCAAAGCGGTCATCGTCACCGCCTCGCCGGCGGTGCTCGCCTTCGAGGAGATCGAATTCGCGCCGGCGCTGCCAGACAGGCATTTCGCTGCCTTCTTCGACCTGCCGATGGGCATGCTGACCAAGCTGCCGGTTGAGATCAGGGGCACAAGGCTCGGGCTGGCGCCGTTCGACGACCTGCTGATCGAGCGGCTGGCCAGGCACGACATCTACTTCCTTTGCTTTCCCTTCGACCTCGACCTGATGGTCGGCTTCGTTGGCGGCGATTTCGCCTGGGAGATGTCGGCGGCGGGCGAGGCGGCAGGCGTCGACTTCGTCGTCGACCGGCTGTGCGCCATCTTCGGCGGCGACGTCAGAAAACATGTCGGGCGCGCCATGATGACCAATTGGGGCTGCGAGCGGTTCGTGCGCGGCGCCTATGCGGCGGCCCGACCCGGCCGTTCGCAGGCGCGCGCCACGCTGATGCAGCCGGTGGCGGAAAAAATCTTCTTCGCCGGCGAGCATCTGGCCGGTCCGCTGATGCAGACCTGCGGCGGCGCCAGGCTATCGGGCGAGGCGGTGGCGAGAACGGTCGCCGCCCAGCTTGCGGCAAAATAGCAACAGCAGGAACGCCGGCCGTCGACAGGCGTTTGGGCGATATGCCGCTGCGCACTATATCCGGGCCACATAATTTGAGACCTGGTGATTCGAGATTGGGATGAAGCTCTTCGATTGCCCGCATTGCGGCCACCGCCTCTATTTCGAGAACGCCCAGTGCCTGAACTGCGCCAGCTCCGTGCTCTACGATCCCGGGCATGCGCGCTTCGTGCTGTCTGGCGCCGGCGGCGTTTTCCAGTGCACCAATGCCGACGAGTGCGCCTGCAACTGGATGGCGGAACCTGGCCATGCCTTCTGCGGCGCCTGCGCGCTGAACCAGCTGATCCCGGACCTTTCGGTCGATGGCAACCGCCGTCGCTGGATCCGCGTCGAAGCGGCAAAGAAGCGGGCCATCTATTCGCTGCTCGCCGCCGGACTGCCGGTCGCGCCCAAGCGGAACGCCGGCGACGAGGCCGGCCTCGCCTTCGACTTCCTTGCCGATCCGATCGGCGGTCCGGGTGGCGCGCGCATCCTGACCGGCCATGACAACGGCCTGATCACACTCAATGTCGCCGAGGCGGATTCGGCCGAGCGCGAAAGACGGCGCGT
Source organism: Mesorhizobium sp. WSM4845 (assembly GCF_055811455.1). Classification (NCBI taxonomy): domain Bacteria; kingdom Pseudomonadati; phylum Pseudomonadota; class Alphaproteobacteria; order Hyphomicrobiales; family Phyllobacteriaceae; genus Mesorhizobium; species Mesorhizobium sp. WSM4845. The sequence continues at coordinate 85,187 of NZ_JBVVQA010000004.1, forward strand.
CGAGATGGGCGAGAACTATCGCACTTTGCTCGGCCATTTCCGCCATGAACTCGGCCACTATTACTGGGACCGCCTGATCCGCGACGACCCGCAACGGCTTGCCGCCTTCCGCACATTGTTCGGCGACGAGCGCGCCGATTACGAGCAGGCGCTGAAGGCCTACCATGCCAATGGCGCGCCGCCCGACTGGCAGCAGGACCACATTTCCGCCTATGCCACGTCCCATCCCTGGGAGGACTGGGCCGAGACATGGGCACACCATCTGCACATCACCGATACGCTGGAGATGGTGCATGCGCTGAATTTCCCGCTCGGCCGGCTGGAAACCATGGAGGCCAACGACCTATCGCGGGGCGACACCGGCGGCGAGCTCCAGCCGGCGCCGTCGGAACCTGCCGCCGTTCCCGAACCGTTCGAAAAGATCCTGGCCCGCTGGCTGGTGCTGTCGGAAGCGTCCAACTCGATCAACCGCTGCATGGGCCTGCCGGACCTCTATCCCTTCGTCATCTCGGAGCTGACGGCACAGAAGCTGGCCTTCGTCCATGAACTCCTGACCGGAGTCGTGAAAGAAACCGGAACAAAACGTGAGCCGGCCGAGGCGTTTTAGCCGGAACGCATGAGGTCTTGTTTCGTTTTCGTTCGCGAGGGACCATCAACACGGAGCGAAACCATGAAGCGCATACTGTTTCCTGCTGTCGCCGGAGCGCTTGTCGCCATGTCCGGCACAGCCTTGGCCGATACCGCCGTTTCGGCGGTCGCCGATCTCAACATTCGCGCCGGCCCAGGGCCGCAATACCCGGTGATCGGCGTGCTCGCCGCCGGCCAGTCGGCAACGCTCGATGGCTGCATCCAAAACAGCAAATGGTGCACCATAGCCGAGGCCAATGGCCAAGGCTGGATCTATTCCGACTATGTGACGGCCGATTTCGGCGGCAACGAGGTCGTCCTGACCCGGCGCCCGGCCGATGCAGACATTACCATCGTCGAAGCCCCCGCCGATGTCGACGATCCCGACATCTATACCGGAGCGATCGTCGCTGGCGAGCCGATCGAGCCGATCAGGCGGCCGCCGGCCGAAGTCCGCACCTACATCGAGACCAACCGGGTCGACCCGGTTTATCTCGAGGGCGAGGTGGTTACCGGCGCGACCTTGCCCGATACCGTCGAGTTGCGCGAGATTCCGGACTATGACTACCGCTATGTCTATGTGAACGGTCAGCCGGCACTGGTCGACCCCGGCACCCGACGCATCATGTACGTCGAGCGCTGACGGTGCCGAACAGGGCAATCGCCTCAGACGATTGACGGAATCCATGCTCGTTGGAGACCACTAATTGTCGAGATTGGCGCCGCCCCTCATCGTCCTGCCCGTCCTCCGCAGCAGCTGCGGAGGGTGGACCCGGCACTTCTCCCCGTATCGTGACGGGGAGAAGTGACCTTGCAATGCTGGCGGCTAGCGATTGCGCGGCACGACCCGATCGAATAGATCATGCGACCCGAAGCACCAGCCTGTGAGCCCGCGTGATAGACCCTGCCGCCTTCGACCGCTATCGGCATACTCCCAACGCCAAGACGACCCTGCCGCGGCTCCTGCTCGGAACGGCGATCGTCGTCCTGTTCTGGGTCGCGACGACCGTCGCCATGCTGTTCGGCGGCGCCTATTTCTTCGTCGTCTGGCAAGCATCGTCCGGCGCCCCGATGGAAGGAGGGGCGGTGCAGAATTTCATGGCCTCGCCCACCGGGATCCTCGCCGCGCTCGCCTCCTTTGCCGGAATCTGGCTCGGCCTGTGGGCTGCCATGCGCTGGGTCCATCGCGAGCCGCTGATGGCGCTGATCGGCACCAGCCGCCGCGTTTCGCCCTCGGCATTTTTTAGGGGATTGGCCGCGGTGCTGGTCACATCGCTGCTCTCCGAAATCCTGCTCTATCTCTTGCAGCCCGACATTGCGCGCGGTGCGATCGCCCTGTCGTCCTGGCTGCTGTTCCTGATCCCGATCGCCGCGCTGACCCTGCTGCAGACGTCGTCCGAAGAGGTGCTGTTTCGCGGCTATCTCCTCAGGGGCCTGGCCAACCGGTTTCAAAACCCCTTCATCTGGGCGCTGCTGCCAGGACTTCTGTTCACTGCGATGCATTGGAACCCAGGCTCGACGACCGCCATCAACGCCTGCGTGCTGGCCTCGATCGCCGCTTTTGCGCTGCTCCTGACGCTTGTGGTCTATGCCACGGGCAATCTCGGCGCGGCCTTCGGCGCCCACCTCGGCAACAATCTGACCGGCTTCCTGCTGATTTCGCACCAGCAAAGCTACAATTCCTTCGCCCTGTTCAACGCCAAGCCGCTCGAAGGCCCCGGCTGGACGACGCTTGATGCCGTCCTCATCGCGGCGATCGGCATCGTCTGCAGCCTGTTGACCGTTCTGCTGCTGCTGCACCCGCGCTCGCCGCTGAAGGTCGAGCCGGATTTTTCGCACCCCGGCGGCCCAAGCTGATGCGCATCACGCTGGTGGTGCTGCCATAAACCAAACCGGCCCGGTTCAGCGTATTCGGCCCCGCACCTTGACTCCGCGGCCGATTTCCTGTCTACAGCCCGCGAATTCCGCGACGAGTATCCCTCCGAGCAAGCCGACCGGGACGCCGAAGCCTGTTTGAGGCGACGTGCTGTAAATCGATCCTGGAGGCCAACATCCGGCAGCGCTGTGCGCCCCCGGGTGCTTTTTGGCTTTGGGCTTTTGCCTGGACAGCTTGGGTTGGATACTGGGCGCGAACGCATTACCTCTCGGGCATCATCCGGGTGTCAGGGAAAAGGAAGAAGAATGTTTGAATCGCTACAGGAACGTCTTGGTTCGATCCTGAACGGCCTCACCGGCCGCGGCGCCCTGTCCGAGGCCGATGTCTCGGCGGCGCTGCGCGAGGTGCGCCGTGCGCTGCTTGAGGCCGACGTTGCGCTGGAAGTGGTGCGTTCCTTCACCGACAAGGTGCGCGAGAAGGCCGTCGGCGCCGCCGTGCTGAAGTCGATCAAGCCCGGGCAGATGGTCGTCAAGATCGTCCATGACGAGCTGGTCGGGATGCTGGGCGCCGAGGGCGTCGCCATCGACCTCAATGCACCGGCTCCAGTCGTCATCATGATGGTCGGCCTGCAGGGTTCCGGCAAGACCACGACATCGGCCAAGATCGCCAAGCGCCTCACCGAGCGTCAGAACAAGAAGGTCCTGATGGCCTCGCTCGACACGCGGCGTCCCGCCGCGCAGGAGCAGCTCCGTCAGCTCGGCGAGCAGGTCAAGGTCGCCACGCTGCCGATCGTCGAGGGCCAGACGCCGGTCGACATCGCCCGCCGCGCCGTGCAGGCGGCAAAGCTCGGCGGCCATGACGTCGTCATCCTCGACACCGCCGGCCGCACCCATATAGACGAGCCGCTGATGGTCGAGATGGCCGACATCAAGAAGGTCTCGTCGCCGCACGAAATCCTTTTGGTCGCCGATTCGCTGACGGGCCAAGATGCCGTCAATCTGGCAAAAAGCTTCGATGAGCGCGTCGGCATCACCGGCCTGGTGCTGACCCGTATGGATGGCGACGGCCGTGGTGGTGCGGCACTTTCCATGCGCGCCGTCACCGGCAAGCCTATCAAGCTGATCGGCACCGGCGAGAAAATGGACGGGCTGGAGGAATTCCATCCCAAGCGCATCGCCGACCGCATTCTCGGCATGGGCGACATCATCAGCCTCGTCGAAAAGGCTGCCGAAAACATCGACGCCGAGCAGGCGGCGGCGATGGCCAAGAAGATGCAGTCGGGCAAGTTCGACCTGAACGATCTTGCCGGCCAGCTTCAGCAGATGTCGAAGATGGGCGGCATGGGCGGCATCATGGGCATGATGCCGGGCATGGGCAAGATGAAGGACCAGATGGCTGCCGCCGGTCTCGACGACAAGATGTTCGGCCGCCAGCTCGCCATCATCTCGTCGATGACCAAGGCCGAGCGCGCCAACCCCGATATTCTGAAGCACTCGCGCAAGAAGCGCATCGCCGCAGGCTCCGGCACCGATGCGGCCGAGATCAACAAGCTCCTGAAGATGCACCGCGGCATGGCCGACATGATGAAAGCGATGGGCGGCAAGGGCAAAGGCGGTGGCCTGATGCGTGGCATGATGGGCGGTCTGGCCCAGAAGATGGGACTCGGCGGCATGATGCCAGGGGGCATGGGTGGCCCGGGCGGCATGATGGGCGGCGGCATGCCGGACCTGTCCAAGATGGACCCCAAGCAGCTCGAAGCCTTGCAGAAGCAAGCACAGGCAGCCGGTCTCGGCGGCATGAAGGGTCTTCCCGGTGGCCTCCCAGGTGGCGGTGGTCTGCCTGGGCTGCCCGGCGGCATGAAGCTTCCTGGTTTGCCAGGATCCGGCGGCGGTCTGCCAATGCTCGGCAAGAACGCCCCTGGCAAGAAGAAGTGAGGGCGCGATGAACGAAGAGAAGGACATGGCCGACGCACGCGCGGCGCTGGTCGACTACCGCGCCTCGATCGACAACATCGACGCAGCGCTCATCCACATGCTGGCCGAGCGTTTCCGCTGCACCAAGGCGGTCGGCGAGCTGAAGGCATCGCATGGCCTGCCGCCGGCCGATCCGGCGCGCGAGCAGCAGCAGATCGCCCGCCTTCGCCAACTGGCGAAGGACGCCCATCTCGACCCGGATTTCGCGGAGAAATTCCTGAACTTCGTCGTCCGCGAAGTGATCCGCCATCACGAGCATATCGCCGCATCCAACGGCGGAACGAAAACCGGCTGAGGACCAGCCGTAAACCCGAAAATCAGCGTTTTAGGAGAAAAGAAATGCCATTGAAAATCCGACTGGCCCGTGCGGGCTCGAAAAAGCGTCCCTATTACCACGTCGTCGTCGCCGACGCCCGTTCGCCGCGCGACGGCCGTTTCATCGAGTCGCTCGGCTCGTGGAACCCGCTGCTGCCCAAGGACGGCGAGCGGGTCAAGGTCGACGCCGACCGCGTCAAGCATTGGCTCTCGCACGGCGCCCAGCCGACCGACCGCGTGCTGCGCTTCCTCGACGAGGCCGGCATCGCCAAGCGCGAGGCCCGCTCCAATCCCAAGAAGGCCGAACCCGGCAAGAAGGCGCAGGAACGCGCCGCACTTCTGAAGAAGGCGCAGGACGATGCAGCCGCCGCGGTTGCCGCCGCGGCAGCCGCGCCGGCCGAGGCGGAAGCCGCGACCGCCGAATAATCCGCTTTTTATCGCTTACGGAACGGCGGGCGCTTTGCCCGCCGTTTCATTTCGTCGGAGCTATGACGCGGCCCGATCAATAGCCTGCCGGGCAGCGGGCGATGTAGACGCGTCCATAGCGATCGCGATAGCGGCACCGGCCGGGTTCGGTCGCACGACCGATCAGTGCGCCGGCGACGGCGCCGACAGCACCACCAACAACAGCTCCCTCCACCGGGTCATTTGCAACGGCAGCGCCGACAGCAGCGCCTCCCAAGCCACCGACCGCGGCGCCCTGTTCTGTCCGGGAACAGGCTGCGAGCGTGGTTGCCAATATGATCAGGACCACCAATTTCTTCATCGTCGCTCCTCCCAAATGGGGTTTTCCGTCCTCGCCCCACATCGTCTAACTCGCAACCGGGCGATTTGATCCAAGGACAAGGAAGAAGGGTGGCGGCAGACAGCCGCCTCTCTGGCGGCGCGACCGCCATCGAAAGGCTTTTGACGCCGCCGCTACCGGCTGAACGGGATCAGCGAGCGCACCCCGGGATTGCGCAGGAAAAGGCCGCCCCACAGAATGAGGCCGAGATAGACGCCGAACAATGTGTGCGAGAACAGCGGGCTGCCAAGACGCGCGTGGGTCGCGATGGCGCCGCCGAGATAGGCGGTGAGCAGGACGGCGCCGAGCACCGAGGTGCGCGGCACCGCATAGAGCGCGGTCGAGACCAGCCCGACGATGCCGAGCATGCGCGAGACATCGGGATCGGCCGGCCAGCCGAGTTGCACCATGGTCTGGGTGACGATATCGAGCGGCGGCAGCTTGATGACGCCGTCGAAGGTCATGAACAGCACGATGAGGGCGCTGAGCCCGCGGCCGGTCCACAGCGCGCTCGGCGTGACGGATGCTGTTTGAGACATGGTCATTGGTCCTCCGGTTGTTTCGAGCCCTCTTGGCGAGGGTCGAACCAAGGACGCGGCGTGAGGCGGCGATCCGACACGCTTATGATTTTTCCAGCGCACGGTGCTTCGGTGAGCGCGGGAACAAACCCTAGGAAAAATAGTATTTTTTGGCGGGGATCATTTTTGGCGGCGCTTCGCCGAGCGCCTCGAACACCGAGATTTCACAGACGCGGCACAGACCGTCGAGGGCGAGATCGTTGGCCTCGGTGCCGAACGGGTCCTCGAGTTCCTCCGAAAGCGCGTCGAGGCCGAAAAAGGTGTAAGCGATCAGCGCCGTGAACAGCGGCGTCGCCCAACCGGCAGTCGAGGCCAGCCCAAACGGAAGCAGCAGGCAGAAGATATAGGCGGTGCGCTGCAACAGCAGCGTGTAAGCAAACGGAAGCGGTGTTCCCATGATGCGCTCGCAGCCGGCCTGCGCTGCGGCGATTTGCGACAGGCGCTCGTCGAGAATGCGGTAGCCCATGACATCGATTGCGCCGGCCCTGTACAACGCGGCGGCTCGCTCGCCCATCCGCCGCAGCATGGCGTCCGGCGGGTTGGCCAGCTTGGCAGCACTTTCGGCCGCTTCATCGATGAACGCGCGTGCTTCGGTCGTGGCATCGACCCGCCGAAGCAGGCCGCGCAGGAAGTGACAGAAGGCGATCGCCTCCATCAGCAGCCCGCGCAGTTCGACCCGATCCTCGATCAACCCGGTGCTGGCGCGCGCCAGATTGCGAATGTCGAACACAAGCTGGCCCCACAGCTTGCGCGCCTCCCACCAGCGGTCATAGGCGGCATTGTTACGGAAGCCGAGATAGATCGACAGCGCCACACCGAGCAAGGCGAGCGGCGCGGGCCCGGCATTGCCGAGGTCAAGCTGCAGGGCCCTGACCGCCAGCACCACCAGTGCGCCATAAATGCCGAAGCCGAAGATCTGCGGCAGGATGCGCGGCACCACCGAGCCGCGCATGATGAAGAACAGATGCAAAAATCCCGGGCGCGGGCGAACGATCATCGAAACCCCTTTCACGGACCGGCAATGATCCTGGTCGGTTCCATTGTGCGACGCAATACACGCACAAGCCCAGCCGCCAGCGACATGGCGATGTCGTCTTGCCGGTTTGAGGGCAGAGCAGGGCCAGGTGATGCCGGCCCGACGCGACCTAACTGAGGCGCCGGTGCCGCCCCTCATCCGCCTGCCGGCACCTTCTCCCCGCGAACGGGGAGAAGGGGCTAACGGCCGAAGGCCGAGCCCGCGACTGCGGGCCGCCGGTTGTCCGGCGCCCCCGCGGAGGGCCCGCCGCGCAGCGGCGATACGGCCCGTGAGCGAAAACTACGCCGCCTTCTTCTTCGGTTGGATCAGCCCGCGCTCGATCAGCAATTCGGCGATCTGCACCGCGTTGAGTGCCGCGCCCTTGCGCAGATTGTCGGAGACGATCCACATCGACAGGCCGTTGTCGACGGTCGAATCCTCGCGGATGCGCGAGATGAAGGTCGCGTCCTCGCCGGCCGAGTCCAGCGGCGTGATGTAGCCGCCGTCCTCGCGCTTGTCGAGAACCTGGCAGCCCGGCGCTTCGCGCAGGATCTCACGCGCTTCCTCGGCGGTGATCGGCTTTTCGAACTCGATGTTGACTGCTTCCGAATGGCCGATGAACACCGGCACGCGCACGCAGGTCGCCGTCAGCTTGATTTTGGGGTCGAGCATTTTCTTGGTCTCGGCGACCATCTTCCATTCTTCCTTGGTGAAGCCGTCGTCGAGGAAGACGTCGATGTGCGGGATGACGTTGAAGGCGATGCGCTTGGTGAACTTCTTGACGTCGACCTGATCGGCGACGAACACCGCGCGGGTCTGCGTGAACAGTTCGTCCATGCCTTCCTTGCCGGCGCCGGACACCGATTGATAGGTGGCGACGACGACACGCTTGATGGTGGCGAGGTCATGCAGCGGCTTCAGCGCCACGACCAGTTGCGCCGTCGAGCAGTTCGGGTTGGCGATGATGTTCTTGCGCGTGAACAGCGAAATCGCGTCCGGGTTCACTTCCGGCACGATCAGCGGCACGTCCTGGTCATAGCGGAAGGCCGACGAATTATCGATGACGACGCAGCCCTGCTTGCCGATCTTCGGCGACCATTCCTTCGAAACGTTGCCGCCGGCCGACATGATGCAGATGTCGGTATCGGAAAAATCATATTGGTCGAGCGCCCTGACCTTCAGCGTGCGATCCCCGAACGACACTTCCGTGCCCTGGCTGCGCCGCGAGGCCAGCGCCACCACCTCGCTCACCGGAAAGCCGCGCTCTTCCAGTATGTTGAGCATTTCCCGACCCACATTGCCCGTGGCGCCGACGATTGCAACCTTGAAACTCATCGAAATCTCCTGTCCTCTCCGCTCGGTTTTTTGGAGAAAACCCGCCGGCCGATGCGGGTTTCAACCCCCGGGCCGGACCCGGGAGAGGGTGGTTAGGCCAAGGGAATCAGACCGTTTTAGTGGTCGCTTTACCGGTTTTTTTGGCCAAGAACGTGGTTTTGCTGGAACGAGCAGACGCGCCGAAACACCCGGCCCAATGGTTCGCATTGCGGCCCGGGACGTCGAAGGCAAGAAGCGCCATCAAAAGGCCGCGCATCGAAACTACCCCATTCGGTGCCGGCTTTTACGCGGTTTGCGTAAAGAGTCAATCGCGACGCAGCCAGGCGGCTTGCCCTGTACAATGGCGGCGGCGCGAAGTACGAACGATTGGATCGTTTGGCTCGTGGCGCTCCTGGCGCTCGCCGACGGATGACCCATTGCCGGGCATAAAAGAATCCGAATTCCGAAAGAGTGAAATGTCCAATTTCGAAGCACTTGTCCCCGCGCTGGCAAAGGCGCTGGAAAAACGCGGCTATGTCGAGCTGACGCCGGTGCAGAAGGCGGTACTCGAGCTCGGACAGGCCGATGCGCTGGTTTCCGCCCAGACCGGCTCCGGCAAGACCGTCGCCTTCGGGCTGGCTCTGGCGCCGACCCTTCTCGACGGCGCCGAGCGCTTTTCCCAAGCCGCAGCACCGCTGGCGCTGGCCGTGGCACCGACGCGGGAGCTCGCTTTGCAGGTGACGCGCGAGCTCGAATGGCTCTACGAACTGACCGGCGCAGCGATAGCGTCCTGCGTCGGCGGCATGGACATGCGCACCGAGCGCCGCACGTTGGAGCGCGGCGCCCATATCGTCGTCGGCACGCCCGGCCGGCTGCGCGACCACATTACCCGCAATTCGCTCGACATGTCCGAGCTGAAGGCAGTGGTGCTCGACGAGGCCGACGAGATGCTCGATCTCGGCTTTCGCGAGGATCTGGAATTCATCCTCGACGCCGCGCCGGCCGAGCGCCGCACCTTGATGTTTTCGGCCACCGTGCCGCGCTCCATCGCGACGCTGGCCAAGGGCTACCAGCGCGATGCGGTGCGCATCTCGGCCGCCGGCGAGGAGAAGCAGCATCTCGACATCGAATACCGGGCGCTGAGCGTAGCCCAGGCCGACCGGGAAAATGCCATCATCAACGTGCTGCGCTATTACGAGGCGAAGAACGCACTGGTGTTCTGCAATACACGCGCTGCCGTCAATCACCTGACCGCGCGCTTCAACAACCGCAACTTTTCCGTCGTCGCGCTTTCGGGCGAGCTGAGCCAGAACGAGCGCAGCCACGCGCTGCAGGCGATGCGCGACGGCCGCGCAAGAGTCTGCATCGCCACCGACGTGGCGGCGCGCGGCATCGACCTGCCCAACCTCGTACTGGTGATCCATGCCGACCTGCCGACCAATCCGGAGACGCTGCTGCACCGAAGCGGGCGGACGGGACGGGCGGGACGCAAGGGTGTCAGCGCGCTGATCGTGCCCAACAATGCTCGCAGGCGCACCGAACGGCTGCTGCAAAGCGCTGGCCTTGCGGCGACATGGGCAAGCCCGCCTTCGGCCGACGACGTGCTGCGCCGCGACGACGAGCGCATCCTCGCTGACCCGGTTTTCAGCGAGCCTGTGACGGATGATGAACGCGGCTTCATCAATGCCCTTCTTGAGCAGCACGGCCCCGATCAGGTGGCCGCCGCCTTCGTGCGTCTGTGCCGTTCCAGCCGTTCGGCGCCCGAGGATCTTTTAGACGTCGCTCCGTTCACGCCGTCGGGCGACAGGCCCTCTGGCGATAGATCCGCCCGTCGCGGCGAGGCGCCAAGCCGCCGCGACGATTTCGGCGACAGCGTCTGGTTCTCGCTGTCGGTGGGGCGCAGGCAGAATGCCGAGCCGCGCTGGCTGATCCCGATGCTGTGCCGGACCGGCGGCATCTCCAAGCGCGAGATCGGCGTCATCAAGATGCAGCCGGAGGAAACCTTCGTGCAGATCGCGGCGGATTGGGCCGACCGGTTTTTCCAGGCGATCGGCCCGGACCGCAAGCTGCAGAACAACATCGCGGTGAAGCGGCTGGACGGCACGCCCGACCTGTCGCGAGCCGGCTATCAGGAGCCACGGCCGGACAAGAAGCCGCACCGCGGCAAGCGGGCGTTCGACCAGAACGCGCCCAAATTCGAGAAGCGCGCACCGTCAGCCGATCAGCGCCCCGCCGCATTCGAGGCAAAACCCTGGGCCGGGAAGGCAGGCAAGCCGAAATTCGACAAGGCCGGACCCGCCAAGAGCAAGAAAGCGAAGAAGGGGCCGGCTTAGCGATTTGCTGGCATCGTTGGCTAGTCATGGCCTGCAAGGGCTAGCCCTCGCCAAGGCAATCGATTCAGGTCTGCGCCGCCCCTCATCCGCCTGCCGGCACCTTCTCCCCGTAAACGGGGAGAAGCCCGCTGGCCGCAGCCTCCGCGTTCTTTCCGCGACGCCCGCGATTGGCGAAACCGGCGATGACAGCGTCCTTCTCCCCGTCACTATACGGGGAGTGCCCGGCAGGGCGATGAGGGGCGGCGCAGACTTCGACGATTGGTCGTCTCCAACACGAGTGGCGCGCTATCTTTTGTCTGGAGCGATGCTCCCGCGCACGCACCCCTTGCGGTCTGCCGCAACTTTGAACAGTCTGGCCAGCGGGACGAGGGGCAGGACATGCGCGGCGAAGTGCTTCACTATGACGAGGACCAGGGTTTTGGTTTCATCTCCGGGGCCGACGGCAACCGCTGCACGTTCGCGCGCGAGGATCTGCGCCGAGAGGCGACGATAGGCAGGGGCACGGCCATCGAGTTCCAGCCGGCTGGCGGACGGGCACGCGAGGTTTTTTCGATCCGTGTCCAGGCTGCCAGTCCGACGGACGCAACCGTGGCCCCGTCTCAGGCCGGCAATGCGCCCGTGGCGCCGCAACATTTCGGCCGTTTCGCTGAAAATGCTCCCGCCACCGACCTTTGGAGCTACTTCCGGCGGGGCCTGACTGAAAATTACTTCAATTTCGCCGGCCGTGCCCGCCGCAAGGAATATTGGGGCTATTGCCTGTTCTGGGCGATCGCGCTGATCGTGGTCGTCGGCGTCGGCCTTTTCATCGACGACGCGATGGGCGATCTTGACGAATTGCCGGCAGTGACGGTCGGTCTTTGCGGCGCGTTTGTGCTGGCGACAATCCCGCCTTGGATCGGACTGAACGTGCGTCGCCTGCACGACATCGGCCTGACCGGCTGGCTTTTTCTGGCGGTGCTCATCCCGACCATCGGCTGGCTGATCATCCTGGTCTTCGCGCTGATCCCAACGCAGGCCCGTGAAAACCAGTGGGGCCCGGTGCCGGCGGGCGTCAGGGCCTAGCAGCTCGACACAACGATTTTGAGGGGCCGGAAGCCGGGCGGACGTCGACCGCCACAGGGTCAGCCCAGGAACCTGGCGATGATCGCGTCGCCCATCTCAGCGGTGCCGACCTCGGTCATGCCAGGGGAAAGAATATCCCTGGTGCGCAAGCCCTGGTCGAGCACGGCGGCGATGGCGCTTTCCAGGCGGTCGGCCTCGGCCACCATGCCGAAGGAATAACGCATGCACATTGCGAAGGAGGCGATCATGGCGATCGGGTTGGCGATGCCCTTGCCCGCGATGTCGGGCGCCGAACCGTGCACCGGCTCGTAAAGCGCCTTGCGCTTTTTCGTCTTGACATCCGGCGCGCCGAGCGACGCCGAGGGCAGCATGCCGATCGAGCCGGTCAGCATGGCGGCGATGTCGGACAGCATATCGCCGAACAGATTGTCGGTGACGATGACATCGAATTGTTTCGGCCAGCGCACCAACTGCATGCCGCCCGCATCGGCCAGCATGTGGTCGAGCTTGACGTCGCCATATCTGGCCTTGTGCGTCTGCGTGACGACGTCGTTCCACAACACGCCCGACTTCATCACATTGCGCTTTTCCATCGAGGTGACGTGGTTCTGGCGGGTGCGTGCCAGCTCGAAGGCGACGCCCGAGATGCGCTCGATCTCGAACGTGTCGTAGACCTGGGTGTCGATGCCGCGCTTCTGGCCGTTGCCGAGATCGATGATCTGCTTCGGCTCGCCGAAATAGACGCCGCCGGTGAGCTCGCGCACGATTAGAATGTCGAGCCCCTCGACCACTTCCTGCTTGAGCGAGGAGGAGGCCGCCAGCGCCGGATAGCAGATGGCCGGCCTGAGATTGGCGAACAGCTCCATGTCCTTGCGCAGCCGCAGCAGTCCGGCTTCCGGGCGCACCTCATACGGCACCGCATCCCATTTCGGCCCGCCGACGGCGCCGAACAGCACCGCGTCGGCGGCCATCGCCTTGGCCATGTCGGCATCGGAAATCGCCGCGCCATGCGCGTCATAGGCGCAGCCGCCGACCAGCCCCTCATCGGTGACAAAACCGCTGTCGAGCTTGACGTTCATGGCGGCGATCAGCTTCTTCACTTCGGCCATCGCCTCGGGGCCGATGCCATCGCCGGCGAGCAGGAGAAGATTTTTCGAAGCCATCCTGAACCATCCTAACAGTGGCGCATGAAATCGGAATCGATTTCGCAAAGCATCATGCGCAGAAACAAAATTCTACAGCGTCCTTTGCGCGTCTAAAGGATGCGCGGCGCTGTCGTGAGCCGCGGCCTTGCTAAACGCCAAGTGGACTATGCGCAAGCCTTTGGCATGTTTGTTGATGATCGCGCCTCGACAAGGTCGCGCAAGCTCCTGCACCGTCGCCGAACTCAGCGCTTCAGTGCCGTCACTTCGATCTCGATCTTCATTTCCGGCTTGTTGAGCTGACAGACGATCATCGTCGCCGCCGGCCTGATGTCGCCAAAAGCCTCGCCGAGGAGCGGAAAGACGATGTCGACGAAAGCCGCGTCGGTGATGTAGTAATGCGCCCGCACCACATCGGCCATCTCAAAACCGCCGTCCTGCAACGCCTTGGCAATCGTCGCCAGGCAATTGCGCGTCTGCGCCTCGACCGTCTCCGGCATCGACATGGTCGCATAGTCGTAGCCGGTCGTTCCGGAAACGAAACACCAGTCGCCCTGCACCACGGCGCGCGAATAACCGGCGGCCTTCTCGAAGGGCGAGCCGGTGGAGATCAGTTTCCGCATGGTTCCCTCGCATTTTCCTTAGGAAGGTTGAGCCGAAGAAGTGCCTTCCCGCCATAGGCCAGACAGGGCGGATCGACGGGACAAAAAACCTTTGATGTGAAACGACGGTAGAGACATCGAGCACAATGCGCGTAGCCAGCGCCTGACCCGTCACTTACCCTTAATGACCTTCCAAATCTCGGTCGGTTGATTGAGCTGCAGGCTGTTGATGTCGGACGCGGTAATTCGGCCACTGAGCACCGCATCGCGCAGGCGCTGACAGAAGAGGCTTGGCATGCGTTCCTGGGACACACCCATGAAGGCGGAGGTCTCATGTTTGAGCGTAATGCTCCATACAGCGACAGCGGCGATGCAGCGGTTGTACCCAGCCTCGGGATTCTTCTTCGCGGTGTCCTGCCCAGTCTGGCAACCTGCCAGCGCGCCGACCATCGCCGGCAAAATCAAAAACCTCAATCTCATAGCAAATTCCCCTGCCCATTGCGAAAGCAGTTGGACAAGATCGCCGAGAGGTCAAGCGAGAAAGCATCTGGTCTAGTCTTTTGATGTCGGTATATTAGGGGATACAAATAAGGAACCCGGCTTTCACCGGGTTCTACATGTCCTATTCTGGTTAGCTCTTTCGGCCCCGCGCCGCCAGCGTCCGCAACCTCAGCGCGTTGAGGCGGATAAAACCTTCGGCGTCCTTCTGGTCGTAGGCGCCGCGGTCATCCTCGAAGGTGACCAGCGCGTCGGAATAGAGCGTCTTTTTCGACTTGCGGCCGGTGACGATGACGTTGCCCTTGTAGAGTTTCAGCCGCACCGTGCCTTCGACATCTTCCTGGCTCTTGTCGATCATCGCCTGCAGCATCAGGCGCTCGGGCGCGAACCAGAAGCCGTTGTAGATCAGCTCGGCGTAGCGCGGCATGAACTCGTCCTTGAGGTGGGCGGCGCCACGATCGAGCGTGATCGATTCGATCGCCCGGTGGGCTGATATCAGGATGGTGCCGCCGGGGGTCTCGTAGACGCCGCGCGATTTCATGCCAACGAAACGGTTCTCGACAAGATCGAGCCGACCGATGCCGTTGTCGCGGCCGAGATCGTTGAGCGCCGCCAGCATCGTCGCCGGCGACAGTTTTTTGCCGTCGAGCGCGATCGGATCGCCCTTCAGGAATTCGATTTCGATCTCGGTGACCTTGTCCGGCGCGTCCATCGGCGAGATGGTGCGCTGGTGGACGAATTCCGGCGGCTCGCTCCACGGGTCTTCCAGCACTTTGCCTTCGGAGGACGAATGCAGAAGATTGGCGTCGACCGAAAAAGGCGCGTCGCCCTTCTTGTCCTTCGGCACCGGGATCTGGTGCTGCTCGGCGAAGTTGATCAGGTCGGTGCGCGACTTGAACGACCAGTCGCGCCATGGCGCGATGACCTTGATGTCGGGATTGAGCGCATAGGCCGAAAGCTCGAAACGGACCTGATCGTTGCCCTTGCCGGTGGCGCCATGCGCAATCGCATCGGCGCCGGTTTCTTTTGCGATCTCGACCAGGTGCTTGGAGATCAGCGGGCGGGCGATCGAGGTGCCGAGCAAATAGGTGCCTTCATAGACGGCGTTGGCGCGGAACATCGGGAAGACAAAGTCGGAGACGAACTCCTCGCGCACGTCGACGATGCGGATATCCTTGATGCCCATCATCTCGGCCTTGCGCCGCGCCGGCTCCAGCTCGCCGCCCTGGCCGAGATCGGCGGTGAAGGTGACCACCTCGGCGCCAAGCTCGGTTTGCAGCCATTTCAGGATGATGGAGGTGTCGAGGCCGCCGGAATAGGCGAGCACGACCTTCTTGACGGCTTTTGCTTTCGACATTTGGCTGTTCCGCGACAGAGGTTCTCGTCGGGCGAGGTATCACGGCCTTTCCGGGCTGCGCAAGAGACGAACGGTGATCAGGCCGCCGGTGCAGCTGCCGATCTCTCCCCACAAGGGGAGATCGGATGTCCCTGCGCCTTCGCCAACTCCAAGGCGCCGTGCTGGCGAGCAGCTGGCGTCTATAAGGCACCTGCGCTATAGGCTGCGCTTTCTTTATCCAGGGGCCCGCAGATGTCCTTCATTCCCGACACCACCACGCTGATCCAATTCGCCATCGCCACCGTGATCCTGGCGATCACGCCAGGCCCCGACATGACGCTGTTCGTGTCGCGCACGCTGAGCCATGGCCGCGCCACCGGCTTTGCCTCGATGGCCGGCGCGCTGTTCGGCACGCTGATCCACACCACGCTTGTGGTGGTCGGCATCTCGGCGTTGATCGTCGCCTCGCCAGCGGCCTTTTTTGTCCTGAAGATTCTCGGCGCTGCCTATCTCGTCTTCCTGGCCTGGCAAGCGATCACCAAGGGATCGGCGTTTTCACCCGAGAAGAAGAGCGGGCCGGAGATTTCACTGTTCCGTGCGTGGGCGGCAGGGCTCGGCGTCAATCTGCTCAACCCGAAGATCATATTGTTCTTCATGACCTTCCTGCCGCAGTTCGTCTCGGCCCATGATCCCAACGCGCCCGGAAAACTGTTCTTCCTCGGCGCGATGTTCGTCGTTTTGTCGATCCCGGTAACAGCGCCGATGGTCTTTGCGGCAGAAAAATTCTCGGCCGCGATGAAAGCAAGCCCGCGGGTGACGCGCGCCGTCGACTATCTGTTCGCCGGGGTGTTTTCGGCCTTCGCGCTCAAGATCCTGACCGCCCAGGCGAAGTAGACCTTCCGGCTTGGCGCCAGCTTCCGGCCGAGCGCCCGGCGCTCAGCCAGTAGAAAATGCCGCCGACCATGCCGCTGCCGATCACGGCAGCGACGACGCGCGGGTCGGTGATCTCGAAATCGGCGTCGGCGGTCTGGTGGGCGAAGCCGAGGAAGACCGCCGCGACCACCGCGCCCGCCAGCGCATAGAACAGCCAGTCGCGCCGTCCGAGGATTTCCGAGACGAGAATCGCCACCGCTGCCGGCATAAAGGCGAAATAGGCGACGAACAGCGCAACGAAGGGGATTGAAAAAAACAGCGAGGCCGTCGCCGCCGGCTGCACATGCTCCGGCGTAAAGCCCAGCGACGCCAGGAACATGACGTTGAGGAAAGCGCCGGCCGCCAGCGCGGCAACGCCATAACCGATCAGGATGATGGCGAAGCGGATGAAGTAGGCGACAAGGCGGGTCACGCCTCGCCGTGCCCCGCGATCATCATTGCTTCCAGTGCGAGCCGATCGACCTTGCGCATGCGCTCGGATTCCGACTTGAGCTGGCCGCAGGCGGCGAGGATATCGCGGCCGCGCGGCGTGCGGATCGGCGAGGCATAGCCGGCATTGTTGATGTAGTCGGCGAATTTCTCGATCGTCTCCCAGTCCGAGCACTGGTAGTTGGTGCCCGGCCACGGATTGAACGGGATCAGATTGATCTTGGCCGGAATGCCTTTGAGCAGCTTGATCAGTCCCTTGGCGTCCTCGATCGAATCGTTGACGTCCTTCAGCATCACATATTCGAAGGTGATGCGGCGGGCGTTCGACAGGCCGGGATAGGCGCGGCAGGCGGCGATCAGCTCTTTCAAGGGATATTTTTTGTTGATCGGCACCAAAAGGTCGCGCAGATCGTCATTGGTGGCGTGCAGCGAGATCGCCAGCATGACACCGATCTCGTCGCCGGTGCGGAAGATCTCCGGCACGACGCCGGAAGTCGACAGCGTGATGCGTCTCTTCGACAGGGAAAGCCCGTCGCCGTCGGACGCGATCAGCAGCGCCTTCTTCACCGCCTCGAAATTGTAGAGCGGCTCGCCCATGCCCATCATGACGATGTTGGACACTTTCCGGCCCTCGGCCGGAACGACGGCGCCATCGGGCGTGTCGCGGTCGGGGAAATCGCCGAGCCGGTCGCGGGCGGTCAGAAGCTGGGCGAGGATTTCCTCCGCGGTCAGGTTGCGCACCAGCTTCTGCGTGCCGGTGTGGCAAAAGGAGCAGGTCAGCGTGCAACCGACCTGTGAGGAGATGCAGAGCGTGCCGCGGCCTTCTTCGGGAATGTAGACGGTCTCGATCTCGACCGGCCGGCCGGCGCCGCGCGGCGGAAAGCGAAACAGCCATTTGCGCGTGCCGTCGGAGGAAATCTGCTCCTCGACGATCTCGGGCCTGGCGACGGTAAAATGCTTGTCGAGCTCGGCGCGCAGATCCTTGGAGATGTTGAACATACCGGCAAAGTCGGAGACGCCGCGCACATACATCCAGTGCCAGAGCTGCTGGGCGCGCATCCTGGCCTGGCGCTCCGGCACGATGCCTGATGCAACGAGCGCAGCGCCAAGCTCGGCGCGGGTCAGGCCGATCAGCGACGGTTTTTCCGCCGGCGCGGCGCGGGCACGCAACGCGTCACGGGCGCCTTCAGTGGTAAGGTCGAATGAGAGGGTCATTGTTGCGCCAATATAAGCGATTTACGGCCGATTACAGCATCGTGCCCGAAATGAAGCGCGGCGCATAGCACAGCTTGACGGCGGAGTCATGCAGGGGCGATCTTTACCCTCTTCCCACAAGGGGGGAAGGGAGAGCCGTGCCAGGCCCGGACCCGGCCGCTCACTCAAACCCGGCTTTGGCTATTTGCACTTGGCGATGGACGACAGCGCCGCCGAAATGCCTTTCAGCGAAAAGACATAGGTGGTGGTGTTGCCGCGGCCGGACTTCGCCTGCACCTTCATGTCGCTGCCGGTTTTCATCGCGGCGATCAGCACCGGCTCCTCGGCGGCGTTTTCGACCCAGGCCGACTTGCCGCGGGTGAACATCGAAAAGCTCTTGCCGTCGATGATGACGGTGGCCTTGGAGTTTTCCTGGAAATTGTAGCCGGCGATGAATTGCGGCTCGTAAGACACTTGCTGTCCCGGCCGCTGGCTGACGAAGAAGAACATGTCGCCATGGTCAAGCGTCGGCGGCTGCTTGTCGGTCGGCACGGTCAACACATAGCAAACCTTGCCGCCCGACGCCTGGTAGCTGTAGGTGCCCCAGGCATTGTGCTGGCCGATTTTGGTTGCCGACTGCGCCAGAGCCGGCGCTGTCATGGCCACCAGTGCCAGGCTCGAAATTGTAGCAATCAATCCGCGCATCGCTTTTCCCATATATGGTGCGGAGGCAGGCCGGCTCGGCGTCCTGCCCGTCGCTTCATTTTGATTTAATCTGGGTTACCAAACGGTGAAGTTCCCTCAGGAAAAGGACATCCACCCCAGGAAACCGCCGCCATCCTTGCGCCCGTCGCTCGAAAGCGGCAGTTGCAACGTCCCTTTCGCGACTTGGATGCCACGAAAGCGGCAAGAGTTTGACTTTTCTGCCTTATCGCCGGCTCAGCCGTTGTCGGCAATCGCCTGTTTGGCGGCGAGCCGATGCGCCGATGTGATGTGGGCTTTGACGGTGGTGATCGCGGCGGTCAGCACGGCGATGTCGTCGGTAAAGCCCAGTCCGAGGACGAAGTCGGGGATGACGTCAGCCGGCAGCACGAAATAGCCCAGCGCCGCCACCAGGATGCCCTTGGCGCGCAGCGGCGTGTTCTTGTCCATGGCGCAGTAGTAGGCGGCGACCAGTTCCTCCATGAACGGGATCTGCCGGGCAGCCCGTTTGGCCGTGCGCCAGAATTTCTCGCGCACTTCGCTCTCGTCGCCCGGCTTGCCGCCAAAGCCGAAGAAATCAAAACCTGATTTTTGCGCCATCAGTCTCTCCTAACGAGGCTGCGCATGGCGTTCCACGCGCGCCTGCCAGCGGAAAATGTGGTGAAAGCGCCAGTCCACTACAAGAGCCCGGTTCCGCGGCCTGAAAAATCAGGCTACGGCGTCGACAGATCTCCAACGACCTGACCGAAATAGCGGCTCATCGTTCTGGCCAGTTCGAAGTCGAGCGCGGTCAGGCCGCCGGCATCATGGGTGTTCAGCGTCACGTTCACGGTGTTGTAGACGTTCGACCAGTCGGGGTGATGGTCGATCGTCTCCGCCGCCAAGGCGACGCGGGTCATGAAGGCGAAGGCTTCGGAAAAATCGCTGAAGGTGAAGCTGCGCGTGATCGAGCCGCCATCCTCGGCCAGCGACCAGCCGTCGAGCCCGGCCAGCGCCTCGGCGACCGCCTCCCTGCCCAGTTTCTCTCTCGCCATGGTCGCTTCCCGTGCTATCTGGATTTGCAGTCTTCAGCATAGTGCCGGATCGATGAGCGCCAAGCCGATAAAATCCATTCTCTTTGTCTGTCTCGGCAATATCTGCCGCTCGCCACTGGCGGAGGGCGTGTTGCGCGCCGTCCTGGCAGAGCGCGGCCTCGATCGGGATATCCTGCTCGATTCGGCCGGGACCAGCGACTGGGAAGCCGGTTCGGCACCCGACCCGCGCTCGATCTCGATCGCCAAGCGGCACGGCGTCGATATTTCCGGACAGACGGCGCGCAAGCTGGCGTCGGACGATTTTTCGCGTTTCGACCTCATTCTCGCCATGGACCGATCGAATCTCCGGGATCTTAAAGCGCTGGTGCCTGCCGCCATGCGCGACCGTGTCCATCTGTTCCTTCAGTTCGCCGAGGGAAAGGTGGGCGACGTGCCGGACCCCTATCATCAGGGGCCGGAGGCATTTGCCTCGGTCTACCGCATGATCCGCGAAGCGTCGGAGGCGCTGGCGACGCGGCTCGAGGCACGGCTGTCGGCGCCCGACAGCGGCCAGGCCTCCTCGACGATGTAGGGTCCGCCGCCGACCGAATCGCGCGACGACATCAGGACGAAGCGGCCGACACGGAAGGGCAGCGTCGAAAAATTGCCGCGCGCCGAGAGATACTGGGCGACGTCGAGCGGGCTCGAATTGCGCAATCTGGCCAGCGTCACATGCGGCATGAATTTGCGCGGGTCGGCGGGGATGCCGAGGCGCTGGCAGATGCGCTCGATCTCGGCTTGCAGCGCCGCAAGATCGGGCGAGAAGGAGACGCCGGCCCACACCGCGTGCGGTTTTTTCTGGCCGAAGGCGCCGACGCCGGACAGTGTCAGCGCGAAGGATGGGCGGTGGACACGGTCGAGCGCGTTGGCGATCTCGTCGGCGACATGGCCCTCGACATCGCCAATGAAGCGCAGCGTCATATGGTAGTTCTCGACGTCGATCCAACGGGCTCCGGGCAGGCCGCCCCGGAGCAGGGACAGCGAAAGGGCGGCATCACGCGGTATTTCGAGGGCGGTGAAAAGACGCGGCATGGCAAGCCTCCTGTCCTCGAATCGAACTCTGCCCCTAGCGAATCATCGAAAATCGAGCGGGGCAAGCGGTTTGTTGGTTGCACCTGGCCTAAAATCAAATCGTGCGGGGAATGCGTGGCATCATCGAATCCGGTCCCTTCAAGAGTTGCCCTTAACCACGGCAATGGCTTTCTCGACATCCGGCAGTATGCGCTCGACCATGCGGTCGATGCCCTTGGCATTGGGGTGCAGGCCGTCCTCAAGTTGCATGGCTGGTTCGCCGGCGACGCCGTCGAGAAAGAATGGATAGAGCGGGACGCCGTGTTTTTCCGCCAGTTTCGGGAAGATCGCGTCAAAGCCGTTCTGGTAGTCGGCGCCGAGATTGGCGGCGGCGCGCATGCCGGCCAGCAGCACGGCGATGTTGCGCTGCTTCAGCTTCGCCAGCATGGCGTCGAGATTTTTTTGGGTGATATCGGGAGAAACGCCGCGCAGCATGTCGTTGGCACCGAGTTCGAGAATGACAAGCTGCGTGCCGTCCGGCACCGACCAGTCGAGCCGCGACAGGCCGCCACTCGACGTATCGCCGGATACGCCGGCATTGGCGACGGTCACATCGTGGCCCTTGGCGCGGAGTGCTGCCTCAAGTTTCCGGGTGAAGCCTTCGTCCGGTCCGAGGCCAAAGCCTGCCATCAGGCTGTCGCCGAAGCCGACGATCTTGAACGGCTCGGCGCGCGCCGAAGAAATGGCGCCGCAAATTCCGAGGAAAAGGACGAAGGCTGCGGCAAGTCGGTGTTTGAAAGCCATGCGGCAGGGCCCCATATGACCGAGAACATTATACTGGCGGTAGGCGGAATTCTGCCCTCCCTTTCCCATATAGGACGATTTTATTTTGACAGAAGCCGTCATCGCGCTGAAAAACGTATCGCTGACGCTCGGCGAAGGAGCGTCTTCCGTCCATGTCCTGAAAGGCGTCAGCCTCGACGTAGCAAATGGCGAGGCGACCGGCATCGTCGGGCCGTCGGGCTCGGGAAAGTCGACGCTGCTGATGGTTTTGTCCGGTTTGGAAAGGGTCGATTCGGGTACGGTACGAATTGCCGGCGAACTGCTGAACGGCAAGAGCGAAGACCGGATCGCATCGTTTCGTGGGCGAAACATTGGCATCGTTTTCCAGTCCTTCCACCTCATTCCCAATATGACGGCGCTCGAAAATGTCGCAGTGCCGCTGGAACTAGCCGGCCATGCCGATCCGTTCGGGGTGGCGGCGCGGGAGCTTGAGGCGGTGGGCTTGAGCGACCGCGTTACTCACTATCCCGGCGAATTGTCCGGCGGCGAACAGCAGCGTGTGGCGATCGCCCGGGCACTGGCGCCTTCGCCGCGCATCCTGATCGCCGACGAGCCGACCGGCAACCTGGACCAGGCGACGGGACGGCAGGTCGCCGATCTTCTGTTCGCCAAAGCGGCCGAGCGCGGCATGACGCTGGTGCTGGTCACCCACGATCCGGCGCTCGCCGCACGCTGCTCCCGGCAGGTGTCGATGCGGTCGGGCCGGATCGAGGATGCGCCAGAATCAGCTCCAAAGCCTGGCAAGGTGCCGGCCTGATGCCGCTGTCGCGCACGCTGAAGCTCGCCTTCCGCTTCTCGCTGCGCGAGATGCGCGGCGGGTTGTCCGGCTTCCTGATCTTCCTTGCCTGCATTGCGCTTGGCGTCGCGGCGATCGGCGGTGTCAATTCGGTGGCCCGGGCGATTACCGCCGGTGTCGCCAACGAAGGCCAGTCGCTGCTCGGCGGCGATCTTCGTTTTCAGCTCAATCAGCGCGCCGCGACACAAGCCGAGCACGTCTTTCTTGACGGGCTGGGCACGGTCTCGCACAGCGCCAATATGCGCTCGATGGCGCGGCTCGATGACGGCTCCGACCAGGCGCTGGTCGAAGCCAAGGCGGTCGACGGCGCTTATCCGCTCTATGGCGCGCTGCAGACCGAGCCGGTGCTGTCGAAGCAGGAATTGTTCGGCGAGAAATCCGGTGTTTTCGGCGCCGCCGCACCCGACCTTTTGTTCGAGCGGCTGAACCTTCGGATCGGCGACCGGCTGAAGCTGGGCAGCGCCACCTTCGAACTGCGCGCCCGGCTCGTCAACGAGCCGGACGCGGTATCCGACGGCTTCGGCTTTGCGCCGCGGCTGATGATCTCGACGGACGGGCTTGCCGCTTCCGGTTTGATCCAGCCCGGCAGCCTGGTCGAGAACGCCTACAAGGTCCGCCTGCCCGGCGGCACCGGCGAGACGCGCATAAAAGCCATTCAGGATCAGGCGGCGGAGGAGTTTCCCGAGTCCGGCTGGTCGATCCGCACGCGCAGCAATGCAGCACCGGCGTTGTCCGCCAATATCGAACGGTTTTCGCAGTTCCTGACGCTGGTCGGGCTGACGGCGCTGGTGGTCGGCGGCGTCGGCGTCGCCAATGCGGTGCGCGCCTATCTCGACGGCAAGCGCGGCGTCATCGCCACCTTCAAGAGCCTGGGGGCTTCGGGCGGTTTCGTCTTTGCCGTCTACCTGGTGCAGATCCTGATGATCGCCGTGCTTGGCATCACGCTCGGCGTCGTGCTTGGCGCGCTGATGCCGTTCGCGGCGAGCGCGGCGCTCCAGTCGATCATTCCGGTGCCGGCGGAAGGCGGATTCTATCCCGGCGCGCTCGGCATGGCGGCGCTGTTCGGGCTGCTGGTGACGCTGGCTTTCGCCTTGCTGCCGCTCGGCCGGGCGCGCGACGTGCCGGCGACGGCGCTGTTTCGTGAAATGGGTTTTGAGGGCCGCGGTTTTCCGCGCCCGCTCTACACGGCGGCGGCGCTCGGCATCGCGCTGCTGCTGGCGGCGCTGGCCATTCTGTTTTCCGGCGACCGCTACATCGCCTCGATCTTCGTCGGCGCCACCATTTTTGCTTTTTTGGTGCTGCGCCTTGTCGGCGCGCTGGTGCAGTGGGCCGCCAAAAGGAGCCCGCGCGTTGGCTCGACGGTGCTCAGGCTCGCCCTCGGCAACATCCATCGGCCGGGCGCCTTGACGCCCTCGGTGGTGCTGTCGCTGGGACTGGGGCTGACGCTTCTGGTGACGCTGGCGCTGATCGACGGCAATCTCAGGCGGCAGATTTCCGGCAGCCTGCCGGAGCGGGCGCCGAACTTCTTCTTCGTCGATATCCAGAGCAGCGATGTCGATGCGTTCTCGGCGCTGGTCGGCAGGGAGGCGCCGCAAGGCACGCTGGTCAAGGTGCCGATGCTGCGCGGCCGGGTGATGGCGCTGAACGGCGTCGACGTCGACAAGGTCAAGGTCCCGGCGGAAGGGGCCTGGGTGCTGCGCGGCGATCGCGGGCTGACCTACGAGGCCAGAATTCCTGCGAATGCGACGCTGACCGAAGGCACATGGTGGCCGGACAACTATGCCGGCGAGCCGCTGGTGTCGTTCTCGGCCGAAGAAGGCAAAGAGATCGGACTGAAACTCGGCGATACCGTCACCGTCAACGTGCTCGGCCGCAACGTGACGGCGAAGATCGCCAATTTCCGCCAGGTGGAGTGGGAGACGATGGGCATCAATTTCGTCATGGTGTTCTCGCCCAGCACATTTGCCGGCGCGCCGCACAGCTGGCTGGCGACGCTGACCGAAAAGGGCGCGTCGCCGGCCGACGATGCCCGTCTTCTCAACGCCGTCACGCGTGCCTTTCCCGCGGTGACGACGGTCAGGGTCAAGGACGCGCTCGACATCGTCAACCGGCTGGTGGCGCAACTCGGCACCGCGATCAGGGCCGCGGCCGGCGTGGCGCTGATCGCCTCGGTGCTGGTGCTGGCCGGCGCGTTGGCGGCCGGCAACCGCGCCCGCATCCACGATGCGGTGGTGCTGAAAACGCTTGGCGCGACCAGGAAGACGCTGATCGCGGCCTTTTCGCTGGAATACATGCTGATCGGCCTCGCCACTGCGATCTTCGCGCTGGCGGCAGGCGGCATTGCGGCGTGGTTCGTTGTCGCGCGCGTCATGACACTGCCGTCGCATTTCATGCCCGACGTGGCGGTGGCAACCATCGTCTTTGCCTTGCTGGTCACGGTCGGCATCGGCCTCGCCGGCACCTGGCGGGTGCTGGGCCACAAGGCGGCGCCGGTCCTGCGCAATCTCTGATCTGCAAGGATCGGCAAGCTCAACGCGACCGGGATTCGGTTAAATCTTGTTAATGTTGGGCTTCGGACGGCCGATAAATCCGGATTTTTGCTACTTCACGAAGCATTACGCGCGGTTACGGTCTTGTTCTTGACGCCAATAACCATCATATTTCGCGGCAGGCATGCTGGAGCCCCGCCAGCGGCGCCTCGGTCCAAATCGACCGGACACCGGACGGGGCAGAAGCAATATGAGGATTTCCATGGCTGAACCCGTTCGCAATTATCAGACGCGTGCCGTGCCCGGCGTCGGCGTCGATGCTGCTATCGACCAGGGCCTGCGCGCTTATATGATCAAGGTCTACAATCTGATGGGGCTTGGCCTCCTCATCACCGGCCTCGTCGCGGTCGGAACGATCATGCTGGCCACCACCACCGATCCGGCTTCGGCGGTCGCTACGCTGCCGAACGGCGATATGCTGACATCCTTCGGCTACGCGATCTTCGGCTCGCCGCTGAAATGGCTGGTGATCTTTGCCCCCCTGGCAGCGGTGCTGTTCCTGTCGTTTCGCGTCCAGTCGATGAGCGTTTCGGCCGCGCAGACGACGTTCTGGGTCTATGCCGGCCTCGTCGGCCTGTCACTGTCGTCGATCTTCCTGGTCTACACCACCGCCAGCATCTCGCAGACCTTCTTCGCCACCGCCGCCGCCTTTGGCGGACTGTCGCTCTACGGCTACACGACCAAGCGCGATCTTTCCGGGCTCGGTTCGTTCCTGATCATGGGCCTGGTCGGTCTGATCATCGCAAGTGTGATCAACATCTTCCTGCAGTCGTCGGCGCTTTCCTTCGCCGTTTCGGCGATCGGCGTGCTGATCTTCGCAGGGCTGACCGCCTACGACACGCAGAACATCAAGGAGATGTATTTCGAGGGCGACGAGACTGATGTCGCCGGCCGCAAGGCTATCATGGGCGCTCTGAGGCTCTATCTCGACTTCATCAACCTGTTCATGTTCCTGCTGCAGTTCATGGGCGATCGCCGTTAACAACGGCCCCTTGAGTCTGTGGACCAGCGAATTTGGAAAGGGCGGCCCAACGGCCGCCCTTTCCTTCTGTGCCGGCCTTTGCTGTTATAGAAGGCAGATGAACG
The DNA here is from genome assembly GCF_055811455.1 of Mesorhizobium sp. WSM4845. NCBI lineage: Bacteria > Pseudomonadati > Pseudomonadota > Alphaproteobacteria > Hyphomicrobiales > Phyllobacteriaceae > Mesorhizobium > Mesorhizobium sp. WSM4845. The sequence continues at coordinate 111,258 of NZ_JBVVQA010000004.1, forward strand.
GCTTGCATAAATTATGAGCACCATCACGATACGCGGCGCGACAGCGGCCGATCTCGACCGGATCACCGCCATCTATGCCGATGCGGTGATCCACGGCACGGCGAGCTACGAACTGGAGCCGCCTGATCGTGCCGAGATGGGCGAGCGCTTCGACAGTTTGATAGCGGGCGGCTTTCCCTATCTGGTGGCGGAAAAAGCCGGCATCGTGCTCGGTTATGCCTATGCCGGCGCTTTCCGGGCGCGGCCTGCGTACCGGTTTATCGTCGAAGATTCTGTCTATGTCGCGCCCGAGGCCAAGGGCCATGGCATCGGGCTGAAGCTGATGCAAGGGCTGATCGCGGCGGCCGAGGCGGCGGGCTTCCGCCAGATCATCGCGGTGATCGGCGACGGTCGGCCGGACAGTGCCTCGGTCCGGCTGCATGAAAAGCTCGGCTTTCGCCATTCGGGCCGTCTGGAAGCCTCCGGCTACAAGCTCGGACGCTGGCTCGACACGGTGTTCATGCAACTGCCGATCAATGGCGGGTCTCAGGTTCCGCCCGATCCCAACTCACTGCCGGAACGGAGATTCCGGAAGCACAACAAGTAGTTAGGCCTCGACAAGTTTCATCGTGCGGTCGAACACGCCAAGCACGCGGCCAAGCTCCTGGCCGCGCTTAAGGATGCGGCCGCCGGCGGCGATGACGGCGAAAGCCCCTTGCCGGCGCGCCAGCTTCGGATCCTTGACGATCTGGAACAGCGGCACCTCGCTGGTGCGACGGAAGACGGAAAAGACGGCGCGGTCGGCAAGATGGTCGATGGCGTAGTCGCGCCATTCATTGGCGGCGACCATGCGCCCGTAAAGCCTCAGGATCTGGTCCAATTCACGCCGGTCGAACCGCACCGGCTGGTCGAGGCGTTCACGTCTTGCCTCATGCAGCGGGATCAGTATTGCGGATGCGTCCCCATCCTCCGTGCCACTGCCGTGATCAGTCATGCCTCGATCCCTTCGAATGAATCTTACATTAATCAAAGTTGGCGCTTTCGCCATGGAATTGCAAGCCCGGCTGGGAAAAGGCTGGCGGCGCAACGTTTCCGCGGTGTCCAGTCACGTTTATAAAAACGCCCGTTGAAATTGGTGATGCTTTGCCACAATCCCGCCTTCTTTTAACCGCGCTAAAGCCCCAATCTCCGACGAATTTACGGATGTTGCCTGAGACGGTTCGGTCCGGCACTGGCTCGTAAACCCCAAGCCCCCCGCCCACGGGTCTGCGTCGGATCGAACCAACCTCGGTTTCTCCCTTGGAGAAATCGAGTGCGACGATCCCAAAACCTAAATGACCGGCGTCAGAAGCAAGCTGACGTCGGTTTTTTATTTTATTGGCCGAGTGAATGCGCGGCCTTCCCTTCTCCCCTGTGGGAGAAGGTGTCGCCGATGGCGACGGATGAAGGATGTTGCAGCTTGGCAATTTGCTTGAAATCGCCGCTGCCTCATTCCTTCGACGTTGCGCGCCGATCCACCACCCGGGGCGAGTCGTGGGCCTCGCCCGCCCTTCGGGCCTCACAAGGGGAGAAGGAGAGGGCGTTCAGGGCTTGTGGATCAGGGCGGCGCCCAGGATGGGACCCGGCATGCCGTCTTTGCCCACCGATTGCAGCAGCACGGCGCAGCCGCCTTTCTTGGCAATCACGCTCATCGGCAATTCGTAGCGCTGCGCCTTGCCGTGCCACATGCCGGCGGTCTGGATGCCGGAGACGGCGTTCCAATAAGTCATGCTGCGGCCGGTGTTCTCGCCCTTGCCGATCTTGATGGTCTGCGGCGGGTCGAAATAGACGATGACGACATGGGCATCGCTGGGGCCGCTGCCGGCATCGCCGGCGTCGATGATGACGCGGTCGCTGGTCCGGCTGACGTCGATGGGGACCCGCATGCCCTCGCCGGATATTTTCATGCGGGCGAGCGCGCCGTCGACTTCCTCGCGGCGGGCGCCGTTGACATGGCTGCGGCCATTGATGACGGCCTGCGGCGTATAGACCGAGCGGCTGCCGAAGGCACGCATATATTCATACTGCCGCTCGGTGTTCTCCTTGCGGCTCAGCGTGTCCTTCCAACCGAGATAATCCCAGTAGTCGACGTGATAGGCGAGCGCGACGATGTTCTCCTTGGCGGCAAGCTCGGCGAAAAATGCATCGGCCGGCAGGCAGGAACTGCAGCCTTGGCTGGTGAAGAGCTCGACCACGCCCAAGGGCTGGCCGACCAGGGATTTATCTGTCTGGGAGCGGTCGGCCTCGCCGGCAAGCGCATTGGCGGCAAGTCCAGCTCCGGCAAGCACCGAGAGGGCCAGCGCAAACGCCGCAAGCCGCAATGGTCTTCGAGGTGTCATGGCCGTTTCGACTCCCGCCGGTGATGGCCGGCTTTGTTCTGGTTGGCGAAATATGTGGCAGAAGCGGCAGTCAACGGGAAGTCACGTTGCGGTGAAATTCTACCGTTGCGACAAACTGCAAGGGCGCAACAGGATGGGCTACACTTCAAGGTAGTTACCGATTCGGGCGACAATCAGCATGTGGCAAACTCTCCTGACGCCGGTCGACCTGTACTGCGAGCGGGTCGGGCCAGAGTTCTGGGCCGAGCCGGTCAACGCACTGACCAATCTGGCTTTTCTTGTCGCCGGGCTGTGGGGTGTCCGGGAGGTGCGCCGGCGTGGCACAGGCATCTTCGCCGAAATGCTGGCCTGGTGGGTGGTGGCGATCGGCATCGGCTCGGCGCTTTTCCACACCTTTGCCAACCATGCCACGGTCTGGGCCGACGTGCTGCCGATCGCCGGGTTCACGCTGGCCTACACGCTGTTCAACCTGCGCCGTTTCCTCGCTATGCAATGGGGCAAGGCGATCGCCATCTTCTTCGCCTTCTATGCCGTCACCGGGTTGTTGACTTGGGCCGTGCCGGACTGGCTGCGCCAGGCATCGAACGGCACGACCGGCTACCTGCCGCCCTTCCTGGCGCTCGCCTCCTTCGGCGCCTGGGTGGCAGCGAGCGGCAACCGCGCCGGCTGGTACAATCTGGCGGGCTCGGCGATCTTCGTCGTGTCGGTCATCTTCAGGACGATCGATCCGCTGGTCTGCGGCAGCTTCCCGCTCGGCACGCATTTCCTGTGGCACTTCCTCAACGGGCTGATGCTCGGCGTGCTGCTGGCGGCGGCGGCGCGGTTCGGAGGGCCGAAATTAGGGCAGTATGGCAGTAGGGCAGTAGGGCAGTAGGAGTAGGGAATAGGACGAGGCAGCGGAGGCGACTTTTCCCCTGCTGCTTACTGCCCTACTCCCCTATTCCCTTCACATTATGCGGCCAGATCGCGCAGCACATATTGCAGGATGCCGCCGTTCTTGAAGTAGTCGAGTTCGTCCAGCGTATCGATGCGGCAGATGATCGGAATGTTCTTCACCGTGCCGTCGCCATAAGTGATCTTCGCGATCATCTTCTGACGCGGCTTGATGGCGCTCAGTCCGTCGATTTCGACCAGTTCGTCGCCCTTGAGGTTGAGCGAGGCCCATGAGGTGCCTTCCTCGAAGACGAAGGGGATGACCCCCATGCCGACCAGGTTCGAGCGGTGGATGCGCTCGAAGGACTGAGCGATGACGGCGCGAACACCCAACAGGTTGGTGCCTTTGGCCGCCCAGTCGCGCGACGAGCCGTTGCCGTATTCGACACCGGCGAAGATGACCAGCGGCACGCCTTCCTTCTTGTACTCCATGGCGGCGTCGTAGATCGATTTCTCTTCCTTCGACGGATAGTGGATCGTGTAGCCGCCCTCGCGGCCGTTCTCACCCAGCATGTGGTTGCGGATGCGGATATTGGCGAAGGTGCCGCGCATCATCACCTCGTGATTGCCGCGCCGTGTGCCGTATTGATTGAAGTCGGCAACGCCGACGCCATGATCGATGAGGTACTTGCCGGCCGGCGAGGCCGCCTTGATCGAGCCGGCCGGTGAGATGTGGTCGGTGGTGATCTTGTCGCCGAACAGGCCGAGCACGCGGGCGCCCTTGATGTCGCCGATCGTGCCGAAGCCCGATGTCATGCCAGCGAAGTAGGGCGGGTTCTGCACATAGGTCGAATTGTTGTCCCAGGAATAGGTCTGGCCTTCCGGCACCCTGACGTTCTGCCAGTATTCGTCGCCCTTGAAGACGTCGGCATATTTGCGGGCGAACAGTTCGCGCGTCACGTTCCTCTCGATGAACTCCTGGATCTCGACCGAGCTCGGCCAGATGTCCCTAAGGTAGACCGGGTTGCCGTCGCGGTCCTCGCCGAGCGGTTCGGTGGTCAGATCCTTGGTCACGGTCCCGGCCAGTGCGTGGGCGACGACCAGCGGCGGCGAAGCGAGGTAGTTCGCCTGCACGTCGGGCGAGACGCGGCCTTCGAAATTGCGGTTGCCGGAAAGCACCGCGGCAGCAATCAAGCCCTTGTCGTTGATGGTTCTGGAGATCGGCGCCGGCAACGGGCCGGAATTGCCGATGCAGGTGGTGCAGCCGAAGCCGACCAGATTGAAGCCGATCTGGTCCAGTTCCTTCTGCAGGCCGGATTTCTCCAGATATTCGGCGACGACCTGGCTGCCCGGCGCCAGCGATGTCTTGACCCACGGCTTCTGCTTGAGTCCGAGCCGGTTGGCGTTGCGTGCCAGCAACCCGGCGCAGATCAGCACGCTCGGGTTCGACGTGTTGGTGCAGGAGGTGATGGCGGCAATGACGACGTCGCCATGGCCAAGGTCGTAGTCGGTGCCCTCGACGGCATAGCGCTTGTCGATTTCGACCGCCTTCTTGTATTCGGTTTCCATCGCCTTGACAAAGCCGGCCGGAATGCCTTCGAGCGCGACCCGGCCCTCTGGACGCTTGGGGCCGGCCATCGACGGCACGACACTGCCGAGATCGAGCTCGAGCAGGTCGGTGAAGACCGGATCGGCCGACCCGGTATCGCGCCACATGCCTTGCGCCTTGGCGTATGCCTCGACCAGCGCGATGCGGTTTTCCTCGCGGCCGGACATGGTGAGGTAGCGGATGGTTTCGCCATCGACCGGAAAGAAGCCGCAGGTCGCGCCATATTCGGGCGCCATATTGCCGATGGTGGCGCGGTCGGCCAGCGTCATGTTGGACAGACCCGGACCGAAGAATTCGACGAACTTGCCGACGACGCCCTTCTTGCGCAGCATCTGGGTGACGGTGAGCACGAGATCGGTGGCGGTGACGCCTTCCCTGAGCCTGCCGGTGAGCCGGAAGCCGATGACTTCGGGCAACAGCATGGAGACGGGCTGGCCAAGCATCGCGGCCTCGGCCTCGATGCCGCCAACGCCCCAGCCGAGCACGCCAAGGCCGTTGATCATGGTGGTGTGCGAATCGGTGCCGACGCAAGTGTCGGGGTAGGCGGTGGTTTCGCCGCCTTCGGAGTTGGTCCACACGACCTGACCGAGATATTCGAGATTGACCTGGTGGCAGATGCCGGTGCCGGGCGGCACGACGCGGAAATTGCGGAAGGCCTGCTGGCCCCATTTCAGGAATTTGTAGCGTTCCTCGTTGCGCTCGTATTCAAGCTCGACATTCCGGGCGAAAGCCAGCGGCGTGCCGAACTCATCGACGATGACCGAGTGGTCGATGACCAGGTCGACCGGCACCAGCGGATTGATCTTTTGCGGGTCGCCGCCGAGCGAGGCCATGGCATCGCGCATGGCGGCCAGGTCGACCACGGCCGGAACGCCGGTGAAATCCTGCATCAGCACGCGGGCCGGGCGATAGGCGATCTCGACCCCGGCGGTGCCCCTGTCGGTCAGCCAGCCGGCGACCGCCTGGATGCTCTCCTTGGTGACGGAACGGCCGTCCTCGTTGCGCAACAGGTTCTCCAGCAGCACCTTCATCGAATAGGGCAGTTGGGCGATGCCGGTGAGGCCGTTCTTCTCGGCCTCGACGAGGTCGTAGTAAACATAATCGGAGCCGCCCGCGGTAAGCGTGCGGCGGCAATTGAAACTATCGAGGGATTTTGACACGTGCGATCCGTCCTTGTCTGTTCAGCCTGAAAGGGAACGGACGCCGATGGCATGCAATCACGCGCAAAGGTGCGGGTACGGCCATTTCCGCTGTCCGTTCCCAGCCAACCCGAGCCGTTCAAGGCGGCGCGTGCGCTGGTTCGGCGCTAATTCGCTTCCCGTGCCGACCGCTGGCACGGATGCCCCGCATATAGAGAATTTCCTGGAATAGTTCTAGACAGTCGAACGGCTATTTTGTGCGATGCGGCAGCTGCCGTGGCGCGATGTTTTCGGGACGGGCATGGAATGCGGCTGATCGCCGAAAATCTGGGCGGCGAACGCGGCGGCGAGGCGGTTTTTTCCGGCCTCGACTTTGCCCTTGGCAAAGGCCAGGCGCTGATCGTCACCGGGCCGAACGGCGCGGGAAAATCGACACTGCTCAGGGTCGTTGCCGGGTTGCTGCCGGTGGTGGCAGGCCGTTTGCTTCTCGAAGGTGGCGGTGAGGATTTTCCGTCGGTCGCCTCGGCCTGCCACTATCTCGGCCACCAGAACGCGATGAAGACGGCGCTGAGCGTGGCGGAGAATCTGCGCTTCTGGCGCGATTTTTCGGGCGCGGATTTCTTGAGCGCCGAAGAGGCGCTGGCAATGGTCGGGCTTGACGGTATCGGCCATCTGCCGTTCGGCTATCTCTCCACCGGACAACGCCGCCGCGCGGCGATCGCAAAACTGCTGGTCAGCCGGCGGCCGCTGTGGCTGCTCGACGAGCCGACGGCCGGATTGGACAAGGCTTCGGAAGAGCGATTCGGCCGGCTCATGCGGGAGCATCTGGACGAGGGCGGAATCATTATTGCGGCGACGCATCTGCCACTGGGGTTGGAGGGGGCACAGGAATTGAGGATGGGGGAAACTCGGTAATGTCGGCGTTCCCGCCCACCCCCCTCTGTCCTGACAGCCAATCTCCCCCCTTGCGGGGGAGATGTCCGGCAGGACAGAGGGGGGTGCGAAGGATCACTGCGGGCGAGCATATTCTTTCTGGACGGGAGCTTTCATCTGTTCGGCTTTCTTCGCATCACCCACCCCAGCCTTCGCCCATGCCTCCGATCGCGGCCACGTCCTGCTTCTGCCCACCGGCTACTACGTCGCCGGCGGCGCGTTCGCGGTCGCAGCCAGTTTTCTTGTCCTGGCGCTGCTGCCCTCAGACTTTCCTGCCCGCTTCTGGCGGCGGCGCCTGCCGCTGTTCGCATTCGGCGACCGCGCGCGGGCGGTCGTCAGCTTGATATCCTTTGCCGGCTTTGTAATTCTGATTGCGGCCGGCCTGTTTGGCAGCCGTGATCCGCTCTCCAACCCGCTGCCGCTGGCGATCTGGACGCTGCTCTGGGTTGGCCTGGTGTTACTGCAGGGGCTGTTCGGCAATCTCTGGTCATGGCTCAACCCGTGGTACGGGCCCTGGCGTGTCATTTCGCGCCTGTTCGGCAATCGCAAGGTCGTCAATCGCAAGACATGGCGACCGCCTGCGTGGCTCGGCTGCTGGCCGGCTTTCGCGCTGTTCTTCGCCTTCGCCTGGTTCGAGTTGATCGACCCGGCGCCCGACGACCCGGCGCGGCTCGCCTGGGCCGCCGGCCTTTATTGGCTGCTGAGTTTTGCCGCCATGCTGGTGTTCGGCTACCGCGACTGGACCCGGCGCGGTGAGTTCCTGACCGTCTTCCTCGCCATGGTTGCGCGCTTCGCCCTGCTTGAGCGCGACGAAGGCAAGCGCAATGAAGGCGGGCGCAATGAAGGCGGGCGCAATGAAGTCGAGCGCAAGGAAGGCGGTCGGCTCAGTCTGTGCTGGCCGGGCGCCAAGCTCGGCGATGCCGCGCCGCTGTCGCTCAGCGGCATTGCTTTCCTGCTGCTGGCGCTGTCGTCGGTGTCGTTCGACGGCCTGTCGAAAACCTTCTTCTGGCTCGGCCTGTTCGGCATCAATCCGCTGGAAGTCCCGGGCCGCACGGCGGTGATCGGCATCGGCAGCTTCGGGCTCGTGCTGACGTTCGTCTTGCTTGCAGCCGCGTTCATCATTGCCATTGTCCTTGGCCAGCATCTTGCCGGCAGCCCGAATTCCCTCAGTCAGGCCGCAGGGCTGCTGGTCTGGTCGATCGTGCCGATCGCGCTCGCCTATCATGTCGCGCACTATCTGACCGCGCTGCTTGTCGATGGCCAATATGCGCTGGCTGCGCTTTCCGACCCGTTCACGCTTGGCTGGAACCTGTTCGGCACCGCCGACATGCCGATCGAAGCCGGCGTCGCTGCCGGCGCCGGCTCGGCATGGTGGCTGTGGAATTTCCAGGCCGGCGTCATCATCATTGGCCACATGCTCGCCGTGCTCGTCGCGCATGGCCTCGCCTGGCGATTGCATCCGCGTCCCGCGGGCGCCGCGCTCAGCCAGTTTCCGCTCACCGTGCTGATGATCGCCTATACGGTCTTCGGCCTGTGGTTGCTTGCCACGCCTTCGGTCGGGTGAGACAAAACCCGGCTTCGATGACGTCGATCAGTCCCCGGGGGGAAAGCTCGCTTGCCACGTCAGGGCTTTGATGATTTAGTTTGTACACATGCAATTTCGGCGCTCTCACCAAGAGTGGCCCGTCTCGCTACAGCCATTGGTCAAACTCAAAAACAAGGGGAACTGCCGTGACTGACAAGAATGGGTTTTTCGATCTCTCCAAAACCGGTCTCACCCGCCGCACCGCGCTCAAGGGATTGGCCGCGGGCGCCGGCCTTGCCGTCGCGCCTGGGTTCGTGCGCTACAGCCAGGCGCAAAGCTCGGCGCCGATAAAGATTGGCTTCCAGTGCCACCGCACCGGCATCGGCGCCGCCTATGGCCGCTGGTACGAGCGGACCACCGCAGCCGCGGTCAAGGCGATCAACGAAGCCGGCGGCATCAACGGCCGGCCGGTCGAGGTGATCATCGAGGATGACGGCACCGATCCCGGCCGCGGCGCCGAAGTGGTCGGTAAGTTCGCCACCCAGCACAAGACCGACATCGTCTACGGCACGCTGTTTTCGCATGTCGTCATCGGCTCGGCGCCGGCCGTCGGCGAGGCCAAGATGCCCTATTTTGTCGTCAGCGAAGGCCACCACGTCGCCTCGACCAAGCTCAACCGCTACGTCTTCCAGCCCGGCATCACCGACGTGAAGAGCCAGATCCAGGCGATGGCGCCGTGGATCGCGGCGAATGCCGGCAAGAAGGTGACGCAGATTTTCCCCGATTTCGCCTTCGGCTACGACCATCGCGACTACCTGCCGCCGGCGCTGAAGGCGCAGGGCGCCGAGGTCATCGCCCAGATCGCCATCCCGCCGACGGAATCGTCCTTCACCAAATATTTTCCGCAGATCCCGGCCGAGACCGAGGTGATCTACCACGTCATGGTCGGCCCGGCGGTGCTCACCTTCGTCAAGGAACTCGGCGAATTCTACGGCTCCAGCCGGCCGCAGCTGTTCGGCTTCATCGATTCGCTCGAAGCCACCGACATCAACAGCCCCGGCCTCGAATTCCTCGACGGCAGCCATTTCTGGGAAGGCTCGCCGCGCTACGCGCAGCCAGATGATTCCCCCGCGCAGAAGGCCTATCGCGCCGCCGTCGGCATCGACGACAATGGCGCCGCCGTCGGCGATCCGAAGGACGTCTCCACCGCCGCGCACATGTTCGGCTGCTGGGAAACGCTCTATGTCGTCAAGAAGGCGATGGAGGATGCCGGCTACAAGGGCCCGGAAGACCGTGCCAAGCTGGTCGAGGCGACCGAGGCCTTGACCGAGTTCGCCGAGGGCCCCGAGCATCCGCAAGGGCCGAAGACCTTCAACGGCAAGATCCACCAGTGTTTTGGCATCCAGAACATCTCCAAGGTCGAAGGCGGCCGGCTGAACGTCGTCCACAAGACCAAGATCGAGGACGGCCTCTACGAGCCGGAAGGGGATTACACGACGCAGGCGCTGTGAGCTTGCACCCCGCCAGCGTATAGCCGATGCACTTCGGACCTCATCTTCTTCTCGCTGCCCTCGAAGGCCTCGTCACCTCCGCCGTGCTGGCGCTGACGGCGCTTGGCCTGTCGCTGGTGTTCGGCGTCATGCGCGTCGTCAATGTCGCCCATGGCGAGTTCTTCATGCTCGGCGCGGTGCTTGCCTGGGCGATCTCCACGGCGATATCAGGCCATCCGGCGCTCGGCTTCCTCGCAGCCCTGGTGCTGGCGCCGCTGATCGTCGGCCTGATCGCGCTGGTCTCCGAACGGCTGGTGCTGCGCCGGCTGAATTACAATCCGGAAGCCACCATCGTCGCCACCATCGGCATGCTCTACATCATCCAGCAATTGGCGCTGACCTTTTATGGTCCGGAGGCACGGCCAGTGGAGCCGCCCTTCAGCTACCGCATCCTTTTGCCGTGGTTCGGCTACTCCGGCTACAAGCTGTCGATCATCGCCGCATCCGCGCTTCTGCTGGTGGCGACCTGGTTCGTGCTGACGCGTACGAGAATCGGCCTCGTCATGCGCGCCACGCAATATGACAGCGAAACGGCGCAGGCCTTTGGCATTCCGGTCGACCGCGTCTATGCCGGCGTCTTCGCGCTCGGCGCCATGCTGGCGGCGGTGGCCGCGGTGCTGATCGTGCCGATCAGCCAGGCGCATTACCTGATGGGACAGGACCCGCTGCTGCTGTCCTTCATAGTCGTCATCATCGGCGGCCTCGGCTCGCTGCGCGGAACCGTGGTCGCCGCCGTGCTCATCGGCCTGTCGGACGGCATCATCTCGGTGTTCTTCTCGCCGACGCTGGCCAAGATCATCGCCACGCTGCTGGTGGCCATGGTGCTGGTGTTCCGGCCGCAAGGCCTGTTCGGGACGGCATCGCGATGAAGGAGGCTTCACCGTCAAAGGCCTATGCGTTGCATCTGGGCGTCATCGTCCTGCTGTTCGCCCTAAGCTTCGTCCTGCCGGAATATCACCACGGGCTGCTCGCCCGCATCATGGTGCTGGCGGTTTTCGCCATGGGCTACAACCTGCTGTTCGGCTATGTCGGGTTGCTCAGCCTCGGCCACGCCATGTTCTTTTCGGCTGGGCTCTATGGCGCAGGCCTTGCCGTCATCCACCTCGGCTGGAGTGTGCCGGCCGCCTTCGCCGCCGGCCTTGCCTGCGGCGCGCTTCTCGCGCTGGTGATCGGGTTGCTGGCGCTGCGCACTTCCGGTGTCGCCTTCATGATCGTCACCATGATGTTCGCGCAGGTGTTCTATCTGATAATCCTCTATCTCGCGGCCTGGACCGGCGGCGATCAGGGCCTGGTGGTGCCGCAGTCGGCGCGTGTGCTTGTTTTGGGCGACACCTCGCTCGGCCTCACCAATCCGACCGTGCGCTACATGAGCGCGCTGGTCCTGTTCTCGATCGTGCTGCTGGTGACGCTCGGCATAGTCCGCTCCAGGTATGGCCGTGTGCTGGTCGCCATCCGCGAAAACGAGGAGCGGACCAAAATGCTTGGCTACGACATTTTTTCCAACAAGCTTGCCGCGGTCGTCGTCTCCGGCACCATCTGCGCGGCATCGGGCGCCGCCTACGCGCTGCTGTTCGGTTATGTCGGCTCGACCTTCGCCTCGGTGCAATATTCCATCCTGCCGTTGCTCTGGGTGCTGCTCGGCGGTGCTGCGACCACGCTCGGTCCGCTGATCGGCACTCTGTTCATGTACTATGTCGTCGACGTCACCAGCGGCTACACCTCGGCCTATCTGCTGATCGTCGGCATCGCCCTCATCGCGCTGGTGCTGTTCTTCCCCAGGGGCATTCTCGGCACCGTCCGTCAGCGCTGGCTCGGATGGCTGCCATGATGCCGCTGCTGACGACCAAAGGCCTGTCCCGCAATTTCGGCGGCCTGCGCGCTGTCGATGGTGTCGATTTCGCCCTCATGCCGGGCGAGATCCGCGCCGTCATCGGCCCCAATGGCGCCGGCAAAACCACCTTCGTCAGCCTGATCAGCGGCCGCATCCAGCCGTCATCGGGCATTATCGTCTTCGACGGCGCCGACATTACCAACCTGCCGGCCTACGCCAGGGTCCGCCTTGGCATCGCCTACACCTTCCAGATCACCAGCGTCTTCGCCAACCTCACCGCCTACGACAATGTCGCGCTGCCGGTGCAGCGCACGCTGACCGACGGCCGCTCGAAAGGTGCTGTGCATGCCGGCGTCATGGCGGCGCTGGAGCGCACCGGCCTTGCCGACCGCGCCCATATGCCGGCCGGGCAATTGTCCTATGGCCATCAGCGCCTGCTCGAAGTGGCGATGGGGCTGGCGCTGAAACCGCGCCTGCTGATCCTCGACGAGCCGACGCAGGGGCTGGCCGACAGCGAGATCGACAATTTCATCGGGCTGGTGTGCGAGATCGCCAAAAGCGCCACCGTGCTGCTGATCGAGCACAACATGCCGGTGGTCATGCAGCTTGCCGACCGCATCACCGTCTTCAACGCCGGCAAGATCCTGGCCGAAGGCACGCCCGAGCAGGTCCGCGCCAATACGCAAGTGCAGGACGCCTATTTGGGGACGACCCCATGACGCAACCGCGGGCTGAAGCACTGACCATTTCCGGGCTCGACTGCTTATACGGCGAGGTCCAGGTCCTCTACGGCCTCGACCTCGTGCTGAACAAGGGCGAGGTGCTTTGCCTGTTCGGCCGCAACGGCGCCGGCAAGACGACGACGCTGAAGGCGATCATGGGACTCGTTCCCACACGCGCCGGCTCGATCAGGCTCGACGGCAGGGAATTGACCGGCCTGCCGGCGCACGACGTGCCGAAGGCCGGCGTCGCCTATGTGCCGCAGGGCCGGCGGCTGTTTGCCGAGATGACGGTGGCCGAAAACATCGAGATCGGCCTGATGGCCCGCGGTAAGGGCAAGGTGACGCGCGAAAACGTGCTCGACCTTTTCCCGCTGCTGCGCCAGCGGCTGAGACAACGCTCCGGCACGCTGTCGGGCGGCGAGCAGCAAATGCTGGCTATGGCACGTGCCCTGTGTCTCGAACCGCAGGTGCTTCTGCTCGACGAGCCGACCGAAGGGCTGATGCCGTCGATGATCGCAAAAATTCGCGAGACGGTAGCGAAGCTGCGTGTATCAGGCGTCTCGACGATCCTGGTCGAGCAGCGCGTCGATGCCGTGCTGTCCGTCGCCGACCGGGTCTCGTTCATCGAAAACGGCCGCAACCGCGAGACCGTCGATGTCGAGGAGCTTCGCGCCGATCCGTCGGCGGTTCGCCGCTATGTCGGCGTCGGCTGATCAGCGAAAGAACAGAAAACCCGCGATCAGGAATATCGGGACCAGCACCGCGCCCGACCATGCCATGTAGCCGAAGAAGCCCGGCATTTTTACGCCGCGATGCCTGGCAATGGCGTAAACCATGAAATTCGGCGCATTGCCGATATAGGTGTTGGCGCCCATGAACACCGCGCCGGCCGAGATCGCCGCCAGCGTCGAGGCGAAGGTGGTCATCAGATGCTGCGGATCGCCGCCGGCGAGCTCGAAGAACACCAGATAGGTCGGCGCATTGTCGAGGAAGGAAGACAGCGCTCCGGTCATCCAGAAATAGGCCAGGTCGTTGGGCTCGCCCGTTGGCGAACTGACCAGCGAGACCAGCGGCGCCAGCGCGCCGTCGGCACCGGCCCTGAGAATGGCGATGACCGGAACGATGCAGATGAAGATGCCGGCGAACAATTTTGCCACTTCGGCGATCGGCTCCCAGTGGAAGTTGTTCGCCCGCCTGTGGCTCTTGCTTGAGACAGCGAGCGAAAGCAAGGCGAGGGCCAGGATGATGGCGTCGCGCACAAGGTTCTGCAATTCAAGGCTCACGCCCTGGACGGAGAACGCCACGCCCGGCTTCCAGGTCGCGGAAAGCAGGATCGCGCCGATCACCCCGGCCAGCAGCGGGAAGTTGGCCAGGCCTCGGATGCGCACCTTGGTGTCCGGTGTCGGATCCTTGATCTTCGGCGCACCGGCCTCGCGGCGATGCAGGATGATGTCCATGGCCAGGAAGACGGCCAGCACCAGGCCGCCAACGAACAGTGTCTCCTGATAGAGATTGGTGGTGGTCCAGAAGAAATCGACGCCGCGCAGGAAGCCGACGAACAGCGGCGGATCACCGAGCGGCGTCAGCGAGCCGCCGATGTTGGACACCAGGAAAATGAAGAAGATGACGACATGGGCGTTGAACGGCCGGTTGTCGTTGGCGCGCAGGATCGGCCTGATCAGGATCATCGAGGCGCCGGTCGTGCCGATAACCGAGGCGAGAATCGCCCCGATCAGCAGCAGTCCGGCATTCACCAGCGGCGTGCCGTGGATGTTGCCGGCGACGAGGATGCCGCCCGAAATGGTGAACAGCGCAAACAGAAGAATGATGAACGACATGTATTCGGTGAGCAGCGCATGCAGCACCGCCTCTGCAGCCGAAGCCATGCCGAACGCCAGCGCCAGCGGCACGACCGCAAGCGCCGCCCAGAACAAGGTGATCTTGCCGTAGTGATGCTCCCAGACATGGTGGAAGAGCAATGGCCCGGTGGCGATCGACAGAAGCAGGCCGGCAAAGGGCAGCGCCCACCACAGCGACATTGTTTCGCCCGGCAGTTCGTGGACCTCGGCTGCAAGCACTGTTCCCGGAAACAGGGTTGCGACTGCCACCACAGCGCCCGCCGTCAAAGCCGCCGCAAACCGCATAATGCCCCCTCTGGAATTGTGTCGAATGCGATTGGTGATGTTCAAGCCAGCGTCACGCCGGCATCGCGCATTCGGTTCAGCATCGTCTCGAGTGAGCCATTGAGATCGATGCCGCGGCAGGCGTCGAGCCGCACTGTCGTGTGAAAGCCGTGCTTGACCGCGTCGAGCGCCGAGAAGGCGACGCAATAATCGGTCGCCAGGCCGACCAGGGTCAGCGTGTCGATGCCGCGCTCCTTGAGATAGCCGGCAAGGCCGGTCGGCGTCGCATGGTCGTTCTCGAAGAAAGCCGAATAGCTGTCGATCTCCGGGCGGAAACCCTTGCGGATCACCAGTTCGGCCCTGGTCCAGGCAAGGCCCGAATGGAAATCCGAACCCAGGCTGCCCTGGATGCAGTGGTCGGGCCACAGCGTCTGCGGGCCGTAGGGCATCTCGATCGTTTCGAACGGCTGCTTGCCGGGATGATTGGAGGCAAAACTCGAATGTCCGGCGGGATGCCAGTCCTGCGTCAGCACGACATGTTCGGTCCGCCGGATCAGGTCGTTGACCAGGGGCACGATCTCGTCGCCGCCGGCCACCGCCAGCGCGCCGCCCGGACAGAAATCGTTCTGCAGGTCGATGATGACAAGCGCTTCGTCGGCCATGGAGCCTCCCTCTTGTTTGTCCCGGAGGCATGAAGTCTGCCGAAACGTGGAATCCGGTGTTCGAACCCGCCGAAAATGCCGCTGACGCAACGGATGCAGAAACTTGACCAGATGGCCGGCTGCGTCAACTCCAACGGCATAACAAATGCGTGCCGTCGCGCCGATGCGGATAGCGGCTCGAAACTCTGGCTTTGACAATTCCTGCCGGCTTGATATCATTTGCATACGAATGAATTTGACCGGCCCGAATGCCGGAAGGACTCCCTATTTTTGGGAAGGCCCATTTTTTGGGAAGGCGGGCGTGATCCGTTACGCGAAACCCACCACGGTCGACGAGGCGCTCGCTCTGCTTGGCGAGGCTCCGTGGCGCATCCTTGCCGGCGGCACCGATTTCTATCCGGCACAAGGAGCCAAGCCTTTCCGCGAAAACGTCCTCGACATCAACGGCCTGGCGACGCTGCGTGGTATTGCTGAGACCGACAGCCATTGGCGCATCGGCGCGCGCACGACCTGGACCGATCTTGTCCGTCATCCGCTGCCGGCGGCCTTCGACGCGCTGAAGCAGGCGGCGCGGGAAGTCGGCTCCGTCCAGATCCAGAACGTCGCCTCCATCGCCGGCAATCTCTGCAACGCCTCCCCGGCGGCCGACGGCGTGCCGGCGCTGCTCGTCCTCGACGCCGAGGTCGAGTTGCGCGCGGTGGCGATGGTCCGCCATCTGCCGCTGGAAAAATTCATCCTGGGGAACCGCCGCACGGAACTGCAGCCGGGCGAAATGGTCACCGCCATCCGCGTGCCGAAAAACGCGGCCACCGGCACGTCGGCTTTCGAAAAACTCGGCGCGCGCCGCTATCTCGTCATTTCCATAGCCATGGCGGCGGCTCGCTTGACCATTGAGGATGGCATCGTCGCCAACGCCGCCGTCGCCGTCGGCTCCTGTTCGGCGGTCGCCAGCCGTCTTGCAAGTGTCGAAGCAGCTTTGCGCGGCGTCCCGGTCAACAACGCTCTCGTCGCTGCGATCCAGTCCGCACCGATGGACGAGCTTTCGCCGATCGACGACGTGCGCGGCAGCGCCGAATACCGGCTGGACGCCGCGCGCGAGATTGTCGCCCGCGCCGTTCTCGGTGCCGCGGGTCACGCGTCGGTCGAGAAGGTAGCGGCGGCATGAGCCAAGCTCAACCTGGCATGACCAAAACTCAGCCTGGCATGAGCGGAGCTCAGCCTGGCATGAGCGGAGCTCAGCCTGGCATGAGCGGAGCTCAGCCTGGCATGAGCAGGGAGCGCGCCGACATCGCCTTCGAGGTCAACGGCGCCGCCGTCTCTGTCTGCGTGCCGCCGGTTCGCCGTCTCTCTTCGGTGCTGCGTGACGAATTGCGGCTGACCGGCACCAAGGTCGGCTGCGACGCCGGCGACTGCGGCGCCTGCACGGTGCTTGTAGACGGCGAACCTGTCTGCGCCTGCCTGATGTCTGCGGCTTCTGCCGCTGGCACCGTGGTGACCACGGTCGAGGGTCTCGCCAACGGCAAATTGTCGGCGCTGCAGGCCTCGTTCCTCGACCATGGCGCGGCGCAATGCGGCATCTGCACACCCGGCCTGCTCATCGCGGCGACAGCGCTTCTGGACAGCAACCCCAATCCAACCGAGGCCGAAACCCTGGATGCCCTGGGCGGCGTCCTCTGCCGCTGCACCGGCTATCGCAAGATCATAGCTGCGGTGATGGATGCGTCGCGCCATGCAGATGACCTCGACCATCGCATGCCACAGTCCGGCCACGCCGTTGGTTCATCCCCGATCAGGCTCGACGGCCCGCCGAAAGTCACCGGCGGCGAAAAATTCGGCGGCGATTCCTTTCCGGCCGAAGCGCTGGCGGTGCTGGTGATTCGCTCGCCGCATTATCACGCCCGCTTCGCCTTCGGCGACCTCGACGCCTGGGTGAAAGTCCATCCCGGCATCGTCGGCGTCTTCACCGCTGCCGATATTCCGGGAAAGAACTGCTTCGGCGTCATTGCGCCTTTTGCCGACCAGCCGGCGCTGGCCGAAAATTTTTCGCGCTTTCGTGGCGAGGCGGTGGCGCTGGTTGCCGGCGAGCGCGAGGCCATCCTCGATCTCGACCTTGCGGATTTTCCTGCTCGTTGGACCGAGTTGCCGCATGTCCTGCAGCCAGCCGAGGCGCAAGCCGGCGGTGCGCAGCTGATCCACGAGAACCGGCCGGCAAACCTGCTCACATCAGGCTTTGTCGAGCGTGGTGACCCCGACGCCGCCCTTGCCGGCGCCGCCTTCACTGTTTCCGGCGCCATGGACACGTCCTATGTCGAACACGCCTATATCGAGCCCGAGGCCGGCTATGCCTATATGGACGGCGACACGCTGGTCGTCGTCGCCTGCACGCAGGCGCCCTATATGGACCGCGACGACGTCGCAAAAGTGCTTGGCCTTGCCGTCGACAAGGTGCGGATCGTGCCGACCGCCACCGGCGGCGGCTTCGGCTCCAAGCTTGACGTTTCGTTGCAGCCGCTGATCGGTCTGGTCGCCATGAAAACCGGGCGGCCGGCAGCACTTGCCTACACCCGCAATGAATCGATGATCTCGACCACCAAGCGTCATCCCGCCGAGATGAAGGCGACGATCGGCGCCGATGCCGATGGTCGCGTCACCGGCATGGTCTTCGCAGGCGATTTCAACACCGGCGCCTATGCGAGCTGGGGACCGACCGTCGCCAACCGCGTACCGGTGCATGCCTCCGGTCCCTATGCGACGCCGAATTATCGGGCCGAGGGCCGCGCCATCCATACGAATGGCCCGATCTCCGGCGCCTTCCGCGGTTTCGGCGTGCCGCAGGCGACGATCATGCAGGAGACGCTCTATGACGAGCTTGCCGCAAAGCTTCGGCTGGACCGGCTCGATTTTCGCCTCCAAAACTGCCTTCGTAACGGATCCGAAACCGTCACCGGCCAGAGGCTGGAATCGGGCGTCGGCATCGCCGAGTGCCTCGAAGCGCTGCGTCCGCATTGGATGCGTGCGCTTGTCGATGCCGATGCGTTCAACAGTGCCAATGACAGCACGAAACGCGGCGTCGGTGTCGCCTCCTGCTGGTACGGCTGCGGCAACACCTCGCTGCCCAATCCGTCGACCATCAGGGTCGGCATTTCGGCTGAAGGCGATGTCGTCCTGCATCAGGGCGCCGTCGATATCGGGCAAGGTTCGAACACGGTCATTGCGCAGATCTGCGCCGACGCGGTCGGCCTGCCGCTCGAAAAATTCCGCTTGAAAAGCGGCGACACGGCGATCACGCCGGACGCCGGCAAGACGTCCGCCTCGCGTCAGACCTTCGTGACCGGCAAGGCCGCCGAAAAGGCCGGCCGTGCATTGCGCGAGACGATGCTGCGCTTCGCCAATGTGTCGGAGAGAGCGGCGATCGCTCTGGATGGCGCAAGCCTGGTCATCCGCGAGGGCGAAGCGACACGGCATATCGATTTGTCCACGCTGAAGGCCGACGCCGATGGCTTGGTCTTTCGCGCCGAGGAAAGCTATGACCCGCCGACCCTGCCGCTCGACGCCAAGGGCCAAGGCAAGCCTTATGCCGTCTATGGCTACGGCGCGCAGATCGCCGAACTGGAGGTCGACCTCAAGCTCGGCACGGTCAAGCTGATCAAGATCACCGCCGCGCATGATGTCGGCAAGGCGATCAATCCGCTGCTTGCCGAAGGCCAGATCGAGGGCGGCATCGCGCAAGGCATCGGCATGGCGCTGATGGAGGAATACATCCCCGGCCGCACCGAGAATCTGCACGACTACCTGATCCCGACGATCGGCGACGTGCCGCCGATCGAGACCATCCTGATCGAAGTTCCGGATCCGGAAGGACCCTTTGGCGCCAAGGGCCTGGGCGAGCATGTGCTGATCCCGACGGCACCGGCGATCCTCAATGCCATCCGCCATGCCACCGGTGTCCTGGTCAGCAAAATTCCGGCGACGCCGAGCCGCATCCGCGCCGCGATCCGCGACAAGGAGGCACGCCGATGAGCGAGCTTGCCGAACGTTTCGAGACGCATGATCCCGGCGAGAAGCAGGTGGCGGAAAAGATCCGCTGCGATGCCTGCCCGGTCATGTGCTACATAGCAGACGGCCGCACCGGCGCCTGCGACCGCTACGGCAATGTCGGCGGCAGGATCGTGCGGATGGATCCGCTGACCATCCTCGACCACGCGACCGAGGCCGGCGGCGCGGTCGTGCCGTTTGTCGCTGAGGGCGAAGAATGGGACGGCGAACTGGTCAACACCGGCCGCCGCTTCGTCACCGCGATCGGCGCCGGCACCACCTATCCCGACTACAAGCCGGCGCCTTTCATCGTCAGCCAGGAGGTCGAAGGCGTCGATCTCGTCACCGTCGTCACCGAGGCCATCTTCTCCTACTGCGGCGTCAAGGTGAAGATCGACACCGACCGGCATATCGGCCCCGAAACGGCGACGGTCCGCGCGGCGGGCGAGGCGATCGGCCATGTCACGACAGGCGAATACGGCTCGCAGATGCTGTCGCTGGGCGGCGTGCATCATCTGACCGGCGGCTCGAAAGCCGAAGGTCGTGCCACCTGCGATGCGCTGCTCAATCTGTGCAACCGCAAGCCGGTCGAGCTCACCATCGACGGCGGCGCTGTGGTCATCGTCGAAGCCGGCAAGCCGCCGGTCATCGACGGCAAGCTCGAGCAGCGTATGCGCGTCGGCTGCGGATCTGCCACCATCGGCATGTTCGCCACCCAGTGGCGCGGCCTGGTCGACGAGGTGGTGGTGGTCGACGATCACATCACCGGCGTCGTCTCCGAGCATCAGGCAGGCAAGGTGCTCGGCTGGCAGGACACCGGCATAAAAATCATCGGCCGCCGTTCGACGCCGGGCCGCTATTTCAAGGTGTCGGAGCCCGGCCTCGGCTGGGGCGGCACCAGCATTTCCGATCCGCTGTCGATCCTTGGTGAGTGGAATGCAAAGAAGGGCGCGCGTCCCGGCCTGTCGCTGCTGATGGTTTCGACCACTGGCGAGCAGTTCGCCTATTACGAGCTCAACGAGGAGTTGAAGCCGGTGCAGAAACCGTTCCCCGAGCGGCTGCAGAAATCCGTCGGCCTGATCGAGGACAATTGCGAGCCGGCGCTGTGCACCGTGCTGTTCGTCGGCGGCGCCGGCGGCTCGCTGCGCGCCGGCGTCACCGAGAACCCGGTCAATCTGACCCGCTCGGTGCAGGGCCTGACGACCTATGTGACGGTCGGCGGTGCACCGGTCTATGTCTGGCCGGGCGGCGGCATCACGCTGATGGTCGATGTCGCCCGCGTGCCGGAAGGCGCCTTCGGCTATGTGCCGACGCCGGCGCTGGTGGCGCCGATCGAGTTCACCCTGCGCCGCGACGATTATATCAGGCTCGGCGGCTACGAAGCCGAGATCCGCAGCGTTGACGACATTCTCGCCAAGGGCGGCGAGTATCTCAACCCGCGCCGCGGCACTGGCGCGGCAGCCAGCAATCCGTGGCCGCCGCTGGCACAGTTGCGGCGTGCAGCGGCAGACGGGGCCAAGTGATGAACGGCCCGCAGGCACATTGGCTTGAGGACGGCAGCCGGCTGCATCTCAATCATGGCCCGATCGACCTGATCGTCGAGGCATTTGGCGAAGCGGACGAACGCCGCGCCGCCTATGGCCAGGCGGTGGCGCGGTTTCAAACAATCCTGCAGGAGCTCGCCGACGAACTGCCAGAACTGCGCCGGCCGGCCTCGTCGCGACCACGTGCTTTCGCTGGCCCGACGGCCCGACGCATGGAAGCAGCGATTGTTCCGCTGGCGAAACAATTCATCACGCCGATGGCTGCGGTCGCCGGTTCGGTAGCCGACGAAATGCTTGGCGCGCTGCTGGCCGGGCGCCGGCTCGATCGCGCTTACGTCAACAATGGTGGCGACAGCGCGATCCATCTCGGCAATGGCCGGTCCATGACGCTTGCCATCGCCGGGACAGGCCATGGACTGGCAGACCGTATCACGATCCGTGCCGAAGACGGGATCCGCGGCATCGCGACCAGCGGCTGGCGCGGCCGTTCCTTTTCGCTCGGCATCGCCGACGCAGTTACCGTGCTGGCGCGGACCGGTGCTGAAGCCGATGCCGCCGCGACCCTGATCGCCAACGCCGTCGACCTGCCCGGTCATGGCGCCATCGAGCGCATGCCGGCGCGCGATCTGGCGCCCGACAGCGACCTTGGCGATCGCCTGGTCACCCAGGGCGTCGGCGCGCTTTCTGCCAGCGAAATCGCCGCCGCGCTGGACCGAGGGCTCGCCGCCGCCGAAGATTTTCGGCGACATGGCCTGATTGCCGCTTCAGCCTTGTTCCTTGCCGGTCAGGCACGGATCGCCGGTCCCATGGCGCTCATTGCGCCCAACGAGAAATCGAGGAAGGAAATTGCCCATGCCTGAGTTTGCGATCCGCAAGGTTGCGGTGCTGAACGAGGAGATATTTCATGAGGGCGGGCCGGTGGCGAAGGTGCCGCGCCGCCGCGCCGCTGCCATGGCGGTGGTCAACAACCCATTCGCTGGCCGTTACGTAGAAGACCTGCAGAGCGCCATGGACGATCTGAAGCCGCTCGGGCTGCTGCTCTCCGACAAGCTGATCGCCGCATTGGGTGGCGACTTGAAACAGATCGACGGCTACGGCAAGGGCGCCATCGTCGGTATCGCCGGCGAACTGGAGCATGGCGCGCTGTGGCATGTGCCTGGCGGCTATGCCATGCGCGAGCGGCTCGGTGACACCAAGGCGATCGTGCCGTCGGCAAAGAAGGTCGGCGCCTTCGGCGCGCGGCTCGACGTGCCGCTCGGCCATATCAACGCCGCCTATGTGCGCAGTCATTTCGATGCCATGGAGGTCGGCATCAGCGACGGGCCTCGTCCCGACGAGATCCTGTTCTGCCTCGCCATGACCTGCGGCCCGCGCGTGCACGACCGCATGGGCGGTCTCGCGGCAAAGGACATCAAGGCATGGGACGGACTGCGGTGAGCGCCGAAGACATCAAGCTCAAGCTGGTCGAGGCCGAGGAGCCCGACGAGAACGATTACCGCCTGCAGGAGCAGGTCGGCTTCATCCTGCGCAAGGCGCACCAGCGCCATGTCTCGATCTTCGCCGCGCACATCGCCGACCTGACGCCGCCGCAATTCGCCGCGCTGGCCAAGTTGCACGATGTCGGCGAGACCTCGCAGAACCAGCTTGGCAGCCTGATCGCCATGGACGCGGCGACGGTGAAAGGCGTCATCGACCGGCTCAAGGCGCGCGGCCTGGTCGAGCTTTCCAAGCATGAGGTCGACAAAAGGCGCCTGCTGGTCAATCTGACCGCTGAAGGCCGCAAGGCCGTCGAGCGGCTGATCCCGATCGCCCGCGAGATCACCGAGGAAACGCTGGCGCCGCTTTCATCCAAGGAGGCGGCGATTTTCATGAGGCTTTTGGCCAAGCTGGCGTGAGCGCGGCCTTGGTCAGTGCTGCCCCTCACCTGCCTGCCGGCATCCTCTCCCCGTAGAACGGGGAGAGGGGCGCCGTCATCGACGACTTCGTCTCAGAGCCCGTGCTCCTTCAGGATCTGGGCGGCATTCTCCTTGGTGATCTTCTGCGTCGGCAGCGTGATGGTCTTTTCGACCTTCTCGCCGTTCAGGAACTTGATCGCCTGCCGCAGCCCTTCGGCACCCGGCGTCACATAGGTGAACGTTGCCGTCAGCTCGCCATTGGCAACAAGCTGCACGCCTTCATTGGGCAGGCCGTCGATGCCGATGAACTTGATGTCCTTCTCGCGGCCGACATCCTTGGCGGCAAGATAGGCGCCGTAGGCCATCGGGTCGTTATGACCATAGACGAGGTCGATCTTCTCGTTGTTGCGCAGCGCCGTGGCCATGATGTTGTAGGCCTGGTCCTGTTTCCAGTCGCCCGACTGCTGGTCGAGCAAATATTTTATGCCCGGTTCCTTGTCGGTGAATTCATGGAAGCCGTCATGGCGGTCATGTGCCGGCTGGGTGCCCATGCCGCCCCAGATCTCGACGACATTGCCTGATGCCTTGCCCTTGCCGCCGAGCAATTCGACGGCGTATTCACCGGCAGCCCGCCCGATCAGCTTGTTGTCGCCGCCGACGAACTGCGTGTAGTCCTTGGTTTCGACATTGCGGTCGAGCACGAAGACCGGGATCTTGGCGTCGATCGCCTGCTGCACGACGCCGGTCAACCCGGCGGATTCCTTCGGTGACACCAGCAGCGCATCGACTTCCTGGCGGATCAGGTTCTCGACATCGGCGACCTGCTTTTCCGTCTTGTCCTCGCCGTCGGTGACGATCAGCTCGACTTCCGGATGCTTGGCGGCCTCGGCCAGGATGTCCTTGTTGAACTGGGCGCGCCACGGCTCGATGGTCGTCACCTGCGAGAAGCCGATCTTCCACTTCTTGTCCTGCGCGTAGGCGTTGCCGCTGGCCAAAAGCGCGGTCGTGGTCAGCAGTGCCGCGGTGACAGCGGCAAGCTTCAACAATTCACGTCGTTTCATTTCTTGTTTCCTCCAAGATTTAGAGACGGGGTCTCTTTTGACGGCCGCTTTGCTGCGGTCGTTTCCTTTTGCGCCGTTTTTCCAAAGGGCAGGCGCAGATAGTAGAGAAGATCACCGGCATTGCGTTCCTGGACGAGCACGGTGCCGATGATGATCATCCCCTTCAGCACGAGCTGAAGGTTCGAATTGATGTTGTGCAATTGCAGGATGTTCGAGAGCAGTCCGAAGATCAGCACGCCGCAGAATGTGCCGATCAGGCTGCCGCGTCCGCCCGTCAGGCTGGTGCCGCCGATGACCACGGCGGCGATGGCATCGAGCTCCAGCCCGGCGCCGGCATCCGGCTTGCCTTGCCTGTATTGCGCGACATAGAGCACTGCCGCCACGCCGGCCAGCAGCCCGGATACCGCGTAGGTGGCGATCTTGACGCGGCCGGCGGCGATGCCCGACAGCCGCGCCGCCTCTTCATTGCCGCCGATGGCGTAGACGTAGCGGCCGAACGGGGTGAAGCGCAGCACCGCGCCGTAGATCAGGATCGCTCCGAGGAAGAACAGGCCCGGCATCGGGATCACGCCGAACACCAGCGAGCGCAGCATTTCGAAATCGGCGGTGGCGTTCGACCCGGTGTAGACCGGCAGCACTGCATTGTTCTGGCCGGCGGTCAGCCGGGCGATGCCGAGCGCCGTCACCATCATCGCCAGCGTGACGATGAAAGGCTGCAGCCGCCCAGCAACGATGATGAAGCCGTTGAGCGCGCCGAACAGCAAGCCGACGCAAGGCGCCACCAGCAACACGCCGAGCACGCCGAATTTCGAGCCGACCTGCGGCAGCAGGAACCACAGCACTAGACTGCAGAGGATCACCCCGACAATGCCGGGCGTGACCAGCCCACGAACGCTGTCCAGCCTGATGGCGTGGGTGGCCTGCGGGCCGGCGCGCGATTTTTCGATGTTCAGGAAGATGAAGCGGGTGACCAGAATGCCGAGGCAAAGGGCGACCACGGCAACTGTCGGCACCCCCAGCACCGCCGCCGGCGTGACGCCCGGAACCGTCAGCAGCATGGCGCAGACCACGGTGCAGATCGCCATCAGCGAGCCGACGGAAAGATCGATGCCGCCGGTGATTATCACCGCCGTCATGCCGGTGGCTATCAGGCCGGTGGTCGACACCTGACGCAGCACATCGAGCAGATTGCCGTAGGACAGGAAGATGTTGTTGCCCTTGGAGCTGATCGGCGAGCCCAGCACGCCGATCAGGAAGATGGCGATCAGGCCCCAATAGAGCTTCGTCCGGGACAGGATGTTCAAGATGCTCATGCTGCGGGTCTCGTCATGGTCCGGCGCGGCGCCGCGAGCCGCATGATGGCCTCCTCGCTGGCTTGCGCGCGCGACACGATCCCCGTCTGGCGACCATCGGCCATGACCAGGATGCGATCGGAAAGAAGCAGCAGCTCCGGCAATTCCGAGCTGATGACGGCGATGGCGAGCCCGTCTCGCGCCAGCTTGAAGATCAGGTCGTAGATCTCCCGCTTGGCGCCGACATCGATGCCGCGTGTCGGCTCGTCCAGCAGCAGCACCCGCGGCCGCGTCGCCAGCCACTTGCCGATGACGACCTTCTGCTGGTTGCCGCCGGACAGGGTGCCGGCCGGCTGCTCGATGGTCCCGCAGCGAATGCCGAGCGCCTTGACCGCCTGCCGCGCCAGGCCTTGCTCGGCGGCCCGCGAGCGAAGCCCGAACCGCGCCAGCGTGCCGACCAGCGGCAGCGCGACATTGTCGGTGATCGACGCCTGAAGATGCAGGCCCTGCGTCTTGCGGTCCTCCGTCACCAGGGCGATGCCGAGCCGGCGGGCGTCGCGCGGCGAACGAATTTCCACCGGCTCGCTGTCGAGCCGGATTTCGCCGCCGGCGCGGCCGCCGCTGGAGCCGAAGATGGTCTCCAGGATTTCGGTGCGTCCCGAGCCGAGCAGTCCGCCTATCCCCAGAATTTCGCCTTCGGCAAGATCGAAGGCGACGCCGTCGAGCGCGGTGCGCCAGCCGTGGCGGTCTGGTTTCGACAGCGATAGGCCGCCTACGGAGAGAACGACCTTGCCGCTGGGACCACGCTCTTCCTGGGAAGAGGCAAGCAGGTTGCGCCCGACCATCGCCGATATGATGGTATCTTCGTCGAGCTTTGCCATCGCCTCGGTCAGCACGCGGCGTCCATCGCGAAACACGGTGACCCGGCTGGCCAGATGCATGACCTCGTCGATGCGGTGCGAGATGTAGATGATCGCCACGCCGTTGTCGGCGAGCTGGCGGATGATCCGGAACAGCCTCTGGCATTCGGCCGGCGAAAGCGCGGAGGTCGGCTCGTCCATGATCAGGATGCGCGCCGACATCGACAATGCCTTGGCGATCTCGACCAGCTGCTGCTCGCCGACACGCAGGCTGCCGACCCGCGCTTCCGGGTTGAGCTCGATGCCGAGCCTCTGCAGCAGGGCGCCTGCGGCATGGCTGCTTGCCTTGCGGTCGACGATAAGTCCGGCGATCAGCTTCTCGCGCCCGAGGAAGATATTATCGGCAACGCTGAGCTCGGGAACGAGATTGAGCTCCTGGTGGATGATGGCGATGCCGGCATGCTCGGCGTCGCGCACCCCGGCGAAACGGACCGGATGGGCATCGACATTCACCGTTCCGTCGTAATCCGTATAGATGCCGGAGAGGATTTTCATCAGCGTCGACTTGCCGGCGCCGTTTTCCCCCATCAGCGCATGGATCTCGCCGCGCCGCAGCTCGAAGCCGACGTCGACAAGTGCGGCGATGCCACCGAAGGTCTTGGAGATGTGCTCGGCGCTCAGAACGACAGCCGAGCGGCCGGCGGCCGCATCATCTCCGGACGTGATGGAATTGCCATGCTCCATGACAAGAACGGCCTCCCTTCCGTTGTCGTCGAACATCTCAAACGCTAATCTAAACGTTTCGAACATGTCAAGTCGCTATCTAATGAGGCGGGATTGATGCATTTCAATTCTTGCACAAATCCGCAGGATTCCTTAGGTATTGCAGCCAGAGGGCGATGAAACGTTTCGAAAATGATGGCGTCAGGACGAAAAAAGCAGCGAAAGTCCACGGCCCCCACCATGCTGCACGTGGCTGAAGTGGCGCGTGTTTCGGTCGCCACCGTCTCGGCGCTGATCAACGGCACCGCGACCGTCAGTCCCGAGCTCAGCCAGCGCATCGAACAGGCGATCCGCGACATCGGCTACAAGCGCAACGCGATCGCCCGCAGCCTGAAGATGGGCACGACCCGCACCATCGGGCTAACCGTTCCCCACATCACCAATCCGTTCTTCACCGATGTCGTTTCGGTCATCCAGCAGGCATTCGACCGCGCCGGCTATGCGGTCATGCTGTGCTGCACGGACGAGGACCTGAACACGCAGGACGACCAGATCAGGCTGCTGCTCGACCGAATGGTCGACGGACTGATTGTTGCGCGCGTCGGCGACGGCGCGATCCTGAAGAGAATTGTCGACGACGCCAACGTGCCGGTGGTGCTGCTCGACCGCGTTTGCGAAGGCGTCGATACCGACGCGGTCGTTCTCGACAACCAGCGCGCGGTGTGCGACGCCATCACCTATCTGATCGATCTCGGCCACCGGCGGATCGGCTACATCTCCGGCTCGTTCGACATCTCGCCCATGCATGATCGCATGACGGGATATCGCGAGGCGCTCCAGGCTGCCGGCCTGCCGGTCGAGAGCGAGCTTGTCCGCTTCGGCAATTTCCATGAAGTCGACGGCTACAACGCGACAATGCAGCTGCTTTCGCTGCACGACCGCCCGAGCGCGATCTTCTCGGCCAACAACCCGATGGTGATCGGCACCATGAAGGCGATCCGCGATATCGGGCTGTCCTGCCCCGAGGACATTTCGGTCGCCTGCTTCGACGATTTTCCGTGGTCGGACGTGTTCCAGCCGCAACTGACCACGGTCGCACAACCGGTCAAGGCGATCGGTGAGCAGGCGGCCAATCTGCTGCTCGACCGGCTCGCCGGAAACAGGGACGCGCCGCCGCGCAAGCTGACGCTCAAGGGACGCCTGATGATCCGCAATTCATGCCGGCCCCTTGGCGCGCCGCTGGGGGCGATCGCACAAAGCGTCAGCGCCTAACGCGCCTTCGCAGCCTCGCAAAAAAGTCAGGCAGCTTCCGACAGCGATTTGTGGACGTCGGCCAAGATCTCGAAGGATCGCACCCGCGCTGCGTGGTCGAAAATCTGCGCGGTGACCATCAGCTCGTCGGCGCCGGTGCGCTGCACGAACGCCTCGATGCCTTGCCTGACCGTTTCCGGGGCGCCGACGACGGCGCAGGACAGCGCTTGGCCGAGCATGGTTTTGGCCATCGGGTCGAGGTCGCGCTCATATCCGTCGACCGGCGGCGGCAAGCGGCCGGGCCGGCCTGTGCGCAGATTGACGAAGGCCTGCTGCAGCGAGGTGAACAACAGCCGCGCTTCGGCGTCGGAGGGTGCAGCGAACACGTTGAGGCCGAGCATGACCTAGGGCTTGTCGAGCTGTTTCGACGCCTGGAAGCGCGAGCGATAGATCTCCAGTGCGTGGTCGAGTTCGGCCGGCGCGAAATGCGAGGCGAAGGCGTAGGGCAGGCCGAGCATGGCTGCGAGCTGCGCACCATAGAGGCTCGAGCCCAGAATCCAGATCGGCACCTGCTCGCCCTCGCCGGGCACGGCGCGGATACGCTGACCGTCTTCGGCCGGCTGGAAATAGCCCATCAGTTCGATGACATCCTGCGGGAAACTGTCGGCGCCGGCGTCGAGGTTGCGGCGCAGCGCACGCGCCGTGTCCATGTCGGTGCCCGGCGCCCGGCCGAGGCCGAGGTCGATGCGGCCTGGATGCAACGCGTTAAGTGTGCCGAACTGCTCGGCAATGACCAGCGGCGAATGGTTGGGCAGCATGATGCCGCCGGCTCCGACGCGTATCGTTGTGGTGCCGCCGGCGACATGGGCAATGACGACGGAGGTGGCGGCGCTGGCGATGCCCGGCATATTGTGATGCTCGGCCAGCCAATAGCGCCTGTACCCCAGCCGCTCGGCATGGCGGGCGAGATCGAGCGAATTGGTGAGCGATTGCGAAGCGTTGCTGCCTTCGACGATCGGCGACAGGTCGAGAACCGAAAGTGCGGTCATGGGCGGGGATCCTGTGGACGGGAGGGATGTAGGAACCTACCGCGACGGCCGCAAATTCAAAAAATTGAACTGACGCCCATGAGTCCACTCAAGCAAAAAGGGACGCTCTGGAATTTAGTATCCACGGCTGCCTGCCGCAGCTTATCCCGCTTCTCGGATCATGCGCCCGCAGCCGTGTCGGTTTCTGAAATCTCTTCGTCCTCAACCGCCGTATGTTGCGCCGCCAAGAAATTGCCGACATGGCTGAGCTCGTCGAAATGATCGCAGAACACCTTGATGACGACCAGCAGCGGCACCGCCATCAGCGCGCCGACGAAACCCCACAGCCAGGACCAGAAGGCAATGGCGATGAGGATCGCCACGGCGTTGATCTCTAGGCGCCGGCCAACCACCGTCGGCGTCACGAATTGGCCCTCGACGGTATCGCACAACAGCACGAAGGCCGGCGCCAGCAGCGCGTAGGAGATGCTGTCGAAGCTGATCAGCGCGATGATCGTGACAAGCGTGATTGTAATCAGCGCCCCGATATAGGGCAGGAAATTGAGCAGAGCCGCTGCTGCGCCCCAGACCTGCGGGTTGGGCATGCCGAGTGCCCATAGGCCGAGTCCGATGACCACGCCCAGGCATGTATTGATGATGGCGACGGTAAGCAGATAGTGCGAGATTTCACGTTCGACGTCATAGACGACGCGCAGTGCCCGCTTCTTTTCGCTGAGACTGGGGAAGGATTCGACGATCTTCTCATAGAACATCGTGCCGGACGCGAGCAGGAACAGCGACAGGACGAAGACGATGATGAGGCTGGTGCCCGCCGACAGCAAATTGCCGGCGGCTTGCGAGAGGATGCCCGATTGCGCCATGGCTACCCTCTGGACGCCCGGCCCTTGGGAGGTCTGCGTCAGTCCCTCTATCTGCCGCGAAATGTCCATGATCCTTTCGAAAGGACGCCGCAGTTGCGCGAGACGTTCGGTCAGCTGCTGGCCAATCACCGAGGTGTTGTTGATGAGGTCGATGACCGGGCCGCTAAGCAGATAGCCGGCCACGGCAAGGATGCTGACCGACAGCACCACCAGCAGTGTCGCCGATATCACATCGGGCATGCCGTGTTTGCGCAGGAAGCGGACGATCGGCGTCAGCGTCAGCGCCAGCAGGAAAGCCAGGATGACCGGCATGAAGAAGGCGCGGGCGAAGGAGAGCGCGTAGATCGCCATAAGGAAGAAGATGCCGACTAGCAGCGAACGTATCAGGTGCATGTCCGCACGCGCCTCGACGCGCGGATCGGGGCTCTCGGCAGCACCCGAAGCGGCGGGTTCGGCTTTCATTCTGGCCCTCGGCGGCACACTGCGATTGGTGTACGCTGTTGGCGGAAACGCCTTTGCGGCTTCAAGGTTCCGCTGGAGCGACGTGCGTCCACTTGGACGCTCAAAGTACGCTCTAATGCTTTGAATTTACCATCGGCCCCGAAAATCGATTCCGATTTGCGGCCGATGCGCTTAGCCGGCGCTGACGATGACCTTGGCCCTACGATCTAGCCGGCGAATCAAGCGACCGGCGCGGCCGCAGCAGGGATCGCCTTCGCCGTCTCCTTGCGCACGATCGGTGCCACCTTGGTGCCGTAGAGTTCGATCGCCTTCATGATCTTGGCGTGCGCCATGGTGCCGATCGCCATTTGCAGCAGGAAGCGGTCGTTGCCGAATATCCTGTGCTGGGCAACGATCTTTTCGGCCACCTGTTCGGGGTTGCCGACGAACAGCGCGCCGTTCGGGCCGCGCGACTGGTCGAAATGTGCTCTCGACGTCGGACCCCAGCCGCGCTCGCGACCGATGCGGTTCATCACCTCGGCCTGCGGCCCATAAAAATCGTCGGCCGCCTGGTCGGTGGTCGCGGCAATGAAGCCGTGCACGTTGAGGCTGGTGGCCAGATCAGCCGGATCGTTGCCGGCCCGTTTGGCCGCTTCCCTGTAAATATCGAACAGCGGCGCGAACCGCGCCGGCTCGCCGCCGATGATGGCCAGCGCCAGCGGCAGGCCGAGCGCACCGGCCCGCGCGGCGGATTGCGGCGTGCCGCCGATCGCGATCCAGATCGGCAATCTGTCCTGGAACGGGCGGGGGTAGACGCCGCGATCGTTGATCGGAGCGCGCAGCCTGCCCGACCAGCTCACCTTGACATGATCGCGGACGGCAAGCAGCAGATCGAGCTTTTCGGCAAAGAGCTCGTCATAGTCCTCAAGATCGTAGCCGAACAGCGGAAAGGATTCGATGAACGAGCCGCGCCCAGCCATAATCTCGGCCCGGCCGCTGGATAGAAGGTCGAGCGTTGCAAACTGCTGGAAGACACGGACCGGATCGTCGGAGGACAGTACAGTGACCGCGCTGGTCAGCTTTATGCGCCTGGTGCGTTCGGCCGCCGCGGCCAGGGCCACGACTGGCGCTGAAGCCGCATAATCGGGACGGTGATGCTCGCCCAACCCAAACACGTCGAGGCCGACCTGGTCGGCCAGCTCGATCTCCTCGATCAGGTTGCGCAGCCGCTCATGCGCACCGATGGCGCCTGGGCCTGATTCCGGGCTGACGTCGGCGAAGGTGTAGAGACCGAGTTCCATCATCTGTCATCCTGGTGTTTTGTTCTGGTGTTTTGTTTTTCGCGCTACAGGTAGCGACCAGTCCGCCGCGCCGCCAGAGGGTCGGATGGTGAACAGTGCATGTCCGTTTCAGCCGAATTCAGCCGAAAAGGCGTCTCCCGGCTGCAACAGCTCAGAATTTCATGGCTGGCATACCGTTTTGGCGCTTGAACTCTGGGTTTTCCCGCGTATGTAAGCCTCGCAAATTGACTCCAGGGAAGTGGACTTGGCTATCTATAGGGAAAAAGACGTTTTCGAGCGGCGCAATGCCGCAAACGAGGCAAAGAAGGCGCTTCTCGAGCGCTTCAAGGCAAAGCCGGCAGCGGACGATCCAGCGGTGCTGGCACGACAGGCCGAACGCAAGGCGATCCTCGAAGCCCGTGCGATACGCGAGGCCGAAAAGGCCAGGCTGAAGCAGGAGAAGCTGGCGCGCGAAGCGGCCGAAAAGGCCGAGCGCGAAGCTGCTGCCGAAGCCGCGCGGATTGCTGCGGAAGAAGCGGCGCAGGCGGAAGCGAAGATCCGGGAAGCCGAAGAGAACGAGCGCATCGCTCGTTTGCTTGCCGACGAGGCCGAGCGCAAAGCCAAGCGCGACGCGCGCTATGCGGCGCGCAAGCAGCGCACCGGCAGGACGCCTCCGGGCTTTTCCGCTCGCTAGCGCTCCAAGCGCGATTCACCAATCAAATTTAGGGCCGCCTTGCAGCGGCCCTAAAGGCGTTTGTGCTGCTGCCTTGCAGCAAGAACTAGGTCGCGAGTTTCAATCCCATGATGCCGCAGACGATGAGTGCGATGCAGGCCAGCCTGATCGCGGTCGCAGGCTCACCGAGCAGCCAGATGCCAAGCAGCGCCGTGCCGACGGTGCCGATGCCGGTCCACACCGCGTAAGCCGTGCCGACCGGCAGCGTCTTCAGCGCCAGTCCGAGCAAGGCGAGACTGACGACCATCGAGGCAACCGTCAGGACGGTCGGAAGCGGCTTCGAAAAACCGTCAGTGTATTTGAGGCCGATCGCCCAGGCGATCTCGAACAGGCCAGCGAAGAAGAGAAGAATCCACGACATCGGAACGCTCCATTGGATTGCGGGTCGTCCCGGTCTTTTCGGAAAGCGCGAAGTCGTCTTCGCGGCATTGATTTAGAAATGCCCAATCAACAGCAGCGCCGACAGCACTTCAGGACCAGTCGCTGAATGTCGATGGTCCTGGAATGCCGTCGGTCATGACTGCGCCGAAACGCCGAGGCTTACTTGTCCTTGAGTTTGGTCGCCTTGACGGGCGGCGCTTTCAGGGTCGGGGCAGCGGCAGGTTTCTTCGCGTCCTTCTTCGGCTTGCGGGCTTCCTTGCCCGCCTTCATCGCACCTTTAGCCATGATTCGTTTCCTCCAATTGTGGCACGCGAAATGAACCAAGAGAAACGCTCGACCGCAAGAGGCATAATCTGGCGCCGGCGCCAGCCGTCGGCTGTCAACCGTTTCTAAATCGCTCGTAAACCGCGCTGGTCCGTGCGATGATCTTTTTTGCGCTGCAGCAACGGCCCGTGCCTTCGCCGGGTGGTGATCCGGCAGGACGGTCAGGACGATAATGCGAATCCATATCGGCTGCGAGATGAGCTTCGACTTTCCGCAGGAAACGCCGCTGATCGCGATGCTCAACGTTCACTATTCCCGCGCGTCCGATCTCGAGCGGCCGGATTTCCTGACTTCGAACCCACCGGTGCCGATCGAGAGCTACCGCGACAGTTTCGGCAATTGGTGCAACCGCCTTGTCGCCCCTCCCGGTCGCTTCACCTTCGGCACGGACGCGGTGATCCGCGATCCCGGAAGTTTTGAGATGGGCGATCTGCTGGCGTGGCAGCACGAGGTGCGCGACCTGCCGTCGGAGACGCTGCTGTTCCTGCTGCCGAGCCGCTATTGCGAGAGCGACGTGCTGGCGAACGAGGCGTGGCGGCTGTTCGGCCACTCACCGCTCGGTATTCCACGCGTGCAGGCGGTCTGCGATTTCGTCCACAACCACATCATCTTCAACTACGGCAACGCGCGGCCGACGCGCACGGCAGCAGAGGCCTATCGTGAGCAAAGCGGCGTTTGCCGCGACTTTGCCCATCTCGCCGTCGCCTTCTGCCGCGCCTTGAACATCCCGACGCGCTATTGCACCGGCTACATCAGCGACATCGGCCTGCCGAAGCCTTGGTCGGACATGGACTTCGCCGCCTGGATGGAGGTCTACCTCGGCGGTCGCTGGCATGCCTTCGATCCGCGCAACAATGCGCCGCGCATCGGCCGCATCCTGATCGCCTCCGGCCGCGACGCAGCCGATGTGCCGCTGACCCATATTTTCGGGCCGGGCACGCTGGCCGGTTTCAAGGTCTGGACGGAAGAAGTCATCGAACAGGCGTCGACGCAGCAGCCTTGAACCAGCGGATGGTTTGCCGCGTTGTGAATGCCTGTGTGGAGCTTCGGCGGCTGCGCCGTTAAGCTCCAACACGTCGAGGCGCGGCTGAAGGGAGGAACGAAGATGAAAATCGACGGCGGGTGCCATTGCGGCGCCATTACCTACGAGGCGGAGGTCGATCCGGACAACACCAGTATTTGTCACTGCATCGATTGTCAGCAGCTGACCGGAACAGCGTTTCGGGTGACCGTGCCGGCGCCGGAGCAGCGCTACCGGATCACCAAGGGCACGCCGAAGATCTACATCAAGACCGCAGCGAGCGGCGCCAGGCGCGCCCAGGCCTTTTGCGGCGAGTGCGGTACGCACCTCTATGCCACGTCGGTTGGCGACGGGCCGAAAGTCTATGGCATCAGGGTCGGCACGGCGCGGCAGCGCGAACAACTGATCCCGAGAAAGCAGATCTGGCACCGCTCGGCGCTGCATTGGCTGCCGGAGTTCGAAGGCACAATGATCGTCGAGGAGCAGTAGCCTCTCAGTCGTCGCCTTCGACCACCCTTAGCCTCAATTGGCCGGTCTTGGAGTCGGCGACGCGCGCACCCGCTTCGGTCTTCGCGTTGGCCGCCGATCCGGCGTCGCCTTCCGCCGGCTGCGCGCCGAACTCCAGCGCCTCGATCTTTTGGCCGCGCTTGGTCACCTTCGACGTCGAGACGAGAATATCGTCGATATCCTTGGCCGACTGGCCGAAATGGCTCTGCAGCTTGCGCACCCGCTCGTCGAGGCGCGAGACATCCTCCATCAGCCGGATGACTTCGCCCTGGATCAAATGCGCCTGCTCGCGCATGCGGGCGTCCTTGAGAATCGCCTGGATGACCTGAATCGACAGCATCAGCAGCGACGGCGAGACGATGACGATGCGGGCGCGGTGCGCCTTGTGGAAAATCCCCTCGAAATTCTCGTGGATCTCGGCGAATACCGATTCCGACGGCACGAACATGAAGGCGGTGTCCTGCGTCTCGCCCTGGATCAGGTATTTGTCGGAAATATCGCGGACATGCACCTCGATATCACGCCGAAACGCTTGTGCGGCGACCTTCTGCAAATCGACGCCTTCGGCGGCACGGATGGCATTCCAGGCTTCCAGCGGAAACTTGGCATCGATGGCGAGTGCGGGCGCGCCGTTCGGCATCTTCACCAGGCAGTCGGGCCGGCTGCCGTTCGACAGGGTCGCCTGGAATTCATAGGCGCCGTGCGGCAGGCCGTCGGCGACGATCGCCTCCATGCGCGACTGGCCGAAGGCGCCGCGCGTCTGTTTGTTGGAGAGGATTGCCTGAAGTTGCACGACCTGGCTGGCGAGCGACTGGATGTTGCCTTGCGCTGTATCGATAACCGCCAACCGCTCCTGCAGTTTGGCGAGGCTTTCATGCGTCGATTTCGTCTGCTCGGTCATGGTCTGGCCGAGACGGCCGGTCATCGCGTCGAGACGCTGGCCGATCGACTGCGTGAGTTCGGCCTGCCGCGCCCCGAACACTTCGGCGATGGCGCCCATGCGGCCCTGCATCTCGGCCTGGCTTGCCAGGATGCCGGCCATCCGCGCCTCGGCGTCGCGGGCGTGGTCGGCGGCTTCCGCGGCAGCCACCGCACGCGCCTTGGCCGAGCGCCAGAGCGCGACGACGAGCGCCACGAACAGGCCCAGGAACAGGACCGCGCCGAATGCCAGCGCGTGGCCGAGCGTGATCGTGGTGGCGCCGAGCCGGGCGATCGGTTCGGACAGGATGGTGGTCAGGTCGTTCATATCGGACAGCATAGATGATTCGGCCTGACGACACAGATCAAAACGTGAACGCCGCTGCAAATGCCCCGGTTGACGCTTTTCGTGCGAGGTCTTAGGTGAGACGCCATGTCGATCAAGCCGCTCATCATCCTTCCCGATCCCGTCCTGCGCCAGGTTTCGAAACCGGTCGAGCGCGTCGACGGCGCCTTGCGCAAACTGGCCGACGATATGCTGGACACGATGTATGATGCGCCGGGCATTGGTCTGGCGGCGGTCCAGATCGGCGAACCGCTGCGCATGCTGGTGATCGACCTCGCCAAGGAAGACGAGCCGCCGGCGCCGCATGTCTTCATCAATCCCGAGATTCTTGAGAGCGCCGATCAGCGCTCGGTCTACGAGGAGGGGTGCCTGTCGATCCCGGATTACTATGCCGAGGTCGAGCGCCCTGCCGCCGTGCGGGTGAAATATCTCGATCGCGACGGCAAGCTGCAGGAGATCGAGGCCGAAGGGCTGATGGCGACTTGCCTGCAGCACGAAATCGACCATCTCAACGGTGTTCTGTTCATCGACCACATCTCGAAGCTGAAGCGCGACATGGTGGTGAAGAAGTTCAAGAAGCTCGCCAGGGACAAACCATCAGGCAGCAAGGCGCCGGGCAAGTTAGTGGGATAGGGCGATACTCGCGCAGTTTGATGCTGAACCTTTCGAAGATGTTGGCGGGACAGCGCCCCTCTACCCTGTTCCAGATTAGGAAATGGAGACGCCGATGAGCGACATGCTGATCAGAAATATTCCCGAACCCTTGAAGCGGGAAATCGAGCAGGCGGCGCGTAAGAGCGGCCAGAGCCTGTCGGGCAAGGCGATAGCTCTTCTGCGCGAAGGCATGGTCGCCGAAAGGCAAGCCAGGCTGGAGCCGGGTCTTTCGGCATGGGACGCTATTCGCGCGACTTTCGCTGCTGAAAACGCAATTGGCGATGAATTCGCCAAGATCATGAACGAAATCGAAGCAGAAAGGAAACGCGACTTCGGTCGCCGACCCGCAAAGTTCGCGACTTCGACTGAGCCGACTTAACGGCCAGACGAAGACCGGACCCGGAACAAAATGCCCTTGCGCGTCATCTTCATGGGTACGCCCGAATTCTCGGTGCCGACGCTGCGGGCGATCGCGGATGCCGGACATGAGATTGGAGCCGTCTACACTCAGCCGCCGCGCGCCGCCGGTCGCCGGGGGCTGGAACTGACGCCGTCGCCGGTGCAGCGCGAGGCCGAGCGGCTGGGCCTCGAGGTGCGGACGCCGGTGTCGCTGAAGAACGAGACCGAGCAGCAGGCGTTCCGCGCCTTGCGGGCCGATGTCGCCGTCGTCGTCGCCTATGGATTGCTGTTGCCCAAACCCATTCTCGAGGCGCCGCGGCTCGGCTGCCTCAATGGTCACGCGTCGCTGTTGCCACGCTGGCGCGGCGCCGCCCCTATCCAGCGCGCCATCATGGCCGGCGATACCGAGACAGGCATGATGGTGATGCGGATGGAAGAGGGCCTGGACACCGGCCCGGTGGCGATGGCCGAAAAATGCGCCATCGGCCCCGATATGACGGCCGGCGAACTGCATGATCGGTTGATGCACATTGGCGCCGCGCTGATGGCGGAAGCGCTGGCTCGTCTGGAACGGGATGCCCTGACTTTTACCGCACAGGCGACGGAGGGGGTGACCTATGCCAAAAAGATCGATAAAGCGGAGACGCGCGTGGACTGGACGCGGCCTGCTGGCGAAGTCCACGATCATATTCGCGGCCTGTCGCCCTTTCCCGGCGCATGGTGCGAGATCGAAATTGCCGGCCGCCTGGATCGGCTGAAACTGCTTCGCTCGACGCTTTCGCAAGGCGCCGGCGAGCCGGGAGGAATTCTCGACGACCGGCTGACGGTCGCCTGCGGGTCAGGCGCGATGAGGTTGGTCGAAGTTCAACGTGCGGGCGGAAGGCCCATTGCCGCGCAGGAATTTCTGCGCGGGGCCAAGCTCGAAAAAGGAATGAAATTCTCATGAGCATGATGTCGATACGCGCGGCGACGCCGCGGGACCGCGAGGCGATCCGCCTGGTCGAGGAACACGCATTCGGCCAGCAGGCGGAGGCCGGACTGGTCGACGCGCTGGTCAGCGGCGGCGATGCCGTCGTCGAACTGGTGGCGGAAGAAGATGGACAGGTGGTCGGCCATATTCTGTTTTCGCGGCTTTACGTGCAGAACGGCGGCAAGAGCTTTCCGGCAGTGGCGCTGGCGCCTCTGGCGGTCGAGCCGTCATTCCATGGCACCGGCATCGGCGGTGCGCTGGTCCGCGAGGCGCATATCCGCCTGAAGGATGCCGGCGAGGTGCTGGCGGTGGTGCTTGGCGATCCCGCATATTATGGCCGCTTCGGCTACAGTCACGCGCGCGCCGAAAAATTCGAAAGCGAGTTCCAGGGCGAAGCGATGCAGGCGCTGGTCTGGGGCGAAGCGCCTGAGACCGGCAAGCTGGTCTACGCTTCGGCTTTCGGCACCGCGCTCGCCGCCTAACCTCATCCTTCTTAGGAATGCCGCGTTTTCGCCTCGACATCGAATATGACGGCAGCCTCTATGCCGGCTGGCAGCGCCAGGCAGACCAGCCTTCGGTGCAGCAGGCGATCGAACAGGCGATCGAGAAATTCTGCGGCGAACAGGTCTCGCTGCGCGGCGCCGGCCGCACCGATGCCGGCGTCCACGCGACCGGTCAGGTGGCGCATGTCGATCTCGTCAGGGCGTGGCCTGATGACAAGGTTCGCGATGCCGTCAACGCCCACCTGCAAACGGCCAAGGCGCGCATCGCCATCCTCAAGGCGGCTGTGGTGCCGGATAGCTTCGATGCGCGTTTCTCGGCGATCGGCCGCCACTATCTCTACCGCATCGTCAACCGGCGCGCGCCGGCGGCGCTCGACAAGGGCAAGATCTGGTGGGTGCCGAAGCGGCTCGACGCCGAGGCCATGCACGAAGCGGCAAAGGTGCTGCTGGGGCGGCATGATTTCACCACGTTCCGCTCGACCCAGTGCCAGGCCGACAACCCGGTCCGGACGCTCGACCGACTGGATGTCAGTCGGCTGGGTGACATGATCGAAGTGCGAGCCTCGGCGCGCTCGTTCCTGCACAATCAGGTGCGCTCGATGGTCGGCTCGCTGAAGCGCGTCGGCGAAGGCGGCTGGACAATTGCCGATCTGAAGGCGGCGCTCGACGCGCGCGACCGTGCAGCCTGTGGCCAGGTGGCGCCGCCCGATGGGCTTTTTCTCGTTGGGGTAGATTATCCGAAGGCGTCCGGATGACGCGGCTAGATGTGCCGATCAGTCAGCGTCACTAGGCTAGGTCGTCCTGCCAATCGGCCCAGCCGTAGAACACGCGCACAATCACCACGCGCTCGGACTCTACAATGAAGGCGATGGTGACGCGGCGTGTGAATCCGATGATCCGAAGCTATTCAAGTCCCGGTTCCGCTCGGCGCACCGATGCCGAGCAGCGCCTGCAGCGCGAACAGAACGACCAGCGACGCCACGAACATTCCGGCGAAGACAGCGCTGCCGACAGCCGCGCCCCTGCCGATGGCAACGTTTGTCATCCGCCAGGTCAGGATCATCGACAGCGCGAACAAAAGCAGCGACGCCAGTACGGCGAACTCGTTGGTGGACGGCAGGAAAAGCCTGATCAACGCCGCTGGCAGCATCATCCAGGCGATGATCGCCGACGCCCAGTTGCTGGCGACGACATAGTGGACGAAGCGCCCGCCGATGCCGGCGCGCGGCGCGACGAGGGCAAGGCCGACAAGCGGCAACACCCAGACGCCGATGTCGACTGTCGCCAGACGGATCAGCATGCTGAAGCGTCCGGCGAATGCATTCGGATCGCCGATCTCGTTGGCGAGGCCGACCCAACCGACGATCAGCGCCGGTGCCGCGACGACGATGGCGAAGAAGGAATTCCAGAAACCGTCGGCCGAAAGGTCGAACTGGCGCAGCCCATCGGCCTTGCCGAGCATCAGTCGCCAGGCGCCGTTGAGCGAAGCATAGGTTTCATCCGACGAAAGCATGATTACGATGCGCCTTGCTCGAACCAGTCTTCGATGAAGCGCAGATAAATCTGCGTCAGCGTCTCGAGGTCGGCAAGTGCGACGCGTTCATCGACCATGTGCATGGTCTTGCCGACCAGCCCGAACTCGACCACCGGACAATAATCCTTGATGAAGCGTGCGTCGGAGGTGCCGCCGGAGGTGGAAAGCGCCGGCTTCCTGCCGATCACCGCCTTGACCGAACCGCTGAGCGCTTCGATCAGCCGCTCGTCGCGGGTGAGGAAGACGTGGCTCGGCCGGTCGCGCCAGACGAGTTCGTAATCGACCGGTGTCGTCTTGCCGGCCCGGTATTTCTTTGGCTTCGCCGCCTTGTCGAGACGGTTGTGGATTTCCGCCTGGATGGTCTCGGCGGTCCATGTGTCGTTGAAGCGGATGTTGAAGGCGGCGGTCGCCTTTGCCGGAATAACATTGGTGGCCGGATTGCCGACGTCGATCGAGGTTACCTCCAGATTGGTCGGCTGGAAGTCCTTGGTGCCCTTGTCGAAGACTGGGTGCAGCAAGGCTTCGACCAGCGTCATCAGGCCGCGCACCGGATTGTCGGCAAGCTGCGGATAGGCGGCGTGGCCTTGGCGGCCGTTGACGATGATGCTGCCGGACAAAGAGCCGCGCCGGCCGATCTTGATCATGTCGCCCAGCGCATCGGGATTGGTCGGCTCGCCGACGATCGACGCATCCCATTTCTCGCCCTTGGCGACCGCCCATTCGAGCAGCTTTGTCGTGCCGTTGATGGCCGGCCCTTCTTCGTCGCCGGTGATCAGCAGCGAGACCGAGCCTTTCAGGCCGCCTTTCGACTCGAGATGGCGCGCCACGGCGGCGATGAAACAGGCGATGCCCCCCTTCATGTCGACGGCACCGCGACCGAACATCTCGCCCTTGGCGATCTCGGCAGCGAAAGGCGGATGCGTCCATGAGGTCTCGTCGCCGACCGGCACCACGTCGGTATGCCCGGCGAACATCAGGTGCGGACCGTTGCCGGAGCGCCGCGCATAGAGATTTTCGATATCGGGCGTGCCGTCCTCCGAGAACACCGGGCGCTCGACGGAAAAGCCGAGTGGTTTCAGCATTGTTTCCAGCGTGCTCAGTGCCCCGCCCTCGATGGGTGTCACGGAGGGGCAGCGGATGAGGGCGGCGAGATTTCCAGCGGGATCGGTCGGCAACGTCATGGGCAAAAGCGTTAGTCGAAAGCGCAAGGCCTGTCACGGCCAGACATAAGGGCCAGCCATCCCGCCGACACTATGGTTTTCGTGGCGTATTGTCGCAGGCCTGATGCATGTCGCCCAAAGGCATGGCCTCGGGCTCGACCCGTGCGGGCGCAGCGGTTTTGGGCAAATGCGCATAAACAAACAAAGGCTTAAAGTGCGTCGCAGGAGTCGCTTCAGACGCGACGCACTTAGGCGGGATACGGGATATTGCATGGACTGAGCGACAAAAGGCCCAATAATCGCTGTGGTCAGTTCGCGGCCCGCACATGCGCCCGGTAACGGCCCTTTCCGGTGCGTTTGGCTTCATAGAGCGCGTGATCGGAGCAGGTGAGAAGAAGTTCCGGCTCGCCGCCGTCGGCAGGCGCGAAGGCACTTCCAATGCTCAACCCGATGCGTATTGCGGTGCCCACGCCAAGGTCGAAAGGTACCGAGATCTTCTCAATGGCGCGCTTTGCCAGGAGGGTGCCTTCGATCTCGGATGTGTCCGGCAGCAGGATCACGAATTCGTCACCGCCGATGCGAAAGACCATATCCCCCGGTCGGAAAGCGCGCTTCAATCGTTCGGCCACCTTGCGCAGCAGCATGTCGCCGACCGCGTGGCCGAAGCGGTCATTGACGTGTTTGAAGCCGTCGAGGTCCATGCTGAGAACGGCAAACGGCCTGCCGCCGTTTGCCGCCGGCGCCGCAAGCTCGCTGCACATGCCGCGCAGTTTCTCCTGAAGGAAGATGCGGTTGGGCAGGCCGGTCAGCGCGTCCTTGATCGCCAGATCGCGATTGTCCAGTTCGGCGCGGATCATGCGGGCGTTGATCGCATGATTTTGAAGCAGCACGATGATGACGCCGGCCACATAGAAAGGCACTTGAAATCCGACGATCGACATTCCTGGCGCCGGAGATAACAGCGCGCCAACCAGGAAAGGCAGGCTTACGGCCAGCATGACGAATATGGCGTAGCGCGGGGTCGCTGCGTTGCGCGACGACACCACGCCGACGACGCCTGCAACGTTCAAGGCAGCCAGCACGGCGAGCGCCATATCCCCTCTGACGACGCAGCCATAGCAGCCGAGGCCGAAAATCACCGACCATGACCCACCGGCGGCCATGAGGCCTGCCAGCGGCCCCGTTCCCCCGCGTGTGCGGGCCCGCTCACATTCCCGCATCAGCAGGAAGCGGACAGCAAACAGGATGAGGTCGGCCGCCATCCAGGCGTAGGGCCACCGGTCGCCGGTGACGACCGCGGCGCCGACTGCCAGCACCAGGACACTGATGGTGCCGAACAGGACAGCGAATTTGCGCTCGAACGTGGTGTCGAGAAGCCGCGCGCGGACAGCTTCCGGTTCCGCTCTGATCGGTGAAGAAAACCAGGCGAACAGCCGCGCGCCGGCGCTTCGCTTTCCGCGCGTTTTCGGGTTGGCCAGGGGTTCGTCGTGTGCCAGTCGAGTGCTCCGTGCCGGTCGACACAGTCTTCACAGGCATGCTGGACCAAGGTGATTAAGATTAGCTTAGGTAATTGGACGAGCCGACCGCAATGGACCGTCGATCAGCGTGATCTTTTGCCAGATCTTTCGCGACAGATTGGAGCCCAGGGACTCGATGTCGTTGACGCCATCGACGACCACATCGTCGTTGACCGATTGCGCGAACAGCGCGGCGATCTTGCCGGTGATCGACAGCATTTCGGAGCAATAGTCGAGGTAGCGCGCGAGATCGGCACGGTCGGTTATGCGTGCCGGTGAATGCGATGTCGGCTTGAAATCGGTTGAAAGCGCTGCCGGATCCTTGGTCAGCTGATGCATGTCGATGACATGGATCAGCGATCGCAAGCCATGAAGCTTGCGAAACACCTGCTTGCGCTTGATGCGCTCTTCGGTCCGGATCAAGGCCAGGAAGCCGAGCATCGCGAGGATGATCATGTTGATCAAGGATTCGATGCCTTGCACCGACTGGATGGCGTCGTGGGTTCCCGAGATGCGGCCGAGCGGAAGGATGGTGCCGACGAACAGGAACATCAGCGCGCCGGCGGCAATGGTGACGATGACGACGCCGCGCAGCCACCAGATCGGCGCTTCCAGCGCCTTCGCCGCCTTGGCCAGATCACGCGACAGCGACACAAGTTCTATGGCGACGCCACGCAAGCCGGTATCGGGAAACCGCTCCGCGACGCGTTTTTCCAGTCGCTCGGCAGTTTCGATGATCAGTTTCGCATCAAGCGTGCGGTAGCGCATGGCTAGGGACCCGCCCGGCGCTCAGGATTCGGCCGGCGCATTGGTGCGTTTGCCGTAGCGGTTGGGTCCGGGATCACTTTTGAAAAAGGCCAGAATGACAAGGAGAATGGCGCCGACGATGAGAGAGATCAATGCGTAGTAGGTAGGCTTGCCGAAATCATGGAACCGCTTCGCCGTTAGCGCAAAGGTCGACCATGTCGAGACGACCACAGCGATCCACCAGGCGAGCGCCCAGTACTGACTTGCAGCAGTGCCCAACGGCGTTCGCGAGAACTGGTAGAGCAGGAAAAGCTGAGTGAGGAGCGGCAACAGACCCGCCAAAACATACGCGCTGGGGTTCACTCGCCCGGAAAGGCTGAAGAAAAGCCATAGAAATCGAGGTCTGTCGAGCAAGCGGGTAGGTCCGTTTTTTTGAAAAGATCAATCGCGAAGCAGTTCATTGATCGAGGTTTTGGAACGGGTCCTGGCATCGACCCGCTTGACGATGACGGCGCAGTAGAGGCTGGGACCCCAGTTTTCGCCTGGCACGTTCTTGCCCGGCATCGTGCCCGCCACCACCACTGAATTGGCTGGCACTTCGCCGTAGAAAACCTCGCCGGTGGCACGGTCGACGATCTTGGTCGACTGGCCGATGAAGACGCCCATGCCGAGTACCGAGCCTTCGCGCACGACGCACCCTTCAACCACTTCGGAGCGTGCGCCGATGAAGCAGTTGTCCTCGATGATGGTCGGGCCGGCCTGCATCGGCTCCAGCACGCCGCCGATGCCGACGCCGCCCGACAGATGCACATTCTTGCCGATCTGGGCACAGGAGCCGACCGAGGCCCATGTGTCGACCATGGTGCCGCTGTCGACATAGGCGCCGACATTGACGAAGGACGGCATCAGCACGGCACCTGGCGCGACGTAGGCGG
Organism: Mesorhizobium sp. WSM4845; assembly: GCF_055811455.1. Classification (NCBI taxonomy): domain Bacteria; kingdom Pseudomonadati; phylum Pseudomonadota; class Alphaproteobacteria; order Hyphomicrobiales; family Phyllobacteriaceae; genus Mesorhizobium; species Mesorhizobium sp. WSM4845. The sequence continues at coordinate 155,522 of NZ_JBVVQA010000004.1, forward strand.
AGCGCCGCACGATCGATGACGGCACGGCACGGAAACCTGCCTTCTCAAAGTCGATGGCGCTCCAGCCGTCGAATTTCGACGGCACCTTGTCCCACCACACGGCCTGGCCCGGACCACCCTTGATGATCTCCATCGGGTTGAGTCGGAACGACAGCAGCACAGCTTTCTTCAGCCACTGGTTGACATGCCATGTGCCGTCGGCCTGGCGCTCAGCAACGCGGACAACACCCCGGTCGAGCAGGTCGAGCGCCGCCTGGATGGCGTCGCGCGCTGCGCCGCGGGTTGCCGTCGAAATCGTCTCGCGTTCCTCGAAGGCGGTTTCGATGGTCTTTTCGAGGCTCGCCAGATCGGGCTTTGACATGAATTCGCTCCATTACCAAGCTGTTAAGGGGCCGCACCTTAACCTGTTTTGAAAGTCGCCGGACCCTATGTGAAGGCTTGGTGAGGGTCAATCGCGGCTGCGTCGCGGGACGGCGCAACTGAATAATTGGACGGGTAGGTAATATGACTCCTATGGAAAAGGCGGGGTGGACGCCGCTGCCGCATTCGGACGAGGATCTGGAGCGGTCGAAAAGCGTGCCGGACACGCCGCAGACGCGTGCCGAGACCTACCGGTTGGCATGGAACGATCCCGACTTCATGACACGGCGCGAATTGCGCGCGGTCAGGCTGCAGCTCGAACTGTTGAAGCCGGAGATGATCCTGGCCGAGCGCGGCATCGGCTCGACCGTCATCCTGTTCGGCGGGGCGCGCATACCCGAGCCGGGCGGTGAAGCCTGGGCGGCCAAGAACGAGACGCAGAAGGAAAACCTCGAGAAAAACAGCAAATATTACGAGGAAGCGCGAAAATTCGCCCGGCTCTGCTCGCAGCAGTCGGCCACCTCCTATTATCGCGAATTCGTCGTGGTGACAGGCGGCGGACCCGGCGTGATGGAAGCCGGCAACCGCGGCGCCGACGATGTCGGCGCCCCGTCGATCGGCCTCAACATCGTGTTGCCGCACGAGCAGGCGCCGAATGCCTATGTGACGCCGGAGCTCTGTTTCAACTTCCACTATTTCGCGATCCGCAAGATGCATTTCGTCATGCGCGCCAAGGCTGTCGCGGTGTTTCCCGGCGGCTTCGGCACGATGGACGAATTCTTCGAAACGCTGACCCTGATCCAGACCGGCCGCATGGAGCGCGTGCCGGTGATCCTGTTCGGCAAGGCTTTCTGGAAACGGGCGATCGATCTCGATTTCCTCGCCGAGCAAGGCACGATCACCCCTGGCGACCAGGACATCATCGATTTCGTCGACACCGCCGACGAAGCCTGGGGGATCATCAGCCGCTTCTATCAGCTTTAGGCCGCGGGCTTCGATCCGGCTTTACCAAGCAACGGCTCAAGCGGTGATGTCGACGATCGCGGTGAGGAATTCGGCAAGATCGTCGGTGACGAAATCCACATCGTCCTCGTGGCCCGGGTCACGTTCCCAGATTTCCGAGAAGGTCGGCTCGAAGTTGCGCGGCACAACCAGCACCGTGGTCATGCCCAGCGATTTCGGCACGGACAGGTTGCGGGCCAGATCCTCGAACATCACCGCATTGTGGCCGGTGACCGCGTGGAGTTCCGCGAACTTCTCGTAGGTCTGGCGGGCCGGCTTGGGGTTCAGCCCGGCAGCGACGATATCGAAGATGTCGTCGAAATGATCGAGGATGCCGAGTTGGCGCGCGGTGCGTTCGGCATGCCTGCGGTCGCCATTGGTGAAGATGAACTTGCGGCCGGGAAGCTGGCGGATGGCGGTGCCGAGAACGGGATCGGGAACCAGCCAGGAATAGTCGATGTCATGGACCTTCTCGAGAAAGTCGTCGGGATCGATGCCGTGGCGCGCCATCAGACCGTTCAGCGTCGTGCCATATTCCCGGTAGAGTTCCTTCTGCAGCTTGCGGGCATCGTCGCGTGGCAGCGTCAGCAGTTCTCCGACATAGGCGGTCATCTTTACGTCGATCTGCGAGAACAGGTTCGAATGGTGCGGATAGAGGGTGTTGTCGAGGTCGAACACCCAGTCGGTGACATGGGCAAAGCGGGCGGGGTCCGGGAGCGTGGTCATGCAACCCCTTATGGCACGAAACAATGCTTTTGGCAGAGGCTTTATCCACAACTTATGCGCGTCATGGGTGGCGAAAATGGCCCGACGATTCAAATTTTAGGCATCGCCGAAAGGTGCCATTCAGGGCTTGCTGGCACACAGACGGTCCAGGGGGAACCAGCGATGAGCCGCATATTTCTGAAGTCTGCCGCCGTCGCTTTCGCCTCCCTCGCAGTCTCGCTGTTGTTGACGCTGATCGTCGTTCCGGCAATAGGCTTTCCGATCAACCGCACGATCTGGCTGACGTCCACGGTCTGCCCGCTGGTGCTCGCCTGGATCGCCAGCGCCTACACGTTCTGGCAGGGCGAGAGGTTGAAAGGCGCTCATCGCGACCTCGCCCGCGCTCATGCCCAGCTCGCCGCTGCGCATCGGCGCCTGTCGGAGAAGGCAAGCCGCGACGACATGACCGGCATGCTCAACCGCGAGAGCTTCTTCGCCGCCCTCGAGGCCACCCGGCGTAAATCCGATCGCGGTGCGTTGCTGATCATCGACGCCGATCACTTCAAGCTCATCAACGACAGCTACGGCCATCTGACCGGCGACGATGCGCTGCTCCTGATTGCAAGCGCGATCGAGCGCGGCGTGCGCAGCGGCGACGTGATCGGCCGCATCGGCGGCGAGGAATTCGGTGCGTTTCTGGTCGGCGCCACCGAACAGGAAGCCAAACGCGTCGCTGAACGCATTCGCCGTGAAGTCGAGCTGATCCGCTTCCGTCCCGTCGATGAGCGGGTCATACCCCTCACCGTCAGCATCGGCGGTGTCACCTGCGGCGAGGATGCCGGCGTATCGGATCTGATGCGTGTCGCCGACCGCCGCCTTTACCAGGCCAAGGATCGCGGCCGCAATCTGACCATCCTGGACAGGGACGTTTCCGAAGCGGCCTGAACGGTCCCATCTTCTCGGCTTCCGGCCTGCCGATGGATCGTCATTCCAGCGCGCCACCAATAACGCCCGCGCCGATCGGCTGCGGGCGTCCGCGTCTGGCCAGCGTCTAAAGTTTTGCCGGGTCGAGGGCCGGCTTGCCCTTGTGGCGTCCGATGATCGCTGCCATGTCGGCGACGTTGTGGAAGGCATCGCGCAAAACGTCGAAGGACGGCAGCACGAAATATGCGCGCTGGAACTTGTCGATCTCATAGCTGGTGCGCATTACCGTTTCCAGATCGAAGGGAACATGATGCGCGTCCTTGCTTTCAACCGCGAATTGAAGTTCGGCAAAGGACGACATCAGCCCGGCGCCGAAAGCCTTCAACGGTTGGCCGGCCTCCTGGATCAGCCCGTACTCGACAGTGTACCAGTAGAGGCGGCTGATCATCTCGTCGCCGCCGAGCGCGATCAGATGCTCGGCCTTCTCGCCATACATCTGCATGAAATCGGCAAAGACCGGCTGGGTCAGCACCGGCACATGGCCGAAGAAGTCGTGGAACATATCCGGCTCGACGATGTAGTCGAGCTCTTGTTTCGTCCGCAGCCAGTTGGTCACCGGGAAGCGCCGGGCGGCCAGGTGGACGAAGAAGGCCGGTGCGGGAATGAGGCCCGGCACGGCGACGATTTCCCAACCGGTAAGCTTGCGCAGCTTCTCGCTGACCACACCGAAATCCGGAATCCTGTCGAGCAGGCCCAGCGTGGCGACGCCGTCGAGATAGGACCGGTGTGCCAGCTTTTTGGTCAGCTTCGTCTGGCGGTCGCACAAAGTACGCCACACTGCCTGCTCGTCAGCTGTGTAGTTGTAGCTCTGCTCAACGGTGAAATCGGCACGGCAGACCGAATAGTCGCCGCGAAGGCCTTGCGCCGCGCATTCGCGGGCGTAATCGGCAACGTTCATCGTCATGGCTGTTCTCCCTGGAAATCACGACTAACATCTTGAAAGTTTAGCCGGATCCGGTGAGGCAAATCCGCTTTGATGATGGCTCGAACAGGCGATTTGAGGTAAAAGCCACCACAGCAGAGCTGCAGGAGAGTGAAAGTGCCTCAGTTTGACGATTTTGAGATCAAGATGCTCGATATCTTGCAGCGCGATGGGCGCAAGCCTGTGTCCGAACTGGCCCAGGAAATCGGGCTTTCGACGACGCCATGCGCGCGCCGCTTCGAGGCTCTTCAGAGCGCCGGCATCATCAAGCGCTTTGCCGCTGTGCTCAGCCGCCGCGCCATCGGCCTGATGGTCGAAGTGTTCATTCAGGTGCGCCTGGTGACCCACAGCGACGGGTCGCCCGAAACCTTTATCGCCGCCGTGCAGCGCATGGACGAGGTGTCGTCGTGCTGGACGATGACTGGCGACTACGATTTCCTGCTGCATGTGATGGTGCCGTCGGTCGACGAGCTCAACGCCTTTGTCATGCACCGGCTGATGCGGCTCGACGGCGTGCGCGATGTCCACACGCAGCTCGTGCTGCAGAACATCAAGGGGCCGGGCCACGTGCCGCTTGGGCACCTCAGGCGATAAGTTCGCCCCGACGCCTGCTCAACCCTGGATTTCTGGCCGACAAGTTGCAGCCTGGGCTTACCGCACGATCAGTGTGCCGGCGCCGTGTTCGGTAAACAGTTCGAGCAGCACCGAATGCGGCGTCTTGCCATTGAGGATGACGACGCCTTCGACGCCGCGCTCGATCGCCTCGATGCAGGTCTCGACCTTGGGGATCATGCCGCCCGACACCGTGCCGTCCTTGATCAAGGCCTTTGCCTCGGCGACGGTCAGTTCGTCGATGAGCTTCTTGTTCCTGTCGAGCACGCCGGGCACGTCGGTGAGGAACAGAAGGCGTGTCGCCTGGCAGGCGCCGGCGATGGCGCCGGCGAAGGTGTCGGCATTGATGTTGTAGGTGTGGCCGTCACGGCCCGGCGCCACCGGCGCCAGCACCGGGATCATTTCGGACCGCGCCAGAAGGTCGAGCAGGGTGCGGTCGACCTCGACCGGCTCACCGACGAAGCCGAGATCGAGCACACGCTCGATGTTGGAGTCGGGGTCGATCATGGTCTTGCGCGCCTTTTCGGCGAAAACCATGTTGCCGTCCTTGCCGCACAGGCCGATGGCCCATTCGCCCTCGGCATTGATCAGCGCGACGATCTCCTTGTTGATCGAGCCGGCCAGCACCATCTCGACGATCTCGACCGTCTTCTGGTCGGTGACGCGCAATCCGCCCTCGAACTTCGATTCGATGCCCATCTTGCTCAGCATGGCGCCGATCTGCGGCCCGCCGCCATGCACGACGATCGGGTTGACGCCGGATTGTTTGAGCAGCGCGATGTCGCGGGCAAAGGCCTTGCCGAGCGCGATGTCGCCCATGGCGTGGCCGCCATACTTCACCACGACCGTCTTGTTCTCGTAGCGCTGCATATAGGGCAGCGCCCTCGAAAGCAGCGCGGCCTGCATTTCGGCGGTGGCGGCGAGGTCCGTCATTCGGCTTGGTTCCCAGCTTGGCATGAACGGCGGCGTCTTAGCGGGAATTGGAGCAGGGGGCAAACGGCTTTGCTCTCACGTCAGGTGAAATCGGCCTGCTTTCATCCCGGGCACCTGCAGTGGCGCCCGCCGCGTCAGCCATCCCGAAATCTTTTCCATTTGCGCGGCGAGGGACAACAAGGTCTCCTCGTCGCCGGGGCGGCCGGCGGCCTGGATGCCGAGCGGCAGGCCGGCATCGGTGACATGAACAGGCAGCGCGATCGACGGCTGGCCGCTGACGTTCTGGATTGCCGGCCAGTGGGTGAACCACAGGCTCTTGTCCATCAACTGGCCGAACAGCGGCTTGAATTTCAGCAGGCGGGCAAGCCGCAGCCTGTCGAGCATTTCTTCCAGGAACGCATCTGCGCCTTTTGGATCCATCGCGCCGCAGGCGAGCGGCGGATGCGCGATGACAGGCATCAGCACGGCATCGTACCGCGCGGTCTCGATGATCAGCCGGCGCGACGTGGCATGCAGCCGCTGCAGGCTGGCATAGATCTCGCCGGCCGAAAGAACTTCGCCGAAGGCGCTCATCACCCGCGTGGTGCGTTCGATATCACCCGAAATGGAGCGGCCGACGCGCAAGACCTCGCCGCGCATCGTGCCGGCCACCGCCGCGGCGACGGTTCTGGCGAAATCAGCGATGAAATCGCGATCGATATAGGGCAGGTCGATCTCCTCCATCGTATGGCCGCCTTCGCGCGCCAAAGCTATCGCAGTGTCCAGCGCCGCCAGCGTCTCGGTCGATATCGGCAGGCCGAGCGGCGATTTTCGGTAGACCGCCAGTTTCAGCTTGCCGGGGTCACGCACTGCTGCGGCGGCGAAAGTTCCTTTCGGCGTCGGCGCCGCATACGGCGACAGCGGATCGGGCCCATGCGTCAGGTCGAGCAGAAGGGCCGAATCACGGACCGAGCGGGAAACGGCGTGGTCGATGACCAGGCCGTACCAGCTTTCGCTGACCAGCGGCGTCAGCGGCACGCGGCCGCGCGAGGTTTTCAGCCCGACCAGCCCGGTGCAGGCGGCGGGAACGCGGATCGAGCCGCCGCCGTCCGAAGCATGTGCCACCGGTACGACGCCGGCCGCGACCAGCGCCGCCGCACCTCCAGACGAGCCGCCGCTGGTATGGGCTGTATTCCACGGATTGCGGGTGATGCCGAAAGCGGCGGATTCGGTCATTAGCCTCAGCCCATGTTCGGGCGAGGTGCTGGTGGCGATCGGGACGAGGCCGGCGGCCAGATGGCGTTCGGTCATCACCGAGTCGAAATCGGCAACGAAAGCCGGAATGCGGCTGCCGCCGTGCGTCGGCACGCCTTTCATGGCGATGCCGAGATCCTTCAGCGCGAAGGGCACACCGGCCAGCGGCAGCTTGCGGTCGATGGTTTTCGCCCGCGTCCGCGCCGCCTCGTAAAGCGGCTCGGCGATGGCATTGATATCCGGGCGAGTGGCCTCGGCCCGCGCAATCGCCGCGTCGACGAGCTCCTGCGGCGAGATTTCTCCTTTGCGAACCAAGCCGGCCAGGCCGGTAGCGTCATGTTCCCACAGGGCCCGTTCGACCGACATTCTTGCTCCCCCAACTATCGGCAAGCTAGAGCATCGGATGCAAAAGTGGAAACCCGGTTTTGGGAAAATCCGATGCTCAAAAAGGTCGGCTCTTTCTCGTCAATGGAAGCCGACGGCGCTCCCGGTGCACAGGAACGCTTCCGCCGGTGCAATACATTGCAGTGGAATGATCTGGGGCAATTGCCTAATTTGGGCAATTGCTTAATTTGGCAGCCGATGACGCCGCAGGACATCAGCGACCTGATCGTCCGGACTTCGATGAAGGACCGGGCTGCGTTCGATCTGCTCTACCGGCAGACCAGCGCGAAACTTTTCGGCGTCTGCCTTCGTGTATTGAAGGACCGGGGAGAGGCAGAAGAGGCGCTGCAGGAGGTCTTCGTCAAGATATGGACGAAGGCCGACCGTTTCGCCGTCTCGGAGCTAAGCCCGATTTCCTGGCTGGTGGCCATTGCGCGCAATCACGCGATCGATCGGATAAGGGCGCGGCGAGAGCCTGTCGCCTATATCGACGCTGCGCTCGGCGTCGCCGATCCGGCGCCGGGACCGGAGGCTGCGGCTGTTGCGGTCGGTGAATCCGGGCGCATCTATCGTTGTCTCGACGAATTGGAAAAGGACCGGGCGGCGGCCGTCCGGGGCGCTTATCTGGACGGCGAAAGCTATGCCGAACTGGCGGCGCGCCATGACGTGCCGCTGAACACGATGAGAACCTGGCTGCGGCGCAGCCTGTTGAAGCTCAGAGAGTGTCTTGAAAGATGACGCTGGCAGAGGATGACGGACCGGAATCTGGGGGCGACGACCTGTTTGCCGCCGAATACGTTCTTGGCGTCCTGGCCGCGGACGAGCGCGAGATTGCGTCACGCCGCATCGACGCGGACGCCGCTTTCGCGCACCTTGTCGATGTCTGGGAGGCGCGTCTTTCGCCGATGGCCGACGCCTATCCGGAGACAGAGCCGCCGATCAGGGTCAAGGAGGCATTGGATCGCCGGCTGTTCGTCGCAGAGCCTCGCGCCGGCCTCTGGTCAAGCCTTGCCTTCTGGCGCGGGCTTGCAGCCGCTTCCGTCGCGGCGTTGGCGATCTATATCGCCGAGCCTTACGTCAACCCGCCGGCCGAGCCGCCGCGGCTCATCGCCTCGCTGGCTGCCGATGGCAGCGACGTCAGATACCTCGCCGTCTATGATGCCGCCCGTCGCGAGGTCGGCCTGTCGCATGTCTCCGGCGAGCGCGCCGCCGGCAAGGATTTCGAGCTTTGGATGATCGAGGGCAAGAATGCGCCGGTCTCTATGGGCGTCATCCCGGCCGGCCAGACCGCGCGTATGACCATCTCCCCGGCCGTGCAGGAAAAACTTGCGCAAGGCGCCGTGCTTGCGGTCAGCCTTGAACCGACCGGCGGTTCGCCGACCGGCCAGCCGACCGGCCCTGTGGTCGCTGCGGGCGATCTGAAGAGCATCTGATCGCCCCTGTCTGCTAATCACCCCTATCTGCCGATTTTTCGAGAAGATTTTAAATCTATCACCTGTGGTGACTTTGGCGGGGAAGCATGCAGGCTGTAAGAGTCCTGCCCTGAAAATCATGCTCGCCGTTATAAAAAATAAAATTTTCTCCTGAATGGGCGAAACTCGGGCATTTATCCCCCGTATCTCCTTGCGCCCCAAAGAGGGGAAAAAATAAACTGAGGAGATAGAAATAATGCGTAAGTTCGCCACCCTTTTGCTTGCCGGAACGGTCGCCGTCTCCGCGCTTGCCACCGCCGCCTATGCCGAAAATCCGATGGTCGGCGGCGCCGCCATGTATGCCACCAGGAACATCGTCGAGAACGCCGTCAATTCGAAGGATCACACGACGCTGGTCGCGGCCGTCAAGACCGGCGGTCTCGTCGACACGCTGCAGAGTGCCGGTCCCTTCACCGTGTTCGCGCCGACCAACGAGGCCTTTGCCGCCCTTCCGGCCGGCACCGTCGATACATTGCTCAAGCACGAAAACAAGGACAGGCTGGTCAAGATCCTGACCTGCCACGTCATCGGTGCCAAGGCGATGTCAGCCGACGTCGCCAAGATGGCCATGGACGATGGTGGCGCGCACAAGGTCAAGACGGTTGGCGGCTGCGAGCTGACGCTCAAGGCCGAAAACGGCAAGGTCACCGCGACCGACGAGAACGGCAATGTCGCCAATGTGACCGTCGCCGATGTCGAGCAGGCGAACGGCGTCATCCACGTCATCGACAAGGTTCTCCTGCCGAAGATGTAACGAAGCGCCCGTCGCCAGCGAACATATGGCTGAGGCTCCATGCCGAGTGCGCGGGTTTCCGCTTGCGTGACCCGCGCAATCGACAGGCGTACACTCCGCACCGTCCGCTGTAAGCGTGGGGCAGGTGCGGAGTGCCCGGTGTCGGGAGCTGGCGTCACCGGCTTTTGATTTCCATGTGACGGTCGAATTTGGCAAACGGAAAGAGGAGGAATGGTGATGATCCGGCGCGACTTTCTTTGGAGCGGTGCCGCTGTGGCATTGCTGGCAGGCACGGCGGCAGCGCTGCGCATTGACCGGCCGCAGGATGCACACGCGGCCGAAACCTTCGAGGTCACCAAGACCGAGGCCGAGTGGCGCGCCATCCTGTCCGATGCGGCTTTCAATGTGCTGCGCAAGGAAGGCACCGAATATCCCGGCACCAGCCCGCTGCTCAACGAACACCGCAAGGGCATCTTCGCCTGCGCCGGCTGCGACCTGCCGCTCTATTCCTCCGATACGAAGTTCGATTCCGGCACCGGCTGGCCAAGCTTCTGGCAGGAGATTCCCAACGCCGTCGGCATGACCGCGGACAGGTCCCTCGGAATGACCCGAACCGAAGTCCACTGCCGCCGCTGCGGCGGTCATCTCGGCCATGTCTTCGACGACGGCCCGCCGCCGACCGGCCTGCGTCATTGCATCAACGGCGTCGCCTTGACCTTCAAGCCGGCCACGGCCTGACCTAAAGCGCTCGCGTTTGACCGGCCTCACGCGACGCGCTTTAGGTTGTTGTCTTATGCATGTCGTTATCGCAAAACCGCTGCGCACTTTTGCGCGACATGCATGAGAGCGCCGCGTCCTTTGGGCGCGCAAAGTTGCTCAATCAGTGTCCGCCGCCTCCGCCCGCCGGCTCGGCCGGCTTGCGGATGACCATGGTGAAGATCGCCAGCGTCGCGAACAGCGCCGTCAACAGATAGAACACGTCCATGAAGGACAGCAGCGAAGCCTGCTGCTGGACCATGCCGGACAGTTTCGAGATCGCCGCCTTGGAGGCGTCGAGGCCGGCATTCTGCTGGAAGTCGAGCGTCATGTTCTGCAGCCTGGTCTGCGTCTCGGCGCTGCCCCATTGCACATGCTCGGCCAGCCTTGCGTAGTGGAAGGCGCTGCGGTCGATCAGCACGGTGTTGATGACGGCAAGGCCGACGGCGCCACCGAGATTGCGGGTGAGGTTGAACAGACCGGATGCATTCTTAAGCCGGTCAGGCGGCAGCGTTCCAAGCGCAATGTTGTTGATGGGCACCATGCACAGCATCATCGAGGCGCCGCGCAGGATCTGCGGCAGCAAAAGCTCCCAGAAATCCCAGTCTGCGGTCAGATAGGTCATCCGCCAGGTGCCGGCAGCGAAGCCGAAGAAGCCGATCATCATCATCAGCCGCGGATCCATCTTGCGCGACAGGATGCCGGAAATCGGCGCTGTGACGAACATCGCCAGGCCGCTGACGAACAGCGCCTCGCCGATCATCAGGGAGTCGTAGCCGCGGATGCGCCCCAGATACACCGGATAGAGATAGGTCAGGCCGTAGAGGCCGATGCCGATGACGAAGGAGAACAGCGAGCCGAAAGCGAAGTTGACGTTGGCGAAGGCCTTCAGGTCGACGATCGGCTCCTCGGCAGTGGAGGCGCGCCAGAAGAACAGCACCGCGCCGGCCGTCATCAGGATGGCGCAGATGAACACGGCCCGGTCCTGAAGCCAGTCGTTGCTGGGACCTTCCTCGAGCACAAATTCCAGCGAGCCGAGGAAAGCCGCCATGCCGGCGAGGCCCCACCAGTCGAACTTGCGGAACAGGCTGAGATTGGGCTTGTCGAAGTCGATCAGCGACCATGCGGCTGCGGTCACCATGATGCCGGGCACCACATTGATCAGGAACAGCCAGTGCCAGGACATGGCATGGCTGATATAGCCGCCGACAGTCGGGCCGATGGTCGGCGCCAGCGTCGCCACCAGGCCGATCATCGGCGACACCATGGCACGGCGCGACGGCGGGAAGATGGTGAAGGCGGCAGCGAACACGCTTGGGATCATGCCGCCGCCGATAAAACCCTGGACGGCGCGGTAGACGATCATCTGGTCGATGTTGGTGGCGGTCGCCGCCAGCGCGCTCGCGGCGGTGAAGCCGGCCGCGGAGACGGTGAACAGCACACGGGTCGACAGCATCCGGCTGAGAAAACCGGACAGCGGGATCATGATGACTTCGGCGATGAGATAGGCGGTCTGCACCCACGGAATTTCGTCGGAGCTGGCGCTCAAGCCGGCCTGAATCTCGGCCAGCGAGGCCGAAACGATCTGGATGTCGAGGATCGCCATGAACATCCCGAACACCATCGCCAGGAAGGCGATGATGCGGCGTGTGGGAATGGTATCAGGCGTAGCCGGCCTCGCCGGCGGCGATCCTGCTGTCGAGGTTGCGGTTGCCACGGCATTGCTCCCAAGCGGCCGCTCAGTTCGACGCCGAAGGTGCGGTGCGGCTGTCGACGGCGACGACGACGCTGAGGCCGGCGCGCAGCTTGCCTGTCTTCAGCACATCCGCCGGCACGTCGATGCGAACCGGGACGCGCTGCACGACCTTGGTGAAGTTGCCGGTGGCGTTTTCCGGCGGCAGCAGCGAGAACACCGCGCCGGATGCCGGCGCCAGCGACGAGACGGTGCCTTCGAAATCCTGGCCGTCGATCGCGTCGACCGAAATCCTGACCTTTTCACCAGGCACCAGCCGGGCAAGCTGGGTCTCCTTGAAATTGGCGACGATATAGAGCTTGTCCATCGGCACGATGACGGCGAGCTTCTGTCCGGGGCTGATCAGGTCGCCCTGCTCGACCGAGCGGTTGCCGACGACACCGTCATAGGGCGCGCGCAGCACGGTGAAGGACAGGTCGCGTGCGGCCTTGTCCCTGGCAAGCTGCAGCGACGCCAGCGTGCTTGCCGTCTCCGCGCGCTGCGCTTGGAGCACACCGATATTGGCCTCAGCCGCCGCGATCTGGGCGTCGGCACCGACAAGGGCGGCATTGGCCTGCTCGACCGCGGTCTGGGCATCGTCCAGTTGGGCCTGGGTGCCGACATGTGTCTTGAGCAATTGGGCGGCGCGCGCTTGGACACGCGCCGCATTGGCGGCGGCGGCCTGGTCGGCGGTCTTCTGCGCCTGCGCCTGCTCGAGCGAGGCGCGCGCCGCCTCGGTCTGGGCGTCGATACGATCGAGCGTCTTGCTCAAGGTGGCGATCTGCGCCTCGGCCTGGGCGACCGCTATTTTGTAGTCGCCATTGTCGACGACCAGCAGCGGGTCGCCGGCCTTGACCTGCTGGTTCTCGGTCACCTTGACCTGATCGACATAGCCGGAAATTTTCGGCGAAATGAACGCCATGTCGGCCTGGACATAGGCGTCGTCGGTGGAGATCATGAAACGCCCGTCGGTCAAGTAATCATAGCCATACCAGGCGCCTGCGCCCAGCAAGCCAAGCGCAATGATCGGCAACAGAAAGGAGCGTGCCGAGCGTTTCCTTTTGGCCGGCGCCTCGGCCGGAGGACTTTTTGCGGGCTCAGTCGGTGGGTTCGGCGCTTCGATTGCCGGCGCTACCTTGGCGTTGGGGAAGGGACGGACTTCGGCGGTTGGGGTCGCGTTCGAGGACATGGCATCTCTCTTGGCATCGCTAGAAACCGGGCATCAGACTGAACCGTTCGGTTCGATGCTGACGTTGACTTAGCGCGGTCAGAGGCCCATATCAAGGGTGATCGAACCGATCGGTTCGAAATTTTTCGAGGTGTGACGTTATGACCGAGCCCGACAAGGACCAGTGCGATCCGCTGGATGGCCCGCGTCGCGGCCGCCCGGCGGCGGGACAGGACCCTGTCAAGCGCAGCCAGATCATCGAGGGCGCGCGTCGTGTCTTCATCGACAAGGGCTTCGAAGCGGCGTCGATGAACGACATCACCCGCGAGGCCGGCGTTTCCAAGGGCACGATCTATGTCTACTTCGCCAACAAGGAAGAGCTGTTCGAGGCGCTGATCGAGGAAGAGCGCGGCACGATCTTCAAGAACATGTACGATCTGCTCGACCGCGCCGACGACCTTCGCGAGACGCTGGTGAAGTTCGGCAAGGTCCTGTCCCTCAAGATCACCTCGGCCAAGGTCGTCCAGGCGCAGCGCACCGTGATCGGCGCGTCCGACAGGATGCCCGAACTTGGCGCGCGTTTTTACGAACGCGGCCCGAAACGCGGCCACGACAAGGTCGTTGCTTTTCTCAATGCCGCCATCGAGCGCGGCCTGCTCGAGATCGACGATGTCGATCTTGCCGCCTATCAGTTTACCGAACTGTGCCTGGCGGGCCTTTTCCGTCAGTGCATATTCGCCTACCGCACCAAGGCCCCGAGCCAGGCTGAAATCGACCACATCGTCAGGTCGGGCGTCGGCATGTTCCTGAAGGCTTACGGCACCGAAAGGCTTGCCACGGAAGAAAGCACCCAGACGATCGCCCTGGAGGCAAAGTCCTAGAGCATTTGCAGCCAAGTGGAATCACTTTGCGTCGCAGAAATGCGGCTAAAAACAAATAGATAGAGCGGGATGCCAGTTCAATTTGAACGCATCCCGCTCTAGTCTAGCCGCCATTGGCCGCCAGCACGATCGCCGCGCGCAATTCCTCGAGGCCCTCGCTCTTTTCCGAAGACGTGGCGAGAACGAACGGAAACGCGGCGGGCCGCTTCTTGATCTTCTGCAGTGTCTCTTCGAGCAATCGCGGCACGCCGGCTGCCTTGATCTTGTCGGTCTTGGTCAGCACGATCTGATAGGACACCGCCGCCTTGTCGAGCAGCGACAGCACTTCGTCGTCCTTGGCCTTGATGCCGTGGCGGGCGTCGATCAGCACGTAGACGCGCTTCAGCGTGACGCGGCCCTTGAGATAGTCGAAGACGAGTTTCGTCCAGTCGTCGACCTTTTCCTTGGGCGCGGTGGCGTAGCCGTAGCCCGGCATGTCGACCAGCGCCATCGGCGGCAGGTCGGCGCCTTCGCCGGAAAACCCGCCCGGAACGAAATAGTTGAGTTCCTGCGTCCGCCCTGGCGTATTGGACGTGCGCGCCAGTCCCTTCTGATTGACCAGCGCGTTGATCAGCGACGATTTGCCGACATTCGAGCGGCCGGCAAAGGCGATCTCCGGCGGTCCTTCCGGCGGCAGGAATTTCATCGCCGGCACGCCGCGGATGAAGATCCACGGCCGCGTGAACAGCTCGATGCCGATCACGGACTTGTTCAACGCGTTCAAACCGCTGCCTCCAGAACAGAAATATCGGCGCCACGAATGGCATTGAGGTTGCGGCTGATCTTTTCCACCGGCCAATCCCACCACGCCGCCGCCAAAAGCCGCCGGATGGTCCTGTCGTCGAAACGCATTTTCACCACCTTGGCCGCATTGCCGGCGACGATCGCATAGGGCGCCACGTCATGCGTCACCACCGACTTTGCCGCAACGATGGCCCCATCGCCGATCGCCACGCCGGGCAGGATCGCCGCTTCCATGCCGATCCATACATCATTGCCGATCACTGTGTCGCCGCGCAATTCCTTCGACCAGGTCGCCGGATCGAAACCCTCTTCCCAGCCATGACCGAAGATGTTGAACGGATAGGTCGAAAAGCCGGACATGGCATGATTGGCGCCGTTCATGATGAAGCGCGCGCCCTCGGCGATGGCGCAGAACTTGCCGATGATCAGCCGGTCGCCGATGAATGGATAGTGATGCAGCACGCATTGCTCGGCGAATTTGTCCGGCCCGTTCGGATCGTCATAATAGGTGAAGTCGCCGATCTCGATGTTCGGCGCCGTGACCAGCCCCTTCAGAAAGCCGACGCGGCTATGCATCGGGATCGGGTGCTTGATGTTGGGGTTAGGTCCGATCATGGTCTGGCTCCATCGGCGAAACAACAGGTCAAAATAGCGCGATCCGCCCGGCAGCACCAACCGCGTGCGCAGCGGATCATCCTTACCTGTTCATCGACGGAGCGCTCCTGAAACGACAGCGGAGCTTATAGGTCGCGGCGACGTCTACCGCCGCGCCGGGCTTTCCTGGATTCGACAATAGGGGGGCGCCGACTATTCCGCCGGCGACGGTTTCTTCCGGAACAGCGCGACCAGATTGTCCCACAATTCGATCTTGGCGCCCTGCCGCTTCATGATCACGCCTTGCTGGATGATCGAAAGCAGATTGTTCCAGGCCCAGTAAATGACGAGGCCGGCCGGAAAACCCGCCATCATGAACGTAAAGACCACCGGCATCCAGGTGAAGATCATCGCCTGCGTCGGGTCCGGCGGCGTCGGGTTCATGCGCATCTGCAGGAACATGGTCAGGCCCATGATCAGCGGCCAGACGCCGATCATCAACATATCCGGCAGAGCGATCGGAATGAGGCCGAACAGGTTGAAGATCGAGGTCGGATCGGGCGCCGCCAGATCCTGAATCCAGCCGAAGAACGGTGCGTGCCGCATCTCGATGGTGATGTAGAGCACCTTGTAGAGCGCGAAGAAGACCGGGATCTGCAGCGCCACCGGCCAGCAGCCGGCGAGCGGATTGATCTTCTCGGTCTTGTAGAGCTCCATCATCGCCTGTTGCTGCTTCATCTTGTCGTCCGCGTATTTCTCGCGGATCTCGAGCATCTTGGGCTGCACCTTCTTCATGTTCGCCATCGACGCGTAGGACTTGTTGGCGAGCGGATAGAAGGCGGCCTTGACGACGACGGTGGTGGCCAGGATGGCCAGGCCGAAATTGCCGAAGAATTTGTACATCGTGTCGATCAGATAGAACATCGGCTTGGTGATCCAGATGAACCATCCCCAGTCGATCAAGCGGTCGAACAGCCTGATGTTGCGGTCTTCGGCATAGGCGTTGACCTTGGCCACTTCCTTGGCGCCGGCGAAGATTTCGCTCTCGACTGTCGCCGACTGGCCGGCATCGACGGTGATCGGATCGGTGAGGAAGTCGGCCTGGTAGCGGGGGCGGCCGTCCTCGAAATAGGCGTAACTCGGCTGGAACTGCTGCTTCTCGGTCGGCACCAGCGTCACCGCCCAGTATTTGTCGGTGATGCCCAGCCAGCCATCGGTCGACTTGCTCGGCGTGAACTGCTTGTCCTCCTCGATCGACGAATATGTGTGTTCCTGCAGGCCCTCCGTGCCGGTGACGCCGATCAGCCCCTCATGCAGCACATAGATGCTGGCAACGGCAGGCTTGTCGAAGCGGGTGACACGGCCGTAATTCGACAGGGTAACGGCGGCCGACCCCGAATTCTGCACCGTGTCCGAGACGGTGAACATGTAGTCGCCGTCGACGGAGAAGGTGCGCTTGAAGGTGAGGCCCTTGTCGTTGGTGAAGGTCAGCGTGACCGGAGTCGCCGGCGTCAGCGTCGCATTGCCGTCGACGGTCCACACGGTTTCCGGGCCCGGCACCGTGCCGGTCTTGTCGCTGCCGATAAAGCCGATCTCGGCATAGTAGCCCGTAGGCAGCGCTGCCGGGTTGAGCAGTTCGATCTCGGGCGAGTTCTTGTCGACCGTCAGCCTGTAGTGCTTGAGCTTGAGGTCGTCGAGACGGGCGCCGGTGAGATTGATCGAACCCTCCAGGCTCGGCGTGTCGATCCTGACGCGCTTCGTCGACGCCAGCGCCTGCTCGCGGCTGGCCAGCGTCGTGCCGTCGGTTCCAGGTGCATTGGGTGCATTAGGAATGGCGCCTTGCTGCGGCACCGGCGTTTCGCTGCCGCCCGGACTGGCGGCTTGCGCCGCCTTCTTCTGCTCCGCTAGCCGCTGCTCTTCGATACGGGCCGCCTCGCGTTGCGCCTCGCTGTGCGGCAGCACGTAAAAATACTGCCAAAGCGACAGGATCAGCACCGACAGCGCGATGGTGATGAAGAAGTTCCGGTTGTTTTCCATCGAAAGCCTTGGCCTATCGTGTTCCGCGCAGTCGGCGTGAGAGTTCGGCCTTCAACTGACCGAACGGAATGGCAAGCACATCTTCGCGCCCGACGATGACATAGTCATTGCCTGGCTTCATGTCATCCGCGGCATGCGTACGCACGGCTTCTCTCAGCCGCCGCCGGATGCGGTTGCGGACGACTGCGTTGCCGACCTTCTTGGTGACCGTGTAGCCGACGCGAGGCGCCGCTGCGTCGCTGCGGTCGAGAACCTCGACGAGAAAAAGCCGCCCGCGGCGCTTTTCGCCACGCCGGACGGCCAGGAATTCCGCGCGCTTCAGAAGCCGCTTGGGATGTGTTCCCACTGGCTTGCCGGTTGCGGGCAACGATCTCGTCTTCCGTTCAGGCGCTGAGCCGCTTGCGGCCGCGGTTGCGGCGGGCTGCGACGACGCCGCGACCACCCTTGGTGGCCATGCGGGCACGAAAACCGTGCCGGCGTTTGCGGACGAGTTTGGACGGTTGGTAGGTACGCTTCATTTGTTTTAATACCGCGGGGTGCGGCCCTTCTTGATTCTGTCACTCTGTAACAGGAGCTTTGCCCGGCCGGCTTTGGCGCGATCGAAACCGCGCCGGGACGAATGGCCCGAGCGTGAGCGGGCTTATAGAAAGAAGGGTTTTGGAAGTCAATCCGGCCCCGACATTCCGGCGCCTCGGGCCAACGGCGGGCGTGATGGCCGAAGTCTGGGCGGTCTTATCGCGTATTGGGCCGAAGGATGAAATTGGCAAAAAAGCCGCAATGGCCTAATCTTGGCCGATCAAGTGATCGTGAAGAAAAAGCAGTATGAGTGAAATCCCATCCGCGGACGAAAGCACCGATCGGGCGACCGCAGCCGCCCGCAGGGTGCCGTTGTCGCGTGGATTGTCGACAAAGCTCCTGCTGCTCACCATCGTCTTCGTGCTCCTGGCCGAGGTCCTCATCTTTCTGCCCTGGATCGCCAGCTACCGGCTGAGCTGGCTGAAGGAGAGGCTGAGCACCGCCGCGGCCGTCTCGATCGTGCTGGTGCAGGGAGAGCCCGCCTCGCTGTCGCGCGCCGCCCAGAACGATGTGCTGATGGCGATCGGGGCCAAGGCGATCGCCGTGCGCGACGGCGGTGTCTCGCGGCTTCTGGTGGTGGCTGAGATGCCGCCGCACGTCGACGAGCATGTCGACATTGCCAATGTCGGCCTGATCGAGGGCATGACCGGCGCCTTGGACACGCTGTTGTTCGGCGGCGAGCGGATGCTGCGCGTTTTCGGGCCGGTCGGCGACAGCGACAAGGAATTCGAGCTGATCATGCCCGACTACAGCCTGCGCAATGCCATGCTCATCTACTCGCGCAACGTCGCCTTTGTCTCGCTGCTGATCTCGCTGTTCACCGCCATGCTGGTCTATGCCGCCATAGACCTGATCATGATCGGCCCGATACGGACGATGACGCGCTCGATGCTGGCCTTCTCCGAGGCTCCCGACGACCCCGGGCGGATCATCCGCCCTGCTGCCCGCGCCGACGAAATCGGCGTTGCCGAGCGCGAGCTCTCGCAGATGCAGGAGCGGCTGCAAAAGATGCTCTCCGAGCAGAAGCATCTCGCCGACCTTGGCCTCGCTGTGTCGAAGATCAATCATGACATGCGCAATATCCTGGCGTCGGCGCAGCTGATGTCGGACCGTCTGCGCCAGGTCAAGGACCCGACCGTGCAGGCCTTCGCGCCAAAACTGCTGCGCGCGCTCGATCGTGCCGTATCCTATTCGGAAGGTGTGCTTGCCTATGGCCGCACCCAGGAGCCGCCGCCCTCGCGCCGCAGGCTCAGGCTGCGCCAGCTGGTCGACGACGTCCACGGCCTGCTCGACACCGAAGGCGGCATAGAATTCGTCAATGCCGTCGATCTGGCTTTCGAGGTGGATGCCGATTCCGATCAGCTTTTTCGCGTGCTCACCAATCTTTGCCGCAACGCCGTCCAGGCGATGGCGGCGGACGCGGAAAGCGCGGTGGTGCGCCGGCTGGAGGTGTCGGCCGAGCGCGTCGGCAGCGTCAGCCGCATCACCGTCACCGACACCGGCCCCGGCCTGCCGCCGAAGGCGCGCGAGAACCTGTTCGCGGCGTTCCGCGGCTCGGCCCGCAGTGGTGGCACCGGCCTTGGCCTGGCCATCGCCCATGAACTGATCCGCGCCCATGGCGGCACGGTGGAGCTCGTCGAAAGCAGAGGCGGCCGCACCACATTCGCGGTCACCATTCCCGACCAGCCGGTCCGGCTCGACCAGGCCCGCAACGGCCTGCGCCGTCCCGCCTGATCCTCGCCCGCCCGGTCCCCGTCAAGGCACAACAGCAAAACTTTTGCCGGATCGGCTTGCTTTTCGGAAATTCAGTCGCTAGGGAACACGTCACATCGCGGCCGGTCGTCAAGGATCGGATCGCGGGCCATTCAAAGCATGGCCTGTTGCGCGCCCGTAGCTCAGCTGGATAGAGCACCAGACTACGAATCTGGGGGTCAGGAGTTCGAATCTCTTCGGGCGCGCCAATAATCTCAATCAGTTAGCGGCGCGACACGTTTCAAATCGGTTTTTGAAACGGTTTGAACGGCCGGATGCTTTTTCGTGTGATTTCGCGCGAGTGGCAGCGTCAGGAACCCGACGCTGGCGCGGCGGAGGCGGACGCATCCGAGGCGACGTTCAACTGCTTCGTCCGGCATGACCTTCGCGCATCATGAAAGCGACCACGGTACCGGACAGGAAAGTGAGGGCGGCGATCGAGGCAATCGCCCACGCCAGGCCGAAGAAGTCGGCGATCAGTCCCGCCGACAGCGCACCGATCGCGTAGCCGAGATCGCGCCAGAAGCGGTAGACGCTGAGCGAGCGGGCGCGCCATGAAGGATGCGACGCATCTGACACTGCGGCGATCAGGCTCGGATAGACCATCGCCGTGCCCAGGCCAAGCAGGAGGCTCGCCACCAGCCACCAGCCAAAATTCGAGGTCAGCGCCGTGAGAAAGAGCGCCGACGCTTGCACCCACATGCCGGCGACGATCAGGCCCTTGCGGCCCCAACGGTCGCTGAGCGGTCCCGTCACGACCTGCAGCACGCCCCAGGTGACGGGATAGACCGCCTTCAGAATGCCGATGCGTTCCACACCGAGCCCGCCGGCTGCGAAGAAGAGCGGAAAGATGCCCCAGCTCATGCCGTCATTGAGGTTGTTCACCAACCCGGCCTGCGAAGCGGCAAAGAGGTTGCGATCCCGAAAGGAGGTCAACGCAAAGACCTCGCGGAAGGAAAGGGGTGATGCCCCGCGCGGATGGTTCGCCAGTTCCGCACGCACATGATCGCGCGTGTCGCGCACGAGCAGGATCGAGAGCACCGTGCCCAGCACTGCGTAGCCGACGCCGAGATAGATCGGGATTGGTCGCAGACCGTAGCGACTGGCGAGATAGCCGGTGAGAAAGGCGGTGATCCCGACTGCGAGGTAACCGGCAAACTCGTTGAGCCCTACGGCGAGGCCACGCCCCTTCGGGCCGACAAGGTCGACCTTCATGATGACGGTCATCGACCAGGCGAAGCCCTGGCTGATGCCAAGCAGTGCGTTGGCGGCGATGACCCAGTTCCAGTCTGGCGCCCAAATGATCATGAAGGGAACCGGCAGGCCGAACAGCCAGCCGAGAACCAGCACGCGCTTGCGCCCCCATTTGTCGGCGAGCTGTCCGGAGACAAGGTTGGCCAGCGCCTTGACGACGCCGAAGCTGACGATGAAGGAGACGACCAGCGTGGTCGAGGCGAGCCCGAATTCCTCTGAGCCGATCAACGGCACGACGGTGCGTTCGATGCCGACCATGCCGCCGACGAATGCATTGATAAGCACAAGCAGCGCGAACTGCCGCCAGTTGGCCTTGAGACCGAGGCTCACTGCTGGCGCCGCGATCGTTGTCATGCTGCACCGGCATTGATGGCTCGGGTGCGTGCGGCCATCACTACATCAATCCCGTTCGGGAGCCGTCAGAGCCGGAGCCAAGGCTGCTAAGCGATTGAAGGGGCTTCTCGGCCACGGACTTGTCTCCTCGGGGGCCGTGTGATACGCATCATTCAATAATTATGTTGAATGAACTAGCGTGGCTGCTACCCTGATGTCAATCCGCAATCCGAAGCAGGCACTTTACGAGCAGTTCGCGGTTGTCGCGAAGGCTCTGGGCAATCCGCAGAGGCTGGAACTGATCGAGCAACTCGCGCAGGGTCCGCGCAGCGTAGAAGCCTTGGCCGCCAAGCTTGCGCGTCCGGTGGCGAATGTCTCGCAGCATCTCCAGGCGATGCGCCGCGCCGGACTCGTGACGTCAGAGCGCGATGGCAAGTTCGTCAACTACCGGCTCGCAGATGAAAGCGTACTTGCCGCCTTCGCCTCCATTCGAGTCGTTGCCGAGCGGCATTCGGCCGAGGTCGAACGCATCGTGAGGGCCTATTTCGACCGGCGCGACGATATGGAGCCCGTGTCCCGGGAAGAACTGGCCGCGCGAATGAAAGACGGGCTCGTTACAGTCATCGACGTCCGACCGCACGATGAGTTTGCGCTCGGACATCTGCCGGGCGCGATCAACGTCCCCCTCGGCCAACTGGAGCAGCGGTTGCCCGAACTCGAGGCGAAGCCCGAGATCGTCGCCTACTGCCGCGGACCGTGGTGCGTGATGTCGTTCGAGGCGGTCGCCCTGCTGCGTGAGCACGGCTTCCGCGCACGCCGCATGGAAGATGGCCTGCCCGAATGGCGTGACACGGGCTTAGCTGTCGAGGCTTGATCGACTTCAACTTCAAAGTCCCCTCACTCAGTCCTTTTTGCCGTAGCAAGGTTGACTCATCACGTTAGTCCGTGCTAACGCGTTAGTGGTGACTAACGTGTACAACAGCTGGACCGCCCTGGGCGACCCCACCAGGCGCACGATCTTCGAACTCTTGGTCGAGCATCCGCGTTCGGTTACCGAGTTGGCGCGTGCCCTGCCGGTGACCCGGTCGGCGGTCTCGCAGCATCTGAAGGTGTTGAAAGAGGCAGGGCTCGTGGCTGACACGCCGGACGGCAAGCACCGCATCTACCGCGTCGAACCCGACGGGCTGGCGGCGCTTCGCACGGAGCTGGATCGGTTCTGGGTAAAGACGCTCGCTGCCTACAAGCAAGCTGTCGAACAACCGCGAAAGGAGTGAACTATGAACACGCAAACAGCAGACACCTCGGTTAGGCACTCGATCGTGGTCGAGGCATCGATCGAACGCGCCTTCAAGGTCTTCACCGAGGATTTTGGCAAGTGCAAACCCAGGGAGCATAATCTGCTCGCCGTGCCGATCGCCGAGACCGTGTTCGAGCCGCGCGTCGGCGGCCATATTTATGATCGTGGCGTCGACGGCAGCGAGTGCCGCTGGGCGCGCGTGCTGGCTTATGAGCCGCCGCACCGTGTGCTGCTAAGTTGGGACATCAGCCCGCAATGGCGGTTGGAGACCGATCCGAACAAGGCCAGCGAGTGGGAAGTCCGCTTCACTGCCGAAACGGCTAATCGGACCCGCCTCGATCTCGAGCATCGCAAACTGGAGCGCCACGGCGCCGGCTGGGAAAGCGTGCGCGATGGTGTCGCCGCCGATCAAGGCTGGCCGCTCTACCTGCAGCGATACGCCGACCTGTTCGGGCGTCGGGCCTGACGGCCACATCCGCAAGCATCAGATCGAATCCGGCCTCGCGGCCTGCAATCCCGTAAGCTCAGGAGTTATTCGCGGTGGCGACACTGCCGCCGCGAATAACGTCCCTTGCCTACCCGGAGCCCGACAAGCGTAGGCGCAATAATTGCCTGACCAGCATGCCCAACGCCGCTTCGGATGCGGGGACGGCTCCGCGCGAACGGATGATGGCTGACGAAGGTCAGAACGGTATAGGCCACAATGGTCACGCATTTGTGAGCTGTATGATAAGCCTATTCGGGATTATGGGTCTAATCTTGAAGCGTGCGTCGTCTTAAGTGTCACTAGTAATAGTCCCTGCAGGGCCGCCGCTCAGGAATAATGCTGATGGAACGCAAGCTCGCGGCAATCATGGCCGCCGATATCGTCGGCTACAGCCTGCTGATGGCTGAAAACGAGGCTTCCACCTACGCGAAGCTGCGCGCTGTTTTTGATGAGCTCATTGACCCGACCATTGCCCGCCATGGCGGGCGCATCGTCAAGACGGCAGGAGACGGCTTTCTCGCCATGTTTCCCAGTGTCAACGAAGCGGTTGATGCGGCGCTGGCCATACAGGAGGGCTTCGACAAGAGCCCGTTCGAGCTGCGCATCGGCATCAATCTTGGCGATGTCATCGAAGATGACGGCGACGTATACGGCGACGGCGTCAACGTGGCCGCCCGTCTTGAGACCATGTGCGATCCGGGGCAGATATTCGTCAGCGGCGCCGTGGTGATGGCGGCCGACCGCAACAGCGCGGACAGGTTCGTCCGAATCGGCCGCAGGCGGGCCAAGAACATTCCCGAACTTCTCAACGTCTACCGCGTAAGGCGCGCGGGCTCTGCGTGGTCGCCATGGCGGCAGCTGCCGCAGGTGCTGCGCAGCACTGCCGCCCGCTGGTCTTATGTCGCGGCCGCCATAGCCCTCATCCTCATCGGCACCCAAATCCAGCCGCTCCCCCTGGCAGCCATGGTCAGCCGCATCCCGGCGGTCTTGTCGATGGACCAGAGCCGCGACGACCCCCGGCCGTCAGTGGCGGTCATGCCTTTTGCCGCGATGAGCGGCAGCGGCGAGCAATCGTATTTCGCGGACGGACTGGCCGAGGATGTCACGACAGCCCTTGCCCGCAATTCAGAGCTGCAGGTGATCGCGCGCGATTCCACCTACGCCGTGCACGGGCAGGATACGGACGTGCGCAAGCTCGGGGCGAAGCTCGGCGTTGATTATGTGGTTGAAGGCAGCGCCCGCCGTGAAGGCGACCAGCTTCGCGTGTCGGCGCAGCTGATCGACGTAAAGACAGGCGCGCATCTGTGGTCGCGCAGTTTTGACCGGCAGGTCGCCGACGTGTTCACCGTCCAGAGCGAGCTGACCACTGAAATCGTCGCGCAGATCGCGCCCTATATCGGCAGGAGCGAGGCGGCGGCGGCGGCGGAACGCCCGACCGACAATCTGCAGGCCTATGACCTCGTGCTGCAGGCCCGCAACCGCTACCGGCACGGCGCCGATGACCCGCAGGACATTCTGGAGGCGCGGGGCCTCTACCAGCGCGCCCTTGAAATGGACCCGTCCTATGCGGCCGCCCGCGCAGGCCTCGCGCTGACCTTTATCGCCAGCGTGGCGCAGAGCGGTGGCGGCCGGGCAAACGCGCCGGAACTCCATCTTGGGCTTAGCGAAGCCCGGCAGGCGGTCCGTCTCGATCCCAATCTTGGCCTTGGCTATCAGGTCATCAGCTTCGGGCTTGCCCTGCAGGGCGACTATTCAGGCGGCTTGCAGGCCGCACGGCGCGCCGTGGAGCTCAACCCTAATGATCCCGACAGCATGATGGCGCTTGCAAAGGCGCAGGTTCGCTTCGGGCAATATGATGATGCCGTCGCCAACGCAGAGCGGGCCCGCCGCCTTCATCCTATGGCGCCCGAGTACTACGCC
Source organism: Mesorhizobium sp. WSM4845 (assembly GCF_055811455.1). Classification (NCBI taxonomy): domain Bacteria; kingdom Pseudomonadati; phylum Pseudomonadota; class Alphaproteobacteria; order Hyphomicrobiales; family Phyllobacteriaceae; genus Mesorhizobium; species Mesorhizobium sp. WSM4845. Next base: position 180,432 of record NZ_JBVVQA010000004.1, read on the forward strand.
TATGTGCACGGGCAGGCGCTCTACGCGGCTGACCGCCGCGACGAGGCTTCCGCCGTCATAGAAGAATGCCTGATCCGGGCGCCGCGCGATGCAAACTGCCTTCTGATTCAGGCGGCTTTGCAGGCCGGGGGCGGCGAGGTCGAGGCAGCCCAGCAGACGATGGCAAAGCTGGTCGAGGCGCATCCGGCATTCTCGCTGGAAGCAGAGCGCGCTTACCGCCGCTTCGGTGACAGGCCGCTGATGGAAGAGTTCCTGCAGGACCTCGCAAAGGCCAAGGCTCCTGAATCCGCCTGACAGTTTTTACAGAGCGACTTCAATCATATAGCGGTGCCCAGTTTCATCCATTTCGGCGCGCCAATTTTTGCCATTCCACGACGCCAACACCGAAAATCGCCGCTGGAACTACGTCCGCCGCTAACGGTGGTAAGAGTCGGTCGGAGCCGGTACGTTGGCGGGTGAAGGAAGTTACGAGCAGCCTATGACCGACGCAGCACGTCCTGCCATTCGAGATGACGGTCGATCTGCGCTTTTGCGAACGGACAAAGCGGAATGATGGCGACCCCTTCGCGCCGCGCATCCTCGACCGCCTGGCGTACCAGTCGCTCGCCGACCTTGCGGCCACGCAACGCCGCTGGAACTTCGGTATGGTCGATGATGATCAACCCTTCGCCGGCCCGGCTATAGGTCATCTCAGCTTCGATGCCGTCGACGAGCATCCGGTAGCGTCCCTTCGATGCGGTATCCTCCCGCTCGACCTTTTCGACGGTCAAGGGAGAGGCAGGGCCCGGCTGCTCGGCGTCATGCGGCCGCACCTGACCGCGCCGCCCCGGCATGCAATCCAGTAGGTCGCGGTCCCATCTTCCGAGATCGGCCGCAGCGTCGTAGGTCGAGACGAGAAACTCCATAAGCGCCGCGTCGGGATTTGCAGCCGACTGAACGGCATCGTACGGCAGGATGAATTCCGATAGGCCCTCATGCCAGAACGCGCCCTCGGGCCGGACCGACGCGCCCCTGAAGCCACTCGGCGCCGGATAGGCGTAGGCATAGAACGCGGGGTAATCGATGCCGCCACCGCCGGGCCAGAAACCGGCCGAAGAGACCTCGCGGTCGTAGGCTTCCTGTGCCACTTCGTTGGGCAATGAAGGAATGCCGCCGGGATGGAGAGGCGCGCGCCGCCCTGAAAAGCGGGTGACGGCCAGGTCAAAACTGCCCCAGAACAGGTGAACGGGACTGGACTTGCCAAGAAAGGAGGTCCGGAACCGACTGAATACCCTGTCGACCGCCACCGATGCATGATGGAAGCGCTAAACGGCTTCCCGGTCATAGGCCCGGTCGCGATGATCTCCGGTGAACGGCACGGGGTTGGGCACCTCGTTCGGATTGCCGTTAAAGGTCGGCGTGCCTCCAAGTTCGGAAATCAACTGCACGAAATTGGCGTGGAACGCCGCGACTGTGGATGGCCCGAGCGCAAACGATGCCTTGCGGCCATTGCCGCTCGTGCCGACAACCGTATGGTCCCGAAGGTCGAAGAGGATCTCAATGCCTGGGCCGTCGGGGATCGGCGAGGAGGTCAGGCCGCGCGGCGTGACATAGAAGGTCGCGTTCCAGGAATGGTTGAGCCACGGGGTATGAGCAAGGCGATATTTCCCGGCGATCTGCAAATGGAGATGCAGGGCCGAACACGTCTCGCGCCAGCCGAGGTAGTCCAGGTGGGGCCACTTGTTGCTCATTCTGCTTTCTCCATCCAGAACACACCCGGCACGCGACGCGTCATCTCGTCTGAACCGCCCGGGTCCGTGCCCAGGCGACCTCCTTCTTAGCGCCGTCAGTCAGGTACGGGAATGTGCTCATCTCGGTCATCGATCGGGAGATCGAAACGTCCCTTGCCCCAGTCCTCGGCGCGCCATTCGGCCTTCGCTTCTTCGATGCGGTCCTTCGAGGAGGCGACGAGTTCCACCAGATATAGCGCGGTCCGCTGAGCGTTGCGCCGCCGCCCGGTTCGATTGCTGGGTTCCAACTCATGCGCGTCATCCTCACTTAGGCCGTCCAGACAGCCTCGCCCTTGCCGATGCGAATGCCCGATTTCGACCAATCCGAACCGCGAGCGGGAAGAGCGCTTTCGGCCCGACAAAATGCCTAAACTGGCGAGCGACCGCCTCCCCAACTAGTCCTGTGATACGTCAAGCTGTGTCGCAGTAAGTGGAACGTGCGGGCAATGTCGTCGAGCTCAGCGGCTCGCAGAGAGCGACCGTCGAACGCAATTCTTTAATAAGGCTTCGCCCCGTTCGTGTTTTGACGGTCGAGACCCCAAACGTCCGGATTTCGTGCGAAGTACTCGATCAGCATCTCGGTGAGGACCCGGACTTTCCGTGTCGGGTGCTTACCCGGCGGTCGGACGACATACGCGCCTGCCGAAGGTGGGGGATAGCGTGTCATAATCGGAATGAGCGCTCCGGAGGTCACATAGCCATATGTGATGCAATCAGGGAGCCAAGCGATGCCGAGACCTGCCACTGCGGCGGCGGCAAGCGCCGCAGCGTTATCTGCCTTGAATCTGCCCTGCGGCTGAACTGTGACGATCTTGTCGCCATCCATGAACTGCCAGGCTTCCGTCCCTTGCATGAGGGCCTGATGGACGACGAGCTCATCTGGCGTCTGAGGTGAACCGCTTGCTTTGATATAATCCGGACTTGCGACGAGTTTTCCATAGATCGGTCCGATGCGCTTCGCGATCAGGTTGGAGTCGTGAAGGTAGCCGACCCGGATCGCGCAGTCGAAACCCTCTGCGATCAGATCGACGAAGCGATCGCTGTAGGAGGTATGGATGTGGAGCTGGGGGTGCTGATGCGCCATTTCCGCAAGCACGGGGGCGAAGTGGGTCGGGCCGAAAGTAAGTGGCATGGCAACTCTCAGGCGGCCGCGCAGCTCACCGGTTGGGAGGATCGTTTCCCTGGCCGTATCGATCTCGGCGCTGGCCCGGGCCGCATGGTCTCTGAACGTGATTCCCGCTTCTGTGAGCGCGGCGCCGCGGGTCGTTCGGGCAAGAAGCTGGACGCCAAGCTCCGCCTCAACCCGAAAGAGCCGCCGACTGACGATTGACTTGGAGACGCCGAGCCGGCGCGCGGCGGCCGATACGCCCCCTGCGTCGGCCACTGCGACGAATGTCTGCAGATCTTCGATGTCCAATTCGGCGTTCCTCGTTTCGCGACACAGCTTGCCTGACTATGGCACTACCGCATCACCCAAAGGAACAGCAAATTGCGGCAAGGCAACGTCGCTCGGCGGCGCATGTCTCCCCGTGAACCCATTGCCGTCCACAACGGCAGAGAAAGGAAGTCTTGATGACCCCCCGTAACGGCCTTGATTCGCTTCTTCGTCCCGAAGACTCGGTACTCGTTCTGATCGACCACCAGCCTTACCAGCTCACGAACCTGAACAGCCACGACCCGCATATGGCGGTCAACAATGCTACGGGTCTGGCGAAGGCCGCCAAGGCATTTAGCGTACCGACGATCCTCACGAGCGTGCTCGCTGACCGAGGCGGGCTCATCTTTCCGCAGATCACCGACGTCTTCCCCGGCCAGGAGGTGATCGACCGGATGCTTATCAACACCTGGGAAGACCAGAAGGTCGTCGACGCGGTCAAGAAGACCGGCCGCAAGCAGTTGATCATCGCCGGTCTGTTCACGGAGATCTGCGTCGCGATGCCGGCGATCCAGGCTGCCGGCGAAGGGTGGGACGTCACGGTCATCACGGACGCCTGCGGCGGCGTCTCGGTTGAAGCCCATGAGGTGGCGATCCAGCGCATGATCGCGGCCGGCTGCAACATGATGACGTGGATGGCGCTCGCGTGCGAATGGCAGCGCGACTACACAAGGGCCGAGACCCTGCCTGCATTGATCGAGTTCCTCAAGGATCACATGGCCGGCAGCGGCATGGCGTACCTGTGGGAGCAGCAGCTGCTCAACACACCCGTGCCGAGCGAAGGCTGATCCGGGCCGGGATGGCGAGCTTTTCGGTGAGCGTCGGGCCGCGGCCTGGGGTTGCGCCGATGCCGATAAGCGCTCGAATTTTAAAATGTCGAATACCGACGCGTCGTAAGTCAGGCGACACAGCACTTCAGCAACCATCGGCTCTCGCCGCTTCGGAAAGGCATCAGTTCGCAAACTGTCATCGAGGCAGCCTGTTGAACTCACAGCGAGATTTGATCCGGGATCGCTACCATTGCGCCAGAATTTGGTAATCAGAACGTCAAAAAATCTGGCAGCGGGAGCCTGTTTTGCTCACACCCGAAATTCGGCGGTCCCGATCAGCCGATGAGTCGCCTTGAGTCAGTGCTGCGATAAGCAGAGAACAATCCAATTCCTCAGGGAATGAAAACCTTAGGTCACTCTGAGTCGCCATACGAAGCGATTTCAATCTGGCTGTCTTCGCGGCGCGTTCGGCACGCTCAGCCTCAGCCATCACCTTCGCTGAGCGAGTAATTTGCCTATTTTCCAGCCAACACATCTGTTCGATCCCGCAAAAAATTTCTTCTCGGACGCTTGCCGTAGTTTCCGGGCGGATTTGCGCGACCACCAAGGCCAGTTCGGATCCGATTCCGCCTTTCCTCTTGCCAGGCCCTTTTTCGCGCCGGTACGCCTTAATGCCCTGACTCAATTGCGCTTGTCGCCCTTCATTGTGATGAAGTCGGTTCGATCGTTGACGCTAAGATTCGCGTTGCCGCCAGGCGCGGGCCGATCGCCTTGGCAATAGCCGTTGGCTTGGCGCGCGGCGCCAAAGCGCGAGTAGCCCGAGCCGTGCAAATCATACTGCTTACGCTCGATGTGGCTGCGCTCTGGCCGGCGCCTATCAGGGGCCATCACCAAGATCGCCGCGGCAAATGACTAGCGGAACAGATACTTTGATAGCTCTGGATCGCCTCGTCTCCACATAATGTTATCCAGAAAGTAGTGATGCACGTTGATGAATATCCACGCTATGAAGAGGATCAGCGACGAGCCGAACACCTCTTTGTTGTACGGAACCAAAACGGACAACGCGATCGGGACCAGCCAGAAACCGAGAATCCCCAGAATTCCACCAACAATGATAAACCCAGCACCCGCAGCCTGTACATCGGGCCAAGAACGGACAGGACCTTGAATTCGGATTCTGTAGCGGCATTGTGCTGCTCATCACCTCAGCACTGGCGTCTGGCGCGAGCCGCTTGAGAACATAGACGCCCGAGATGTACAGCCAGGCAGTTGCTGCAGTCCTGTCCTCTCAGATCGCCGGGCCAGCATGGGGCATCAAGGTGACGTAGATCATGAACCCTATCGTGCAGATCGCTGCGAGCGAGATCGGCACGCCAAACGGCACAACGCCTTTGCGGTCCAGGTGCTGAACGTAGAGGCGGAAAGCGCCTGCGGGCAGCATGAACGGATTTTTGACGATCAACGCTGTGGCGAGCGCGAAAACCAGCAGCAGTACGGAGAACACAAGGAGGCCGCTGCCGCCGATCAGCAACGGCACCACCGCCATCAGCTTGACGTCGCCGGCCCCGACCTTGCGCAAAGCCCAGAACGGAAACAGCGCAACGAACAATAAAAGGCCGGCGATTGCGCTCAGGCCCATGTCCCACCACGACCCGGATTGCACCGACAGGAGCTGCAGCGAGCCCAGACCCAGGCAAAGCAGCAGCAGCACATTCTGGTTGGATATCTTCTGGGTGGTGAAGTCGAGCCAGGCAATCCTTGCCAGCAAAGGAATAGCTAGCCCCTTCAGCAGCAGCGATGCGGCGAGCAACATGCTATCGCCTTACCGCTCGAGATTCTTTACGCTGGACGACAGGAGCTTCAGATTGTTGGCCACGGTCGGATCGTTGGGCGCCAGCTCATAGGCCTTGAGGAAACTGCTGCGCGCGTCCTGCAGCTTGCCGCGCAGCAGGTAGGAATAGCCGACATTGTTGTAATATTCGGGCGTCCCGCCGACCAGCCGGTAGGCTTGGCGATAGGCGTGGTCGGAGAGGTCGAAGCGGCGGATGCGATCGCTGGAGGCGGCCAAGCCCATCCAGGCACCGCCATCGTTGGGCGCCAGTTGCGTCGCCTTGTAGAACAGGGCGCCGGCATTGCCGTAGTTTTCCGCGCGGAACTGGTTCTTGGCTTCGGCAACAGCCTGGTCGGAGGCATAGTACTCGACGTCGCTGACCGTCTTCAGACCGTCGAAAGCATCGCCAAAGGCTGTCACATCACCTTTCGAGGGCTCGTTGGTGCGGACGACGCCGCTATCAGCCGTCTGACAGCCGGAAAGCACGATGAGCAGCAAACCGGCTACGGCCGCGAGGCGCATTGGCCCTGTCATTTCGTCCCCCAAAAGAGTTCTCTCCGACTCTGTATTTCGACCAAAGCACAGACGTGCCTAGAAGAAAACACCCCTCATGCGAATGATCACCGGCAACATGATGATCATCATCACCACCGGGAAGATGCACAGTCCCAAGGGGATCATCATTTTGACCGGCAGCGAATTGGCACGCTCCTCGGCACTCAGAATTCTCTGGCTGCGCATTTCGTCGCTATAGACGCGCAGAGCCTCGGTCAGGCTGGTGCCGAGTTCTTCCGATTGCCGAAACAGCACTGCCAAAGCCCGCGCTTCCTCAAGTCCGACGCGGTCAGCGAGTTCGCGCAGTGCTTCCCGCAACGGCTTGCCGGCCCGCAGTTGCAGCGTCATGATCGACAGTTGAATGCCTAGCCATTTGTGCGTGCCGGCCAGTTCCTGGCTCACGCGCTCGACCGCCGCCTCCAGGCTCATGCCTGCGTCGGCACAGGTTATCATCATGTCCATGAAATCAGGAAAACCGCGGCGGTAGACCTGCTTTTGTCGTTTCTCGAAGCGATCGAGCATGACGCTTGGAACCACGAGACAGGCGAGCCCGAACAAGGCGGAACCGATCAACGGTACCAAACTGGGGAGTTGCGCTGGGAGCACCCGCGATAACAGCGCATAGGCGGCCAGAAAGCCGACACAGACCGCGCCAAGCCGCGACAAAGTATAAATGAGCGGAGCGCTCGATTGATAAAAGCCGGCGCGGAAGAGCTTCGCGTCCAAGGCGCTGGGTTGGTCCCGCTCCTTTTCGATTGATCGAAAATATGCATCGACTGGCCGCTGCGCTGCGAGCTTGGCAAGCTGTTCCTGTCCAACGAGCGAACGGCGATCGGCAATACCTTCAGCCATCAGGCTTTGTGCGACCAGCTTCCGCGTCTGCAGTGCCGGCAAAAAGACGAGGGAGCCGAACAGGAATAGGGCCACCGCCGCCACGAAGACGGCAATGGAGACCAGAACGCTGAGATCCTGAATAGCCGAAAACAAGATTATGTCTCGCACCTGTCAGAAGTCGAAATTGACCATTCGATACATGATAAAGTCACCAAACAGCGCCCACGTCCCGAAAATCAGGAACACAGGAAAGATGATCGGATCGCCCCAGACGGTGCCGTAGTAGGCCGGGGCAACAAGCTGGAGCGTCAGGAACATCACGATCGGGAACAGCGAGATGATCCATGCCGATACACGGCCTTCGGCCGAAAGCGCCCTGATCTTCATCCTGAGTTTCTGCCTTTCGCGCAGCACTGACGAAAGATTGGACAGGATCCCAGTCAAATTGCCGCCGGTCTTGGCCTGGATCGACAGCGATACCGACAATAGATGAAGGCCCTCGAAGCCGACACGCTGCGAAAGTTTCCGCACCGCCTGTTCCATGCTGAGGCCAAAGGTAATCTCGTCGGAAACGATGCCGAATTCGGTACCGAGCGGATCGGGCATTTCGCGGGCGACGAGACCAACCGCCACGGAAGCTGGATGTCCGGCGCGCAGCGAACGAACGATCATGTCGAGTGCGTCAGGGAGTTGCTTCGCGAATTTCTGTATCCGCTTGTTGCGAGCGCGGCGAAGAACCAGAAGCGGCAGCACAAATCCGACAACTACAAAAACAATGGACGACACCAAGGTCGAGAAGCCTAGAAAGATCGAGAGCAGCAACGCCGGTGCCAGCCCTGCTAGAAGGAACTTCGCGGCGAAAGACAGCGGATTCCCGGTAATGCCAGACTGGGTATAGAGCCTGTTCAGCCAGATCAGGCCAAAGAGAAAGTCGCCCGAGGCTGTCAGCCCGCGCTCGCGCAGCAATCCTTGCAGGGTCCGTTCGGCCGGAACGTCATCAGCAAGCCGCCTCAGCCGATGGTTGATCGCGCCAATCCGTGACCGGCTCTTGGCAAAGGAAAGATACATGGCCTCGCCGGCGAGAATAACCGATGCCGCCGCAAGCACGTAAATAAAGTAGAGCAAAGTCTGACCGGTAGGCATCAGAGGGCAACCTGCGGATTGAAAGCATCCTTGGCGAAGTGGTGGCCCAACGTTGCTGCCTCCGGGGCAAAGCGTGGACGGACGCCAGTAGCGCGAAAATCGCCGATGATCTTTCCTTCCGGCGTCACCTCCCGGCGAACAAAATGGTAAATTTCCTGAAGCTGGACGACATTGCCTTCCATGCCGGTCAGTTCGGAGATGGAAACGACACGCCTGCCACCGTCCGCAAGACGCTGCGTCTGCACGATGATGTCGATGGCCGACGCGATCTGCGCTCGAATGGACTCATGGGTCATCGGCATGCCGGCCATGCCGACCATCTGTTCCAGCCGCGATATTGCATCGCGCGGCGTGTTGGCATGGATTGTGGTCATCGAACCTTCATGGCCGGTGTTCATCGCCTGCAGCATGTCGAAGGCTTCCTCGCCGCGAACCTCGCCGACGATGATGCGGTCGGGCCGCATGCGCAGCGCGTTCTTAAGCAGTTCGCGCTGGCGGACCTCGCCTTTTCCCTCGACATTGGGCGGACGCGTCTCCAGCCGGCCGACATGCGGCTGCTGCAGTTGCAGTTCCGCGGCGTCCTCGATGGTGATCAGGCGCTCCCTGGCCGGGATATAGCTCGACAGCGCGTTGAGCAGGGTGGTCTTGCCGCTGCCGGTGCCGCCTGAAACCAGGATCGACTTGCGTGCCTGCACGGCAATGCGCAGAAGATCGATCATCGGCTGGCGGATTGAATTGAACACCATCAGACGTTCGAGCGAATAGGGATTCTTCGAGAATTTGCGGATCGACACCAATGGGCCGTCGACCGAGATCGGCCGCACCGCGATGTTGACACGCGAGCCGTCTTCCAGTCGCGCGTCGACCATCGGCGCCGATTCATCGACGCGCCTGCCGATGGCCGAAACGATCTTGTTGATGACGCGCAGCAGGTGCGCCTCGTCGCGAAAGCGGATTTCGGTCTCCTCGATCATGCCGCGCCGCTCGATGAAGACGCGCTTATGGGTATTGATTAATATGTCGGTGATCGAGTCGTCCTTGAGCAGCGGCTCGATCGGCCCCAGCCCAAGCATCTCGTCGGCGGTCTCGCTGGTCAGCCGATCGAGTTCGCGAGCATTCAGCGGCACGGCGCGAGCGCGCACGAATTCGCGCACGATCGGCCGGATCTCGTTAAGGATTTCGTCCTTCGATGCGGTTTCAAGTGTGGCAAGATTGAACCGGTCGATCAGGTGACTGTGCAGTTCAACCTTGAGCGTCAGGAAATGGTCGCCATTCGATTCGGTGTCGGCTGCAGGGGAAAGCGCCGGCGCAACAGGCAATACCGCAATCGGCTCAAGCTTTGGCTCAATCCGCGGTTCGCCTGGCCCTTTTGTGAATCGACCCAGCATGACGCTTCCCCCGTTTAGTCCCCACGCTGAAACTAAGCGTTAACCAAGCTTGGCACAAGCGCCAGCCGCACCATGCAACTTAATACTTCAGACATAGTTAAGATCAAGCATCAGAAAACGCGACGTTTATTTGGTCAGCGCCGCTGTCCTAGGGAAAACGAGGACTCGCATTTCAATGCACAGTGTTTTTCTGCCACAAAGGCGTCATGGAGCCCACCTAAGGCCTTAGATATAAAGGGATATGCAGCATCGCTAATGCTGCCCCACTTCCGCCATACCACGGCCAAATTGTGAACGAATGGTTAAGACGGGTTGAAAAACGAGCCGAATCAATGTTTTGGTCCGCCTGAGGTCGGGCAATATTCTTGCCAAATCATGTATAGGAAAGTTAAGCAATCGTTAATCCCATTTGACTCTGATTTTCGTCGGGACTTAGATCGAGATGACGGGGGATGCTTGGGTATGGATTTCATCCTTGGCTCGTCTCGTCGGGTTCAAACCTCCAAAGGGAGAAATTGGCATGAAGAAGCTCATGACGATGACCCGGCAGTTCCGCGACGACGAAAACGGCGCTGCTATGGTCGAATATTCCATCCTTCTCGGCATCATCGCTGTTGCGGTCGTTCTGACCGTTATTGCCATCGGCGGCTGGGTCACGGGTCGTTTCGCGGGTCTCTGCACCGCGCTCGACGGCACGAGTGTTGGCACCTGCAACGCGGCTGCGGGCACAGGAAGCTGACCGCCTAATCACACTTCAGGCCCGGATCGTCCGATCCGGGCCTGAATTCAATCTCGGCAGACGAATTCCCGCACTGTGGGCTTGGGGCTTGGGTCTATGCGCGCCAATACAGTTATCATGATCGTTCTCGCCGGCGTGTTCGGCGTTCTGGCGGTGGTGCTTGCCAATATCTGGCTGGCCAGCCAGCGCAGCGCCATGGCGAAGGGAGATGTCCAACGCGACACGGTCGTCGTGGCTGCCGTCGCGCTGAAATTCGGAGACACGCTCACCGCCGATAAGTTGCGCGAAATTGCATGGCCGGCGGGTGCGGTTCCGGCCGGCGCGTTCAAGACGACCAAAGAAGCCCTGGCCGGCGACGGCACAAAACAGGCGCTGCAAGCGATCGGCACTAACGAGCCCATTCTCGCAACCAAGATCACCGGTCCCGGCCAGCGCGCCACGCTTTCGGCGGTGCTCGGCGAAGGTATGAAAGCTGTTTCTATCAGGGTCAACGATGTGCTCGGCGTCGCCGGATTTGTCTTCCCCGGCGACCGGGTCGACGTGCTTTTGACGCGCACGGCGCGTGGCGAAGGCGGCGCGGACAGAAGTTTTGTCGACGTGCTGCTGCAGAGCATGAAGGTGCTCGCCGTCGACCAGGTCGCCGACGAGAGCACGGAGAGCCCGACTGTGGTGAAATCGGTGACGCTCGAGGCCAGCACCAGGGACGCCCAGAAGCTTACCCTGGCCGCCGGTGCCGGCCAGTTGTCGCTAGCGCTTCGCCAGGCCGCCGCCAGCAGCGGCGAAACGACCGAACGCGTCACGCTTTCCGACCTGACCGGCGACACGCCGGCCGACGTCGCCGCAAGGCAGGCCGAACTCGCCAAACAGGCAATAGCCGAGGCTGAAGCCGCAGCAGAACGTAAGCGCGCGGACGACAAGATCAATGGGCTGACCCAGGCCGTGGAACGGGTGGGAAGCAGGCTCGACCTGTTGAGCAGCGCAAAACCCGTTCCGGCAGTGGCCTCAGCACCCCAGGTGCAAGAAGTGGTTAAGGAAGTGATCAAATATGTGCAGCCGGAGCCGCCGGCGCGTGCGACAATCGGCGTCTTCAGGGGTGTGAAGCTCGAATCCTACGACGTGCCGCGACAAAAATAACGCTAGGGTATTGCCGAACGAATCGGCAAGGGGGGTAGTCTAGATGCGCATGTTCCGGGGACCACTGGCGGCTGCCGCGCTGGCCTGTTCGGTCATGTTACTGCCGATCGATCTTGCTGCTCATGCAGCCGATCGCAAGATCGATGTATCGAACCCCAGCGTCCACCGCATTTTCCTGCCCATGTCGCAGTCGGTGACGATCCAGGTGAACGCCACGCTGGGCGACATCGTCGTCGGCGACGAGAAGATCGCCGACGCCCAGCCAATGACCGACCGGACGCTCTATGTCATCGGCAAGACCGCCGGCACCACCACCGTCAACCTCTTTTCAGAAGACAAGCGCTCGCTTGGCGTGATCCAGATCGAGGTCGGCGTCGACGTGAGCGACATGGCGCAAGCGATCCGGCAGGTGGCGCCCAGGTCGCGCATCGATATCGGTTCTATCAACGGCAAGGTCAGGCTTGGCGGCCATGTCAAGGACGGCGCCACGCTGGCGGCGATCATGGAGGTCGCCCAGCAATATGGCCCCGACGCGATCATAAACGCAGTGACCGTCGACGACAGCCAGCAAGTAAACCTCGAAGTGCGGGTGCTGGAGGCCAAGCGCAATGCCGGCCGTGATCTTGGCGTCTCGATCAGGAGCACCAATGGCAGCGGCACGACCCGCACCGGGACGGGGATTGCCGCCGTCGATGAGGACAATGTGGTGCTGGGGCCGGGCGGTCTGCTTACCGGCCTTCTTTCGAACACCAACCCGTTCGCGGCGCTGATCACCCGCGTCATCGACAGCAACATCAAGGTCGACCTGATCATCGAGGCGCTCGAGGCCAAGGGCGTGGTGCGCACCCTAGCCGAACCCAACCTCACCACTCTTTCCGGTGAGGTTGCCAGCTTCAATGCCGGCGGCGAAGTACCTATCCGCGTCGACGACGGTGATGGCGAGATCAGCATCGAATACAAGCAGTTCGGCGTCAATCTGCTGTTCACGCCGGTCGTGCTCGCCAACGACAAGATCAACATCAGGTTGGCTCCGGAAGTCAGCGACCTCACCGGCTTCACCACCGCCGGTGACCCGATCTTCACCAACCGCAAGCTGTCTACCGTCGTCGAGTTGCGCGACGGCCAGAGCTTCGCGGTCGGCGGTCTTTTGTCCAGCAAGAACACCAAGATCCAGCGGCAGGTGCCGTGGCTCGGCCAGGTCCCGATCGTCGGGACGCTGTTCCGGAATTCAAGCAACCAGAAGGAAGAGACCGAACTGGTCGTGATCGTGACGCCGCGTATTGTGCGGCCGGTAAAGCCCGGGGAACAACTGGCGACGCCGTTCGACAAGACGCGGCCCGCCAACGACCCGGAACTCTTCATCCTCGGTCAGCTCGAAGTGACCAAGGACATGGTTCGCAAATATGAACTGGGCGAAGGCGTGGTCGGCCCCTATGGCCACATGCTCGACCTGAAATCCAAGGACAAGATGATCTATGTCAAAAAGAAATAGCGCCTTGATCCTGCTTTTGTGCGCCGGCGGGCTGACGGGCTGCGCCGCCGACTACCTGAACAATTACGAAACGGTGACACTGGCTGCCGGCGACACGCAGAAATACAATTCGCTGCTGCAGACGGTCGATCCGCTCAATCCGGCCTCCAGGAACACGGCGATCGAAGGCGACGGCGCGCGCGCTGCCGCTGTTGCCCAGAGTTACAAATTTCCACCACCACCACCGCCGCCGCCGGCCATAACGGTCAACGTCGGCAACACCGGGGTTGAATAGAAGGGTGCGGGTTTAGCGTCAGGCAAAGCGACTGGCGTCAGGGGAGCAAGGGCCATGCTGCGGATTGTTCGCGCGTTCTGGCACGATCAGAGGGGAATAGCGCTGATACTGGTCAGCATCACGCTGCCGGCGATCATCGGCTTTTCCCTGCTGGCGATCGATATGAGCCGGGTCAACAACCTTCACAACGATCTTCAGAAGGGGGCGGATGCGTTTGCGCTCGCGGCGGCAGCGGAACTGGACGGAAGCAGCGGTTCCTGGGCGCGGGCCGAACGCGCTATGGCGACACTCGTAGACAATGAAAGCAATTTCTCCACGGCAGGCAGGTTCACCCTTACCTCCGGTCAGCCGGGGGGCACACAGCCCTGCACCAATGCTGGCAACATTTCCTGGTGCTTCCTCAAGGCGATCCCTGCCAACGACGGAACTAGGATTACAGCGGCCAATCAGGCCAACTATCTTGCGGATGCCATCCAGGCTGTCGGAGAGGCGGAAACACGGTTCATCCAGGTGACAGTCGCTCCCCAAGGGTTTGCCGCGATCTTTCCCGCCTCATTTGTGACATCCGGCGCCAGCGACAGCTTCAATGTCGGGGCAGTCGCGGTAGCGGGCTTCACCTCCGGCGTCTGCGATTTCACACCGGTCTTCATGTGCAACCCCTATGAGATGGTGAACGGGACAAACAATGCCGGCGGCTATACGCTTGAGCAGGCCGTTGCCAATCCGGCCGTCCGTCGCAGGCTGATCGAACTGCGGAAGGTCGGAAACGGGGCTGCCGCTGGTCCAGGCAACTTTGGCTTCCTCGAGCCCCCGCAAGGCGTCGGAAACGGAGCTCAAGCGCTGGCCCAGACGATCGCGACGTCAACCCCGGTCGGCTGCTACAATGCCGAGAACGTAACGACGAAGACCGGTCAGAATGCCGGCCCGGTGCAAGATGCCTTCAACGTTCGTTTCGGGATTGGAGCCAACGGTAACCACTTCGACAGCCCCGAGTACGGTCCGGCCGCCAATGTCCGAAAGGGGGCGATACAGACCACCGGCAGCACTAATCAATGCCCTTCCATGAACAAACTTTCATTCACCGAAGCCGGAACGATGGGCCTTCCGCGCGACGCGACCACTCCGTATCTGGGCGGCCGGATGGGCGACGGAAATTGGAATTTCTCTGGCTATTGGAGCACCAACTTCGGTTCAGCTAGCTATCCATCTTCATGGAATACGACCAAGCCGACGCGCTATGAGGTGTACCGTTACGAGATATCGGCCGGGTTGGTGGGCACCGCATCGACCGGTGGAGAGATTGGGACACCGTCGGCAGCTTGCCAACCGCCTGTCACCACAGTTGATCGTCGGCTGCTTTATGGCGCGATCCTGAACTGCAATGCGCTCGAAGCAGCGGGCCACGATCTGTCCGGTCACAGCACTAATCTGCCCGTCGAAGCCTTTGCCAGCTTCTTCCTCACTGAACCTGTTCCCTCGGCGTCTGAGGACGCGTCGGTGATGGTCGAACTGGTCGACGTAACCGGCGGTGCCGGCCAGGGCACGCTCGACAGTTTCCTCCGCGACGAAGCTCAGCTTTACCGGTGATTGCGATGATCGGAGGGCTGTACCATCATCTCCACAGATTTCGACGCGAGCAGCGCGGCACGGCTCTCGTAGAAATGGCGCTGATCGCACCACTGATGCTGGCGTTGTCGGCGGGCGTGTTCGAGTTCGGCAATCTGATCCACAAAAAGCTGCTGATGGAGGCTGGCCTGTCGGACGCGGCGCGCTTTGCCGCGCGCTGCAACAGCCAGCTGTACACCAAGGCCGGGCTAGCGGCGATCAACTGCGCAGATATCGCCACCAACATCGCGGTATTCGGCGATGCCGCGGGGACAGGGAGTGCGCGCATTGCCGGCTGGCAGAAGGCGAATGTGACAGTGACCATTGCCGCCTCAGGCTCATGCCATGACGCGGTGGTCGCAGGTGTCACCCGATATCGCGCTACAACTGCACAGGTCTGCATCGTCAGGGCGGCGGGGACGTTGGCCTATAGCGGCATCGGAATGCTGTCGCTGGTCGGCATCGGGCCGATGACCCTCAATGGCTTTCACGAGGAGCGGTTGATCCGGTTCTGATCATGATCAGGCGTTTCGCAAAATCGGAAGACGGCGCGACGATGGTGGAGATGGCCATCGTATCTACACTGCTGTTTACTGTTGTCCTCGGCTTCGTCGATTTCGGTTACGCCCTCTATCAGTGGAACGCCGCCAACAAGGCCGTCCAGTTAGGCGCGCGCCTGGCGTCTATTTCCGACCCGGTTGCCACCGCGCTTGCGACGGCCGCACCGACGACGACACCGGGCGCTCCGGTCATCGCTGCGGCCTACGGACCATTCACCTGCACTTATACTGCTGGCACAGGGGCTTGCAGTAATGGCGGCACCTTCAATGCCGCCAATTTCAGCCGTATCTTTCGGGGCGACACGACAGTCACCAATGACGATGCCTGTCCGATCATCACCCCAGCCCAGCAACCCACTACGCGGCCTGGAATGTGTCATTTCTTTCCTGGCTTGCGGCGCGACAATGTTGTCATCGCGTATTCCGCCACCGGCTTGGGCTACCAGACCCGGATGGGCGGTCCGGTGCCGACAATCACCGTCCGCCTGCAGAACCGGACCTTCCAGTTCTTCTTCCTCGGCGGCCTGCTCGGGTTCGGAAATCTCACCATGCCCTCCATGCTGAGCACGGTTACAGGCGAAGACCTGAGGAGCACATCGCCATGAACGCCATCAACACCAAGGTGTCCCCGACCAAACGAAAGCAGGTGGCCCTGTTTTCGTCGGATCCGCAGTTCAAGCGCGAGGTGGCGACGCGGCTCGATGCGCTGGCCATCTACGATGTCAGGATTTCCGAGACGGCTGACTTCCTCAAGGGCCCGCCCCCCGAGACGCGCCCGGGCATCGTCATCCTCGACCTGGCCAATGGCGAGTTGCTCGGCGAGCCCGGCATCGTCGCGGCGCGCGCCTTGTGGGCGACCGTGCCGCTGATCGCGGTCTCCGACGAATTGACCTCCGAACAGACGCGCATCCTGGTTCGCATGAACGCCTCGGACTGGCTGCACAAGCCGCTCGACGCCAAAGAACTGCTGAACGCGGTCACCTTCCACGACACCGGCAACCAGGGTACAAAGAGCCGCATCATCACTTTCATCAGCGCCAGCGGCGGCGCCGGCGCCACGACGATCGCTCTGTCGGCGGCGGAATACCTGGCCTCGAAATCCACCGAACGGGCGGCTTCGACCTGCCTCGTCGACCTCGATTTCCAGAGCGCCAATTGCGGCGCCTATCTCAACCTGTTCAACCAGTTCGACCTGGCCGGCATTATCGGCCAGCCGGAAAGGCTCGATGTCGAACTGATGGACGTCATCAAGCTCGCTCGCCCGTCCGGCCTGACCCTCTATTCATTCGAGAGGCCGCAACTGCCGTTTGAGCCGCAGGGCGCCGATTTCGTGTTCCGGCTGCTGGACCTCGTCGCCTACCGGTTCGACGACATCGTCATTGACCTGCCGAATATCGAAACCCCCTGGCAGAATTCCGTGCTTTCGACGAGCGACGAGATCTTCATCGTCTTCGAGCTCAATGTCGCCTCGCTGCGGCAAGGCAAGCGGCTCTACACGAAGATCCGCGAACTGCGCGGCAATTCGGTGAGCATCACGCTGGTCGCCAACAAGCATAAGCGCAAATGGTTCGGCAACCACTTTTCGCGCAGCGAACTCGAGAAGATCTTCAAGGCGCCGCACATCAAGTCGGTCGGCCTGGACAATGCGCTGCTGACCGACGCGCTGAACCGGGCCATCCTGCCTTCCGAAGTGGACGGGCGGGCGCGTTTCAACAAGGACCTGAAGCGGATATTCAAAGAGCGGCTCGATGACGCAGCCCGGTAGATACCGCATCGTCCCGAGGCTTGCCGGCGCCTGCATCATCGGACTGGCCTTGGGGATGCCGGCCTGGGAATTCGCCCAAGCCCGATCCGCGCTGTCCGACCGGCCGCCGCTGCCGGCAATGGGTCCCAGCCTGCGCAAGGCGGTTGCTCTCCAAACGGCCGAACGGCCCGGCACGATCATCATCCGCAAGGACGAGAAGGCGCTTTATCTGGTGACCCGGCAGGGCCGGGCGCTGCGCTACCAGATCAGCGTCGGGCGCGACGGCTTTGGCTGGACCGGCATCGTCAAGGTCGGGGCGAAAACGGAATGGCCGGAATGGCGCCCGCCCAGGGAAATGCGCGCCCGCCAGCCGGAGCTGCCGGAAATGGTGCCCGCCGGTCCCTACAATCCGCTCGGCGCCAGGGCACTCTATCTGCTGCGGGACGGGCGCGACACGCTCTACCGCATCCACGGCACCAACGATCCCAAGGGCATCGGCTTCGACGGAACATCGGGGTGCTTCCGTCTTACCAACACTGATGTGATCGATCTTTTCAAGCGCGTCTCGGTCGGCGCAAAGGTGGTGGTCCAATGACGATGATCAGCGACCTGGATATGCCGGCAATCGACATTGGGCCGGCAACCCACACTGAAGATCAAGCTGCAGTGGGGAAACCGAGCAATGCAAGGATGATCGGCGTTGTCGCCGCCGGCGCCTTGCTGATCACGGCGGTGAACGTAACGGCCGCGGTCTATTTCTACCGCGGCATCAACGATCTGCGCCTTGTCGAACGGCGGCTGGAACAGCTCGGATCGTTCGAGCAACGGATCGCAGCCCGGCTCGATACGGTCAACAACGGCTTTCAAAGCCGGTTCGAAAAACTGGACAGTCAACTGCAGGGCAGCTTCAACGAAGTCAAGGGCAGCATTGCCCGGCTTGAACAGGAGCTGCCCCTGGACAGTGACGACGACATGTCGAGCATCGCGGAGCCTTCCGTGATCACGACCAGTACCATGGCGGAAGCAGCCACCGATCTCGAAGAAGCGACCGAACCCAGTGTCATCGAAGCGCCGCGCCCGCCCAAAAAGAGGATCGCCGCGTCGCCCCCTCCCCCAAACTCGTCCTACCAGCGCATAGTGCAACCTGACGGCAAGGTCCACTACAAGAAAATCAACTAGTTCCTCTGCACCGAGGATTTGGTTCTTAGCCTGAAAGGGACTGTCGACGGTCGCTGCGGCGGACCAGGATAAAAGCTGATCTGTAGTGATCCTTCGCGCCCCCCTCTGTCCTGCCGCCCACTTGGCATCTCCCCACTTGGGGGGAGATCGGCCTTCATCCCTGATTCGCCAACCACCAGCCTTGCAAAAAGGACGGTGTCCGCGAAGCTGCCAATCTCCCCCCAAGTGGGGGAGATGTCCGGCAGGACAGAGGGGGGCGCCTCGCTCCGCCATCAAAGATTCTGCAGCGTCGTGACGCTCTGAGGTAACGGCATGGATCCCAGGGTCTGCGCCGCGTCGCTTCGCTCCTTGCTCCGCCCTGGGATGATGAAGCGCTTGGGATGAACCCGTTCAGATGCGACGCGCCTTAGAAATCCCGCTGCAGAGCAAAAAGCCGTACGGCGAGCGCTTCGGAACGCTGTCGCGCCTCGCCGAGAAAGGCAAAATGACAGTAGGCGCAGGCTGCAGTGCCCAGACCCAGCACCAGGCTGTTCCGCCATGTGAAGTCGAGGATCAGCGAGAATGGCTGGCCGCTCGGTGCGGTGAATGCCGCAATCGTGCTCGCTGTTTCAGAATGGCTGCTGGAAGCCATCATCAACCCGGCGAAAAGCAGAGCGGCGTGGTTGGCAACGAAGAAGAACGCGGCCGATTTTCTCGTCCGGCAAGCCATCCAGCAGAGGATCGATGCGGCGGTCAGGATGGCGGCATCAAGGACCATTGAACCGCTGAGATAGAGGTCGACCTGCTGCCAGAACATCGTCGCCAAAGGGCGCAACTCGAGCCAGATCCGCCACAGGGCAGGGCTGGCCGGATAGGTTCCGAGCAGGAACGTCGCTGCTCGCTCCCCTGCAAGAATCAAAAGAATGAGAGCCGGGAAGGCAAAAAGCAGTAGCGGCTTGCGCGTCATGTTCCCTCGCCAATCGACAAGCAGAATAGACAGCAAAGATTGCGCGAGGCTTAAGGAAAGCGCCGCGAACAGCATTGATCACAGGCGCAGGCGCTTGCCGCAACCGCAGCGAGCGCCCGTTTTATGTGCCATTTTTGCTACATTCCCGAAACTTATGGCCCGAATTCGGTTCTTGGCCGGCCCTAGATCAATAAACACTCACGTATTCGAAGAATTTATCGGATAATTTTTCAAAGCTTCGGTGAGAAGGCTTGGCCATCTAAAAAGTACCGGGCAGAAGCGTGGGTGGGGGTAGAAACGAATACGATAATCAAAGTGGCCATTGGCAAGCGCCTTGGCCTCCTCATCACATTTTCGATTTCGACGATCGAACGGGATGGCAAGGCTTATCCGATCATCCCGGGCGTGACCTGCTCTCGACATCGAGACCGGACGCAAGACGATCCTGAGTTTCCTTTTGAAGCCGATCAACAAGGCGCGTCAGGAGGCCATGAGTGAACGCTAGCTTCTCTCCCCCCAGCAATCCCGATCCGCTACTCCTGCCGCTCGCCAAGGAGGATTTTGGCCTGGAATTTCGAGTTGTGGCGCGTGGCGGAACACGCCGCGGGATCCGTCTGGAGCGGGCTTTTTGGATATCGCTGAAGCAAATGGCTGAGAGCCGGAAGTGCACGATCGGCATGCTCATAGATGAGATAGCCGGAGTTCAGCCACAGAGTAGCAATCTGACATCCGCGATCCGGGTAGCCTGCATACGCGGACAGGCGAAGGAAAACGTGACGTTGAGTAAGCTCGCGTCAATAACGACAATCAACGCCATACTGGTTGCCTGCCCCTCGCCTGCATTTGCCTTGACGTCATCGAAGAAGATCCTGACTTTCAATGTTCCGTTCCAGCAACTGGTGAAGCGCCAACTGCCTTCCGGACCAAACGACGATGCGCGGCACGACCTCAAGCTGGCGTTGGACCTCAACGTCGCCGACATTTTTGCACGCCTCGACATCAACGGTGAAACGCCGGTCACCAGCGGATTTGTCCTCGGCACGGGCGAACGTCGGTACCGTGGTCAATTGAACGTCGTGCGGGCGCCGGTGATCGAGCCGGAGCTGCTGATGGCGTTCGTCTTCGGCTGACCGGTTCCGGCGGTACTGAACGGTCAATCCTGGCCGAAGACGCTTCGCACTGCATGGCCTCAACCCGAGAAGCGGAGCGTATCGACGAGCAGGGCGAAAGCCGGCGACGCTTGACGGCGGCTGGGATAGTAGAGGTGATATCCCGGCCAGGGCGGGGACCACTCATCCAGCACCCGCATCAGGCGGCCGCTTTCCAGATGACGCTCCGCGACATCCTCCGGCAGATAGGCGAGGCCGAAACCAGCCAGCGCCGCCTCGAGAATGTCGAGGGTGCCATTGAGGACAATCTGGCCGTCCACCCGCACCTTCAGTTCGCGACCGTCGCGCTCGAAATCCCAGGCCCAAAGCCCGCCATTGATGGAAAAGCGCTGGTTGATGCAAACGTGGTCGGTCAGTTCCTGCGGCGTCGTTGGCGGCGGCCGCCTGGCGAAATACGACTTGGTCCCGACGACGGCGAAGCGGATGTCTGGTCCGATGCGCACCGCGATCATGTCTTTCGCAACACGCTCTCCCATTCGCACGCCCGCGTCGAACCGTCCGGCAGCAATATCGGTCAATGCGTTGTCGAGGAAGACCTCGACGGTGACGTCGGGATAGTCGGGCAGGAGCTTTGCCAGCTTCGGCCAGATGACGGCGTTGAACGCGTGATCGCTTGCCGTGAGCCGAATGGTGCCGGCGGGCTTCTCCCGCAATTCGCTCAACGCCTCGACCTCGGCCTCGATCTCCTCAAAGCGCGGGCCGATATTGCGCAGCAGCCGCTCGCCGGCCTCTGTAGTCGAAACGCTTCGGGTCGTTCTCGTCAGCAGCCGAATGCCCAGCCGCTCTTCCAGATCGCGGACCGTGTGGCTGAGCGTGGACTGCGAAATTCCGAGCTGCGCAGCGGCGCGCGTGAAGCTGCCCTCCCGCGCAACCGCCAGAAAGGCCAGAAGCATATCGAGTCGTCCGCGCTGCATTTATGGTTCCGCCCCATAAGTTTGGGCGGATTATACGGACTAATCGAGGGAACTGCACACACTCAATCGATCGCGATTGCCGAGAGCACCGCAAATTTCCCGGACGGTGGCGCGAACCCGTCTGAGCAATGACGATGAAGGAAGAACCGGCGGCAGTTCATTCGCGTCGCTGCCATTCATGGCCCCGACCGATAGGTCCTATCGGGGAGCGGGCGCTAATCAAGGCGCCTCAAGCGCCCTAAGCTTTTAGCGTCGCACACGCACCCAGCGTGTCTTCGGGCCGGGGGCCATCCATATCTTGGGCCGCGAATTTGGCGGATCATCACGGAAGCGACAATCGACATGTCTGATAGCCAAAGAACTTCGACAGCCAGTTCGGACATAACGCGCCGGGAGCTCATGCAAGCGGCTGCTGTGACTGGCGGTGCTCTTTTAGGAGAACAATTCGTGCCCGGAGCTATATCTCCGGCGCTGGCACAGGCTGCCGGCGCCGCGACGGCGCCGCTCGATGTGTCGCTGCGCATCAACGGGACGGAGCACCGGCTTTCGCTCGACCCGCGCACGACGCTGCTGGATGCGCTGCGCGAGCACCTGCATCTGACGGGCTCGAAGAAGGGCTGCGGCCTCGGCCAATGCGGCGCCTGCACGGTGTTGATGGATGGCATGCGCGTGAAGGCGTGCCTCTCGCTCGCGGCGCTCGCTCAGGGCCGCGACATCAAAACCATCGAAGGATTGGCGCAGGGCGATGAGCTCCACCCGTTGCAGGCGTCCTTCATCGAGCGCGATGCCTTCCAGTGCGGCTATTGCACGTCGGGGCAGATCATGGCCGGCGTCGCCTGCATCAGCGAAGGCCATGCCGGGTCGCCGCAGGAGATCCGCGAATGGATGAGCGGCAATCTGTGCCGTTGCGGCGCCTACGACCATATCGTCGCGGCCATCCAGGACGCGGCTGCCGTGTCCAACTCGACGCAGGAGGGCTGAGCCATGCATCCCTTTGTGCTCGAACGTCCGCGGGATCTCTCTGCCGCACTCAGCTTCGGCGCTCAAGCCGGCCGCAATGATGCGCCGGTCGAATACATCGCCGGCGGCACCGATATGGTGCAGCTTCTGCAGGAGAATGTCCGCCGACCGGATCGGCTTGTGAGCCTCGCGGGAGTTCTCGACGACGGCATCGAGATCGGTCCGCAAGGCCTGAGGCTTGGCGCCGCCGCCACGATGGCGGAGGTGGCCGCCCATCAAGCTGTGGTCGAGCAGTTCCCTCTGATATCCCAGGCGCTGCTGAATTCGGCGAGCCCGCAGGTCCGCAACCAGGCGACCATGGGCGGCAATCTGCTTCAGCGCACACGCTGTCCCTACTTTCGCGATGTCGGCTACGAGGCATGCAACAAGCGCGTGCCTGGCTCCGGCTGCGCCGCCCTGGACGGCGAGAACCGCTGGCACGCAGTGCTCGGCACGAGCGACAACTGTATCGCCGTTCACCCGTCGGACCTCGCGGTTGCCCTGGTGGCGCTCGATGCGTCGGTCGAGCTCCGAGGAGCTGGCGGTGACCGTTCCGTGCCGCTCTCCGATCTCCATCGCCTTCCCCGCGATACGCCGCACCTCGAAACCGTCCTGAAACCGGGCGAAGTGATCACCGCGATCACGGTCCCGGCCAGGGCGGCAGGACTGCGGTCTCACTATCTCAAAGTACGCGATCGCGCCTCCTTCGAGTTCGCCGTGGTCTCGGCCGCAGTCGCAATCGAGACGGACGGCGCTCGCATCCGGCAGACCCGCGTAGCGCTCGGCGGCGTTGGAACGAAACCCTGGCGCCTGTCGAACGTCGAGACCGCTCTCGCCGGCGCCGACTTCGAGCCAGCGGTGCTCCGCCAGGCGGCGGCCCTCGCAGCAGACGGCACACGGGGTCGCGGCCACAACGGTTTCAAGATCGAACTCATGCAGCGCGCCATCGTGCGTGCGGTCGAAATCGCGGGAGCACGCGCATGACTGCTGCCTTGATCGGAAAATCCGTCAGCCGCGTCGATGGCCGCCTGAAAGTTACCGGCGCCGCGACCTATGCCGCCGAGTTTGAGGTACCCAACCTCGCCCATGCCGCCGTCGTCAGGAGCATTGTCGCGAACGGCCGCATTGCATCCATCGACACGGCGGAGGCCGAACGGGCGCCCGGCGTAATCGCGGTTGTGACGCACAGCAACGCGCCCAGGCTCGCCTACCAGCCGCATAAGGGCCTCCCGGACGCAGCCGTTGGCGAGCGCCTGCATGTGCTGCAGGACGACCGAGTGACTCACCAGGGCCAGCCGATCGCGCTGGTGGTCGCCGAGACGCTTGAACAGGCGGCTTACGCGGCGGAGGTCGTGCGGGTTACCTACCGGCACGAAGCGGCGGCCACCGACATGGAAAGCGTCGATCCAGTTCTGCCTACCGGGAAACCGGCGGAGTGGGAGATACGGCGAGGCGAACCCGACAGCGCCTTCGAACAAGCGGAATTCCGGGTCGACCAGACCTATGTGATCCCGCGCGAGAACCACAATCCGATAGAGATGTTCGCCACCATTGCCTCATGGCAGGGCAAGAGCTTGACCCTGTGGGACAAGACACAATGGGTGCACAACGTTGCCGAGGAGATCGCCGCCGTGTTCGGCATCGCTGCTGAGAACGTGCGTGTCATCTCGCCCTTCGTCGGCGGCGCGTTCGGCTCGGGCCTGCGCTGCTGGCCGCATGTCACGCTCGCCGCGCTGGGCGCCCGTGTAGCCGGACGGCCGGTCAAGCTGGTGCTGTCGCGGCGCGAAATGTATTATGGCGTCGGCTACCGTCCGCACACGGTGCAGCGGGCCGCACTTGGCGCCTCCCGTAACGGCCAGCTCCAGGGCATCCGGCACGAGGGCCACCAAGAGACCTCGACCTACGAGGAATTCACCGAAGCGCTGCTCAGCGCGACCCGGTTCCTGCACTCCTGCCCGAACGTCCACACGCGCCATCGCATCGCGCCCATGAACGTCCACACGCCGACCTACATGCGCGCGCCCGGCGAGGCGAGCGGCATGTATGCCCTGGAATCGGCCATGGACGAGTTGGCGGTCGCGCTGAACATGGATCCCGTCGAACTGCGGCTGCGCAACGAGCCGGACCGGGACGAATTTAGGGATCTCCCGTTCTCGAGCCGATCGACCAGGGAATGCTACCGGGCCGCCGCCGAGCGTTTCGGGTGGGCCCAAAGGAACGCCGCGCCGCGCTCCATGCGCGATGGGCGCTCGCTGATCGGCTGGGGCATGGCCAGCGCCACCTATCCGATGAACTATGCACCCGCCTCGGCCATGGCCCGGCTCTTGCCGGACGGCACTGCCGAAGTGATGAGCGCAGCCAGTGACATGGGACCCGGCACATGGACATCGATGACGCAGGTCGCGGCGGACACGCTGGGCCTGCCGATCGAGCGGGTCAAGTTCACACTTGGCGACACCCGCCTGCCGCGCGCCCCTATCCACGGCGGTTCCATGACCATGGCGAGCGTCGGCAGTGCGGTGCAGGCGGCTTGCCGCAAGGCGCGCGACGACGCGCTGGCACGCGCCGGCTCCAACGATCTTGAAGAGGCCATGGAGCGTCTCGGCCAAGTGATCGAAGCAACGGCCGACGTCGCTCCCGGAGATGAGACGAAGCGGTTTTCCATGCACGCCTTTGGCGCCGTGTTCGTGGAGGTTGCCGTCGATCCCGATCTCGGCGAGACGCGCGTGCGGCGCATGGTCGGCGCCTATGGCGCCGGCCGCGTCGTCAACCCGAAGATCGCGCGCAGCCAGTGCATCGGCGGCATGATCGGCGGCATCGGCATGGCCCTCATGGAGCACTCGGTTGTCGACCCCCGCAACGGGCGCGTCACCAATGCCAATCTCGCCGAATACGCCGTGCCGGTGCACGCCGACGCGCCGCCGGTCATGGACGTGATCTTCGTCGACGAGCACGACCCGCACGTGAACCCGCTCGGCGTGAAGGGCCTCGGCGAGATCGCGCTGGTCGGCGTCGCGCCAGCGATCGCCAATGCCATTTTCCACGCTACCGGAAAGCGCGTCCGCGAACTGCCGATCACGCCGGACAAGCTGCTCTGACCCACCTCGTCGAAAACGGAGGGGCTTGAGACATGATCATCACCCGCAGAGACGTCCTCGCCGCGGCAAGCTCTTTCGCTGCCTTGGCTGCAGCAGGCCAGGTTGGCGCAGCTTCTGTTCAAGGAAGGAATGAGACAATGAAGATCACGCGAGTTGGATCACAGCCGTCCGGCCCCGGGCCGGCCGATTCCTTTACCGGAGCCGTGCGCATCGATCCGCTCTTCCAGGCGCCCGAGCCGGCGCGCGTCGGTGGCGCCAGCGTCACGTTCGAGCCTGGCGCCCGCACCGCGTGGCACACGCACCCACTCGGCCAGACGCTGATCGTCACGGCCGGTCTCGGCTGGGTCCAACGCGAAGGCGCGCCAGTCGAAGAAATCCGGCCAGGTGACGTCGTCTGGATTCCGCCTGGCGTGAAGCATTGGCACGGCGCGTCTGCGACGACGGCGATGACGCATCTCGCTATCCAGGAATCCCTTCATGGCAAGCCGGTCGAATGGCTGGAGAAAGTCAGCGACGAACAATACCGCAGCTGAACGCTGGCGGCACCCGGCGTCAGCACCTCTTCCCTTCTCCCCTTGTGGGAGAAGGTGGCCGAGCGAAGCTCGGTCGGATGAGGAGTGTTCCAGCTTGGCACCGCCGCACTCCGTCCAACACCCCTCAACCGTCTTGGCGCTGCGCGCCAATCCACCTTCTCCCACAAGGGAAGAAGGGAAGATCACGCCTCGAGCCAGACCTATCGTGTCGGCATCGATCCACGCAATGAACGCTTGACCTCAAGTTAACTTGAGCTTGTAGCATTGGCTTGCACGGATGGAAGGAGCATCGGCAATGCTGACGAATATGGATTTCCACGGTCTTCGCGTAGCGGTCACGGGTGGCACGTCCGGCCTCGGGCTGGCGCTTGTGCGGCAGCTCGCCGCGCACGGTGCGAGCGTTGCCTTCGTCGCACGCACTGCCGCGGACGTCGAGCGCATCGCTGACGAGACGGGCGCACACGGCATTGTCGGCGACCTCGGTAAGAAGCACGACATCTACCCGATCGCGTTGCAGGTCACCGCGAGCCTCGGCGGGCTCGACGTTCTGATCAATAATGCATCGAGCCTCGGGCCGGTCCCCCTTGCGCTGCTTGCCGACACCGAGTGCGAGGATCTGGAAAAAGCGCTTGCGGTCAATCTCGTCGGCGCGTTTCGGCTGACCAAAGCGCTGTTCGGTGCGCTTGCCACGTCGGCGCGCGAGGGCCGTGGCGCGCTAGTGATCAACATCTCCAGTGACGCGGCGGTGAACGCCTATCCCGGCTGGGGTGCGTATGGTGCGAGCAAGGCCGCTCTTGCCCATCTGACGGCGATCTGGGACGAGGAGGCGAAAGACGATGGCATAAGGTTCCTCGCGCTCGACCCCGGCGATATGGACACCCCGCTGCACGCGCTGGCGCTTCCTGACGCCGATCCGGCCACCTTGAAGCACCCCGATCTGGCAGCTGCCGAGATCATCGAAAAGCTGCTTGACGCGTTGCCGGCTGGCGCAGCGCCCCGCGCCGTGGCACGTGGATGATTGCCGCCGACCATCCGGATCGGCGCTCCGCCAGGCTGTTGGTCGTCATGGCGGACGGCGCGATGACCGACCTGCCGCGCGCTGACCTCGCGAAGCTGTTCGAGCCCGACGACCTGGTCGTCGCCAATGACGCCGCGACCTTGCCTGCCAGCTTGCACGGCACGCATGTCCCCAGCAGTGAAGCGATCGAGATCCGCCTGGCGGGCTGGCTGTCACTTGCCGATCCAACGCGTTTCGTGGCGATTGCCTTCGGCGCGGGCGATCACCGCACGCGCACCGAAGATCGGCTGCCTGCGCCTCCACTGTCACCGGGCAATCGCCTCCGGCTCGGCCCGCTTGAAGCCGTTGTGGAGCGCCTTCTCGACCATCCCCGCCTTCTCGAGCTGCGCTTCTTGGGCAACCGCGCAGCTGTGCTTGCAGGACTGGCGCAGCACGGCCGGCCGATCCAATACGCGCATGTTCCCGAGCCGTTGGCACTTTGGGATGTTTGGACGAAGATTGCCGCCCGGCCGATCGCGTTCGAGGCGCCATCGGCAGGCTTTGCGCTCGACTCGCGCACGCTTCAAAGCTGGCGGCGGCACGAAATCGGCTTCGCAACACTCACGCATGCCACGGGCATTTCCTCCACCGGGGATCACGCGCTCGACTCGCGACTTCCCTTCGACGAGCCATACCGCATCCCCGAGCACACCGCGGCGCAGGTCGCGCGGGCAAAGCTGCGCGGCAGCCGCATCATCGCGGTCGGCACGAGCGTCGTGCGCGCGCTTGAGGCGGCCGCCAATCCCGATGGCAGCGTGCGTGCAGGAAATGGCATTGCGACGGGCCGCGTCGCGCGGGACACGCCGCTTCGCGTGGTCGATGCGATTCTCACAGGCGTCCACCAGCCCGGCGAAAGCCATTTCGAGCTCCTGCGCGCCTTTGCCGACGATGCTCTGCTCGCCAACGCCTCCGCAGCCTTCGCCGCGCACCGATACCGCACGCATGAATTCGGCGATTCCATGCTGCTCATCGGCAACCGCTGGATTGGTCGCACGACCCAAACCGTGCGCGAGACGCAGCCTCTACTCTATAGGCGATCCGAGATCTTGGTTTTCCAGGGCTTCCGGAAAACCATGTTTTAACAGGTAATTGATTTAGAATAACTATTTTGACCTTAGTAGCTACGAATCGAGGGTCAGGAGTTCGCATCTCTTCGGGCGCGCCATTCCAAAATCGTGTCGCGACGTCCAGTTCTGACCCAACGGCGACTTTTGTCTGGACCGTCGGTAGGTCTCGTCAGGGTGGAAACCGGAGTACGGCCAGAGAACTGTCCTTCCAGAAGCGACGCGGGATCAAGGGACGTCGCCTGGCCGGACGTGACGCGCAGGAGAGGGCATCTTTGCAACCGCGACGATCACTCCGGCACGCCGGAGATGCCCAGCGCCTCGACGTAACTCTCGGCGAACACCTTGTCCCGCCACGGGTTGATCTGTCTCTGCAGGGTGAGCGTGTAGGTCGGGAACGCCTCCATCAGCCGCCGCGCCGCCGCCTGCGCCTCATCCAGCCGGTTGAGTTTGACCAGCGCCATGATCACCACCCGGTGCGAGGAGCCGTAGTTCGGCATCTCGTGCAGCGCGCTCTCTCCCCATGCCAGCGCTTCTTCGTAGCGCTCGAGCATCAGGTAGCTCATCCCGATGCCGGAGAGCGCGATGCCCTTCTCGGGGTCGACCGGGCTCAGCCGCATTGCCCTGTGAAAATGCTCGATCGCGACGAGCGGGCGGCTGGAATGTGCGTTCACCCAGCCGCTGCCCGTATGGCCTTGCGCCGAATTGGGGTTGAGTAGCAGGGATCGTTCGATCGTGCCCAGCGCCATCTCGTAGTCCTTCGCGCTGTAGGCGATCACCTGCGCGGCGAAGCGTAGGCTCGTGGGGTCGTCGCGCGCTTCAGCCAATACCTCGCGCGCCATGCGCGCGGCGACTCGGTTATCGTCGGGCTCGTGCCAGCACTGGCTCACGGATAGGCTGCGGATATAGGCGCCGAGTGCCTTCGCCAAGTTGAAGCTGGGGTCGATGCTGAGCGCCTCGTTGGTGAGCCGGCGCACGTCGGCAAAGCCTTCGGGCGTCATGCTGTAGAAGCGCGGCAGCGCGCGAAGGTAGAGGTCGTAGGCGCTGATGTAGTCGGTCGGCTTCATGCGCGCCTGCTTGATCTCCTGCAGCCGGATGCTCGGCTCGACGGCGCCGACGACGCTCTCGGTCACCTTGTCCTGCAGGTCGAAGATGTCGCTCACGTCCCCCTCGAAGCGGTCGGCCCAGACATGGTGTCCGCTGATCGCGTCCACCAACTGCCCACTGATGCGTACCCGCGATCCTGCTCTGCGGATGCTGCCTTCGAGCACGTAGCGGACGCCCAGCTCGCGCCCGACCTGGCGCAGGTCCACCGCCCGGCCCTTGTAGGTGAAGGACGAGTTGCGGGCGATCACGAAGAAGGAGTTCACCCGGCTCAATCCCGTGATGATGTCCTCCACCAGCCCGTCGGCGAAGTATTCCTGGTCGGGGTCGCCGCTCATGTTGGTGAAAGGCAGAACCGCGATCGAGGGTTTCTCGGGCAGGGGAGGCAGTGCAGCCACCGAGGCGCTGGCGTCGGTCTCGACGCGGTAGGCGCGCACAGGCCGCTTGATGTTCTTGAGGCGCAGGTCGCCGAGCGGCGTGAAGCCGCAGTCGAGCTTGCCCTGAAGGTGCTCGTAGGCGGTGCCCGATACGACTACGGCGCCGGGATCGGCGATGCTTTCGAGGCGGGCGGCGATGTTGACCCCGTCGCCGTAGAGGTCGCCGTCCTCCTCGCAGACCACGTCGCCGAGATTGACGCCGATGCGGAAGCGAATCCGCTCTTCCTCGGGCGTCTCCGCCTCGTGTTCTGCCAGGGCCTGCTGGATCGCCATCGCCGAGGTCACCGCGTTAACGACGCTCGCGAACTCGCACAGCATCCCGTCGCCGGTGAGCTTGACGATCCGACCCTGGTGCTCGGAGACCAGCGGTACGAGGAGGTCCTTGCGGTAGATCTTCAGCCGCTCGAGCGTGCCGCGCTCGTCGCGCTCCGTCAGGCGCGAATAGCCGACCACGTCACAAGCCAGGATCGCTGCGAGGCGGCGCTTCGTGGTCATTGCACCGCTCAGCCAAGCGCCGGCACGCGGGCCGCCCCGCGTCCATGTCCTGCTAACTTCCGGACGCCCTGTGTGCATGGTATCCATCTCTCCCAGTCGCCGCCCGTCGCCGATACAGAACGGAGATCGCAGCTGACCTTGCCTTCACGAGACTTCGCTATCCCGCTTGCGAGGCGTGAAGCGTTCCAGTCGCCGCGCTAACAGCCAACCGACGACACGCCCACGCTAGCCTCTGGGACGCTGACCACTCCCAGAAGGCCGGAGATATTTCCTGCTCTGTGTAACCGGTTGACGCCACCGTGGCGGTGCTTTGTCACCGCGATGTAACAG
Source organism: Mesorhizobium sp. WSM4845 (assembly GCF_055811455.1). Classification (NCBI taxonomy): domain Bacteria; kingdom Pseudomonadati; phylum Pseudomonadota; class Alphaproteobacteria; order Hyphomicrobiales; family Phyllobacteriaceae; genus Mesorhizobium; species Mesorhizobium sp. WSM4845. The sequence continues at coordinate 211,033 of NZ_JBVVQA010000004.1, forward strand.
GGAGATGCCCGACAACGCCCGCATCACACCAGACGTTCGCGCTTGGAGGTGCTGAGGTCGGCAAGTGGCGCAACGCCGACCCTCCGCTCCGAGAAGTGATCTTAGAAATCAATGGGCGCAGTAATGACATAGCGGTGCCCAGTTTCATCCTCTCCGGCGCGCCATTTGCAGCCGCGATAGTCGGTGACAGCAAACGGCAACGCATTTTTTGTTTCTGGCAGATCAGCGGCGATCGGCGGAACTCATGGGAAAGCGCCAGCACATTTCCATGTCTGTCACAGTCCTGTTCCGCCGTCGCAACGCCTGCTGATGGAATCCACCATTTGCTCAACTCACCCGCAAAGCGAGCTTGCCGACGTAGTGGGTGGCAAGTGCTCGGTGCGCATCAACAACCCTGTTGAACGCGAATGTCCGGGCGACATGGACGTCGAACGGGCCTGAGTCGATCAGGCGGTTAAGCTTGTCGGTCGCGTCCTGGCTGCGGGCGCAACGCGAAGTGGCTGATTATCTCATCGCGCACGGCGTCATCTTGCCAACGCCAGCCCCGATCTCGAAGAAGTTGGCTGCCGCCGACGTAGAGAAAGGCCGATCCTCCTTCTCCCGCCTCTGTGCCTACTGCCACAATGCCGTGCCGGACGAAGGGGCCAATCAGGGACCGACTTTGTGGAACGTCGTCGGTCGCGACAAAGCATCTGTGGCCAAGAGGCGTTACTCCGACGCCTTGCTGGCATGGCAGGGTGTCTTGACATACGAGGACCTGAACAAATTTCTGCTTGAGCCCATGCTCACGACGCCGGGCGTTTACATGGAGGTGCCGGGTGTTCCGGACGAGACTGAACGAACGAACTTAATTGCCTACTTGCGCACACTCAGTGACACGCCAATCCCGCTACCCTGAATCCTCGCTGCCAGGAGTGGCCGCGGCCGGGTTGCGCCGAAGCCGATGAACGCTCGAATTCTGCATGGAGGTCACTTCGCTTCCCCTTGACCAATGACCGGTTGGTCCGATCTTGGCTGGGGCGGCGAGGGCAGTTTATGGGGCGCAAGGCGGACCGCTCCGAGCGGTGATCTCAAAAAGGCGCAGCAACAATATACGAGTTCCCAGTTTCATCCTGTCCGGCGAACTTATTTCGGCTGGACTGCGGTGCACGCTCTGCATGCCCAGCCGTTGAGTTTCACCTCGATTTGGCTTTGCGTTGCGCTATCTAGCCAAAAATGGAGGCAGCCATGCGTATGACGTTCCTACTGGTGACATCAGCGACGATGATGGCGACAGTCGTTGCCCACGCGGACAGTCAGTCCTCGAACACAAGCTCGAATAGCTCGTCGAACAACGGCGTTGTGCGTGAGCGAATTGTCGAGACCTACTGTGAAGACGACTATTGTGAGACCTACGTCAAACGCAGGGTTTACCAGGAGGACCGATCCTCCCGTCGTTACAAGGACTATGATCGTCGCCGCTAGCGACCGCTATACGGATGATGACGACGACGACTAATGCATGTCGCGCAAAAGTGCGTAGCGGTTTTGCGATAACGACATGCATAAAAACAACAACCTAAAGCGCGTCGCATGAGGCTTTAGGAAAAAGCCGCCCCGCTGACGCACGCGAGCGCTCGATTTTGGACCGGATCGGCGGCCCAGCTTCTCGCACCGAGATGCTTTTGGCGCACCAAGGGCGACGATGACGGTATCGGCTTCGCGACCCTGCGGCGACGAGGATTATCGTCGCCAGAAGGGCTTGGCGATCTCTGCCTCGACCTGTCGTCTCGTCAGACCGATGTCGTCGATCAAATGGGGATTGTCCTTCGACATCTGCTCAAGTTCCCAGCGAAAGCGTTTGCGCTCGTCCCAGGCCGCGATAATGCTGCGCAAGGTCGTCAGGTGCCGACGCGACATTTCCGCCGGCTCCACGGGCGTTGCCCCTGCCTGATGTGGGGCCGATGCAAGAGTATCGTTCATAGCAACCTCCATCGGTTTGAAGGTCCAGGGACCCTCGACCTGAAAGAGGCTGAATTCTGCAGGATACGAACAGCGTCGTAATTAAGCTCTGCCAAATAGTTCTCAAAACTTCCAAACGGGCTATAGATACGCCGCATGCAGGGATCGCGCTTTGCCTTTGGTCCGTTCGTGCTTGATTCCGGTGCGGGAACGCTGCTTCGCAATGATGTCCCCGTTGCCGTTGGCTACCGCGGGCTAAAGCTGCTTGCGGCGCTCGTTGGACGAGCCGGCGAGATCCTTGAGAAGGCCGAGTTGATGGACGCGGCGTGGCCGGGCACGGCCGTCGAGGAAGGCAACCTCACCGTGCAGATCGCGCTGCTGCGAAAGCTGCTTGGCCCGGCTGCAGATGGTGGCGACTGGATCGCCACGGTTCCGCGCGTCGGCTACCGCTTCACGGGGGCCGTCGAACAGCTCGGCGCGAAGCGAAAACCTATACCGCTGCCCGGCAAGCCATCGATAGCGGTGCTGCCCTTTGTCAATGTCAGCAACGATCCCGAGCAGGAATCCTTCGCGGATGGCTTGACCGACGACCTGATTACCGACCTGTCCAGGATCTCCGGGCTGTTCGTCATCGCACGCAACTCGGCCTTCGCCTATAAAGGAAAGGCGATGGACGTGCGCGATATCGCACAGGATCTCGGCGTGCGCTACCTGCTGGAGGGGAGCGCACGGCGCGCTGCGGGGCGCGTGCGCATCAACGCCCAGCTGGTCGACGCAGTGAGTGGCGACCATCTATGGGCGGAGCGCTTCGATCGCAGCCTGGAAGACATTTTTGCCGTTCAGGACGAGGTCACCGGCATGATCGTCGAGGCGTTGCTCGGCAGGCTGCGCGCACCGCCGCCGCGCAACCGGCCCAAAAGCCTTGAGGCTTACGATCTCTGCGTGCGGGCGCGCAAGCTGATGGATGACACGCCGCAGACGGCGCGCGAAGCGCATCTGATGCTTACCCGCGCGGTTTCGCTCGATCCGGAATATGCCGAGGCCTATCGCTGGCTTGCCATGAACCACTGGATGGGATGGGTGCATTCCGGCGGACCAACCGAAACGTCCCGTAGCGTTGCGTTGGAACTGGCGCGCAAAGCCGTGGCGGTCGATCCGAACGATGCCGGCTGCCGCTGGGTTTTGGCTTACCTGCTTGCCTATGAGCGCAGCTTCGCCGAGGCGGATGCGGAATTCGCCAGGGCGATCGAGCTCGATCCGAACGAGGCCGATGCCTGGGCGGCATTGTCCGACATCGCGGTCCTGGCCGGACGGGTAAAGGAAGGCCTTGAGCACATTCGCAAGGCGTTCCGGTTGAACCCGTTTCCGGCAAGTTGGTACTATCTGACGCTTGGCCAGGCGCAATATGCGGCCGGCCAATACGAAGCGGCTGCCGAAACACTGCGCAGGGACGAGACTTATCGTACAAGCTCACGCCGCTTCCTGGCGGCAAGCCTTGCCCAACTGGGCCAGGTCGACGCGGCGCGCGCCGAGGCCGAACTGTTCCTCGTCGGCAACCCGCATTTCACAACCCGCCACTGGGCCGCGACGGAGCCATTCCGCGACGCTGCGACGCTCGAGCATTTCGTCGACGGCTTCCGCAAGGCCGGTCTTCCGGAGTGACGTGCCGGCGTGACCTCCCAAAACGCTTTCGTACCGTTCGTGGCGACTACGCCTCAAAGCGACTCGTGGCGTCACGGTCGCGCTCGTACCGCCTCGTGAGCGGAAACGGCGGCAACCAGGACTCGCGACGGATGATCCAGCTTTCGTAGGTTGGCATCAGTTGGTCGGGGGCGTCCAGGGATCCCAGGTTCAACTCGATTTCGTCTGCGGTGCGTCCGAAAATTGTCGAGCCGCAGCGGGGGCAGAAAAACCGCCCGGCGTAGTCGCGCGTCTCGCCTTCGATCGTCACAGCGTCTTGGGGGAACACCGCGGAAGCGTGAAAAAGCGCGCCATGATGCTTGCGGCAGTCGAGGCAATGACAAATGCCGACCCGGTACGGGAGCCCCGACGCCACAATCCGGACGCTGCCGCAAAGACAACCGCCAGTGAATCGGTCCATGCTGCGTCTCCTCCAAAATCAAGCGGTCGCAATGGCTACAACGAACGGCACCGTCATTGCAATTGCCACGCGCGGGGCCGTCTGCGGGACGCATCGACTTCCGCAGTGGGCGACAGCTGGCTCGCTTGCTGCAGCCGCATGCCATCTGGAAAGTTCGGACGAAGCGGCCCTTTCGCTCTTGACAATTACACTCGTCAACGCGCATTGACAGGAAAGATTGTCAATGGGAGGGCTGCATGCTCGATATCGAAGTCATAGATCGGCCGAGCGCGGCCGCCGCCGCGTTGGAGCCCGTTCGGAGTCAACTCCTCTCAGAACTGCGGGAGCCGGCCTCGGCCGCTACCCTCGCCACACGCCTCGGCCTCAAGCGGCAGAAGATCAATTACCACCTGCATGCTCTGGAGGAGCACGGGCTTGTCCAAGTTGCAGACACGCGCAAGTGGGGTGGCCTGACGGAGCGGCTCATGGTGGCGAGCGCCACAAGCTATGTCGTCTCGACGAGCGCACTGGGTCCGGTCGGCGCCGATCCGGACCGCACCCCGGACCGCCTGTCGGCAAGCTACCTGATCGCGCTCGGCGCCCGGCTGGTGCGGGAGATCGGAGCTCTCCAGCGCGCCGCCACCGATGCCGGCAAGCGCTTGGCGACCTTGGCGATCGACACCGAAATCCGCTTCCGCTCCGCCGCCGACCGCGCCTCGTTCACGCGTGAATTGACTGAGGCCATCACCACGCTGGCAGCACGCTATCACGACGAAACTGCGCCGCAGGGACGGTCGCATCGCCTTGTCGTGACGGCGCATCCGTCACCAGCCAAACCGCAAGGAAAGGTGGTTCAGTAAAAAAGATGCTGCAGGCGATCGCTCGGTCGATGCAGCGAGCATCGCAAAACGGGAGGAGCCAAAATGGCGAACCTGGCTTGGAAAGCACTGCCCAACTCCCGCGGAGTAGCGCTGCAGGAGAAACGCAATTGTCAGTTTCATCCACGCTGGCGGCGCCGACGAAGCTTTCCGAGTTATGATTGCCGACTTCGTGCGGGCAAGCCGCTGGGGTGCTTCTGCGCAGTCTGCTCCGCAAGCAGATCGAAGAGCCATGCCACGCCCGCATCCACCATCGCGACCTTGGGAGCGACGGCGTTGAGCCGGAAGCCGGGCAACGGCAACGGGGCATCGAGGCTCAGCACGCCGAAACGCGCCGCATGCATGGCAACGAACCGCCGCGGCAGGGCCGAGATGAGGTCGGTCTCGGCGATGACGGCAAGCGCGAACATGAAGTTCGGAACCGTCAACGCAACCCGTCGCGCCCGGCCTTGCTTGGCTAGTTGTTCATCGACGAAGCCGTAAGGATCGCCGCTGTCCGAGACGACCAGATGCTGCACGCTGCAGTATCGCTCCAGGCTCGGATCACGCGCGAACGGATGTCCAGGGCGCATGGCAATTACAAAGTCTTCCTCGTAGATGCAGCGCTTTTCGAAGCGAGGCGGGATGTCATCGGACGGAATGATCGCGATATCGATGGCGTGCGCCTCGAGATCGACAATCGCGCTCCGCCAGACGCGGGCTGGCGAGGGCAAGATCTGACGCACGCCGACGTCGATGCGTGGCGCAATCCGGCTGAGTTCGGCGAGGAGCGGGCGCAGGATCACGGCTGAGACACCGTCCGGTGCGCCGATTGCGAACCGGCGCATGGCCGTGGCGGGATCGAAGGGCGCGGCAGTCGCCATCACGCTGCGCACGCGCGCCAGAACGTCGGCGATCGGCGCGGCCAGTTCCGTTGCACGCGCCGTCGGCACCACGCCCTTGGGCGTTCTCAGGAACAGCGGATCGTTGAGGAGCCGGCGCAGCCGGCCGAGTCCGTGACTGACTGCCGATGGCGTCAGGTTAAGCCGGTCCGCCGCCCGGCCCACGTGGCCCTCTCCGAGCACGGCCTCAAAGAGGACGAGGAGATTGAGATCGGTACGCGAAAGATCAATTTCATTCAGCATATCCAGATATCATATCATTGGCTTCATCAAGATCAAACATGCAATTCTACCGGCTGGGCGGTGCATCGCTCGGACGAACGCGAAATGGCGGCTTGCGCATCGGCATGCAGACCCGCTCGTCCGGGGTGTCAGCCTGGAGCAGGCGGCCGCGCTGGCCCGCCGCTGCCGGCATTCACGACGAAATTGCCGCGCTCAGAACCTCCCAAGGTTCAGCGCCGCCGCCGTCCTTGCCGGTCGCCAAGATGAAAGACTGGCTGCACGGCAACGAGGCGATGCGAGAGACGGTCTAGCCAGTTGGCGCATGACCCCGAACATCGGAATCGATTTCGCAAGGGATTATGCGCCAGATCAAAAGCTACAGCGGACCCAAAGAGATGGCACCGCCCATTACAAGGCCTGTTGCGCCGGCGGCTCTTTCGCCACGGCGGCTTCCTCCTGGCTGAGGGCGCCCGGCCGGAGCTTGAACAGGATCAGCAGCGGCCCGGCGACGAAGATGGAGGAATAGGTCCCGGCGAGGATGCCGAAGATCATTGCGACCGTGAAGGACTGGATCACCTCGCCGCCCCAGATCGAAAGCGCCGCCAGCGCAAACAGCGTGGTCACGCCGGTCAGGACCGTTCGCGCCAGCGTCTGGTTCATCGACAGGTCCAGCAGCTCGGCAATCGGCATCCTTTTATAGCGGCGCAGATTCTCGCGGACCCGGTCATAGACGACAACCGTATCGTTGATGGAATAGCCGACAATAGTCAGGATCGCGGCAATCGAGGTCAAATTGAACTCTATGCCGGCGACGACGTAGAAGCCGACCATCAGGATCACGTCGTGGAACGTCGAAATGATGGCGCCGAGCCCGAACTGCCACTCGAACCTGATCCAGATGTAGACGAGCATCGCCAGCAGCGAGGCGAGCACGCCCATTGTGCCGTTGAACGCGAGCTCGGAGGACACTGTCGGACCGACAACCTCGATGCGGCGGAACTCGTAGTCGGTTTCGAGCGCGCTTCTTACCTTCTCGACGGCGGACTGTTCGGCAACGTCGCCGCCCCCCTGGGTGCCGATGCGGATCAGCACATCCCGGGCCGAGCCGAACTCCTGCACCTGCACCTCGCCCAGTTCGAGACCCGTCAGCCGCTCACGGATGTCGCCGATGTCGGCCTGCTGGCCCTTTGCCTGCACCTCGATGCTCGAACCACCGCGGAAGTCGATGCCGTAGTTCATGCCGACAGTGAAGAACAGCACCGCCGAAGCGATCGACAACAGCACGGACAGCGTGAAGGCGTATTTTCTGAATGCCATGAACGGCACGCGCGTGTCGTCGGGCACCAGCCGCATGACACCGGCGGGCATGGTTTTCGGCCGCTGCCGGCGAAGCCAGAACGCGACCAGCCAGCGCGTCAGCGTGAACGCCGTGAACACGGTGGTGACGATACCGATGGCGAGGGTGACGGCAAACCCCTTGATCGGCCCCGAGCCGAGGAAGAACAGGATGACGGCGGCGATCAGCGTCGTCACATTGGCGTCGACGACAGTCGCCAGCGCCTGTTTGAACCCGGAATCCATCGACTGCACGATCGAGCGCCCTTGGCGGTTCTCTTCGCGGACGCGCTCGAAGATGATGACGTTGGAATCGACCGCCATGCCCATCGTCAGCACGATGCCGGCGATGCCAGGCAGCGTCAGCGTCGCCCCGAGCACGGACAGGACGGCGATGATCAGTGCGACGTTGGCCAGCAGCGCGATATTCGCGATCAGCCCCAGCCGCCCATAGGCGAACAGCATGAAGCCGACGACGAGGACCCCGGCGATGATTGCCGCGAACTGGCCCGCCTCGATCGAATCGCTGCCGAGGCTCGGACCGACGGTGCGCTCCTCGACGATGGTGAGGTCGGCAGGCAGTGCACCGGCGCGCAGCAGGACCGCAAGATCGTTCGCGCTCTCCACCGTGAAACTGCCGGATATCTGCCCGGTGCCGCCCAGGATCGGTTCGCGGATCTGAGGCGCGGAGATCACCTCGTTGTCGAGGATGATCGCGAACAGGCGCCCGACATTGGCCTGGGTGGCCTGACCGAAGCGGGTGGCGCCGCGGCTGTCAAAGCGAAACGAGACCACCGGCTCGTTGGTGCGCTGGTCGAAGGTTGCCTGCGCATCGACAAGGTTTTCGCCGGAAACGATGATCCGGTTCTCGATCAGATGCGGAACCCGCGGCTCTTCCGTCGAATACATCACCGTTGAGCCCGCCGGCGGGCGGCCGGAGATCGCCTCCTCGACCGGGATCGACTGGTCGACCATCTGGAAAGTCAGCTTAGCCGTCTGTCCGAGGATATCCTTCAGCCGCTGCGGATCCTGCAGGCCCGGCACCTGGACCATGATGCGGTCCGATCCCTGGCGCTGGATGATCGGCTCGGTCGTGCCGAGTTCGTTGACGCGCCGGCTCACCACCTCGATCGATTGGGTCAGCGCTGCGGCGATCCGGTAGTCGATCCCGGCTTCGGTCAGCGTGAAGCGCAGCAGGCCCGGTTCCGGCTCGGTCATCTCCATCTCGGTCACCGAGCCGCTCATGAACATGCCCGTCGAGATCGGCTGCGCCAATCTTTCGAGCGCGCTCTTCGCCGCTTCGATCCGGCCTTGGTCGCGAATGCGGACCTGGATGGAATTGGCGGTGCCGGCAAGCCCGGTATAGCCGATCTGGGCATCGCGCAGCGATGTGCGGACCTCGTCGCGTGCCGATTCGAGACGTTCGTTGGCAAGGTCCTGCCGATCGATCTGGAGCAGGATGTGCGAGCCGCCCTGCAGGTCGAGTCCCAGCGTCAGCTGCTGCTTTGGCAGCCAATTCGGCAGCGATGCCAGAGTGGAGGCGGGAACCAGATTGGGAGCTGCGTAAAGAATACCGGCCAGGACCGTCAGCCAGATGAGAATGGTCTTCCAGCGCGAAAAATGCAGCATGTTCTTGTCCGTTCAGCCCATATCGGGCGGAAACCGCCTCCGACAAGAGCTTTGGCGTTCCGATCGGCGAGCAACTCGACGAACGGAACGCGATGTGAAAGTTTTGCGAGTCCAGGACCCCGGTCGCGGCCAGGTTCACGCCGTGAGAAGCGGAGGCGCGCGCGCATCAAAGGCGCGGATCGGCGACAATTCCGGCCGGTCTTCGGACCATATGCCAAACGGCGCGGCTGACGCGGTTTCAGGCGGCAGCCGCAAATCCGCGATAATGCAAAACGGTTTGCCATCTCTCGCAATGACAGGTGTCTTGAAACGGGAAGTCTCAGCGCCGACGTGGCGCGCAATGCTGCGGGCAAGGACAGTCGGGTGTGTGACTGGCTCGGTCGCGCCGATTTGGCCTTTGGCTAGGTCGTGCGCAACCTGGTCGGCTGTTGCCGCAGGAATGGTCCAGATCAGAAAGAGCAGCGAAGCCAGCAGCCGCAGACCGGCACCCAGGCTGAGCACGACGCCAGGCCCGCCCCGTCCTCGGCCGCCTCGTCTCATCCCATCGCTACGGCTTTCATACACTGCGACCAATACGCTTTCGCTTTCGTTGCCTCGGTAAGCGGCGAGCCGCGTTCTTGGTCTCACTATAGCACTTGTGCTGCGAATTGAAGCGCACCTTTCTCGGGACTAGAACGGTTGGCTGCAGAAGCTGTTCTCAGATTGCCGAACTGGATATTAGTATACTCGTATACCAATATCCACAGGAGCCTCATCTGCATAGCTTTGGACCACCTTTGTCCGGGACGTTAGCGCTGCAGGGCAACGCTACACAATCACGAAATATCAGACAAATCGGACTATTTACGAGCAGCCAATGAGTCTCTAGAGTTCAGATCGTGGCTGGGATGGCGCCGTTCTTTCGCTGCCAGCACCCTTGAGGAGGAGGGCGTCCAAGCCGCATTCGACAAAGTTCAGATCAGCGAAAATGACTGGATCAAATGGGAGGTTGAACATGAAATCTGCGATACGAAATGCGTCCGTCGCCGCAGCGGCCCTGGCTCTAGGTCTGTCCTTCACGGCGATTGCCGGTGCCCAGGACAAACCGACGCTGGCCTTCGTCGTCAACGGCGCTTCCGATTTCTGGAAGGCGGCCGAAGCCGGCGTCAAGAAGGCCCAGGCCGAATTGCCCAACTACAATCTCGAGCTCAAATATCCGGAACAGTCGTCGGTCGCCATCCAGCAGCGGCTGATGGATGATCTGGTGACGGCCGGCGTCAAGGCGATCATGGTTTCGGCCGTCGATCCCAAGACCTCGACCGACGGGCTCAACAAGATCGCCTCGGAGACGGCGCTGTTCACCACCGACAGCGACGCGCCGCAGACCAAGCGTATCGCCTATATCGGCTCGTCCAACATCGATGCCGGCAAGCAGGCGGCCGAGATCGCCAAGAAGGCGATGCCCGACGGCGGCAAATGCCTCGGCTTCGTCGGCCTGCTCGGCGCCGACAATGCCAAAGAGCGCATCGAAGGCATGAAGGAAGGGCTCGCCGGCACCAAGATCGAGTTGATCGACGTGCGTGGCGACGACATCGACCAGGCCCGCGCCAAGAAGAACGTCGAGGACGCGCTGGTCGCCAGCCCCGACGTCACCTGCATGGTCGGCTTCTATTCCTACAACACGCCGCGCATCTATGAAGCGCTGCGCGACGCCGGCAAGCTCGGCCAGATCACGGTCGTCGGCTTCGACGACGATCCGATCACGCTCGGCGGCGTCAAAGAAGGCACCGTTGCCGCCACCGTCGTGCAGCAGCCGTTCGAATGGGCCTACCAGGGCATGAGGCTGATGGCGGCCTATCTCGAGGGCGACAAGTCGGGCATTCCGGAGAACGGCCTGATCATCATCCCGACCAAGATCATCGGCAAGGACGACGTCGACGCCTATGCCGCCAATCTGAAAGCGATGTCCGGAAACTGAGCGTCGTCGGCGCTGGCCCCTCATCCCCCTTCTTCCCGTGCAGAACGGGGAGAAGGGCAGTGGTTGCAACGCTGGCGAATCCTCCGTTTTTTACGGGGAGAGGGTTAGGGGGAGGGCAGCGCGACGCTGGCGTGACTGGCTCCGCTTGTTATTGACGGGCCTGATCAGGCTCATCAATCTGCGGGGAGGCTGGCCCGCCAACTGCTGTCAGGCATGATGAACTATTCCGACGCATCCATCGGCGCATCCACGATTGCCCCGTTCCTCAGTCTCGAGGCCGTGCGCAAGACCTATCCCGGCGTGGTCGCGCTGGACGGGTTTTCGCTGGAGGTGAGGCCTGGCGAGGTTATCGGCCTCGTCGGCGAAAACGGCGCCGGCAAGTCGACGCTGATGAAAATCCTCGGTGGCGTGACCACACCCGACACCGGCACGATCACCGTCGACGGCGTTGCCCATGACGGGCTGACCGTCGAGGCCAGCATCGGTTCCGGCATCGCTTTCGTCCACCAGGAACTCAACCTGTTCGAAAACCTCGACGTTGCTGCCAACATCTTTTTCGGCCGCGAGCCGTTGCGCGCCGGTCCGCTCAGGCTTGTCGACCGCACCAGGCTGCGCATGCTGGCGGCGCCGCTGCTCAAACGTGTGGGCGCCAATTTCTCGGCCGACACCCCGGTATCGGCGCTGTCGCTTGCCCAGCAGCAGATGGTCGAAATCGCCAAGGCGCTGTCGATCGAGGCGCGGCTGGTCATCCTCGACGAGCCGACGTCGAGCCTGCCCCTTGCCGAAACCGACAAGCTGCTCGATGTCATCAAGGCGTTGAAGGCCGACGGCATCAGCGTCATCTTCATCTCGCATCGCCTTCACGAGGTCGAGCGGGTTGCCGATCGCGTCGTCGTGCTGAGGGACGGCATGCTTGCCGGCACGCTGCCGAAGAACGCCATCAACCACGACCAGATGGTCAAGCTGATGATCGGCCGCATGCTGAAGGAGCGGGAGAAGGCCGCAGAATCGGCGCGCCCGCCCGGCGCCGTCGCGCTGTCGGCCAAGGCCGTTCGCACCAGCGCCTATCCAGACCGACAGGTCGATCTCGGCGTCAGGCGCGGCGAAATCCTTGGCCTGGCAGGCCTTGTCGGCTCCGGCCGGACCGAACTGGCGCGCGTGCTTTTCGGCATCGAGAAGAGCCTTGGCGGCGCGCTCCAGCTTGATGGAAAAGATCTGGTTCTTGGTTCGGCGGCCGACGCTGTGGCCAACGGGATCTTCCTCGTCCCCGAGGATCGCAAGCTGACCGGCATCCTGCTCGACCTGTCGATTGCCCAGAACATTTCGCTTCCCAATCTGCCGGCCCATGCCCGGCGATCCCTGGTCTCTGCCCGTGCCGAAGCCGTCACCGCCGAGAAGCAGAAACGCAATCTCGGCATCAAGGCGCCCTCGGTGGCGACGCGCACCGGCACGCTGTCGGGCGGCAACCAGCAAAAGGTGGTGCTGGCCAAGTGGCTGGCCATGAGCCCCAAGGTGATGATCCTCGACGAGCCGACGCGCGGCATCGACATCGGCGCCAAGGCGGAGATCTACGGGCTGATGCGGGCGCTGGCCGATGCCGGCGTCGCCGTGCTGATGATATCGAGCGACATGGAGGAGGTGATCGGCGTCTCCGACCGCATCGCCGTCATGCATGAGGGCCAGATCTCAGGCATTCTCGACAAGGAACAGTTCAGCCAGGAAAACGTGCTGCTGCTGGCCGTCGGCAAGCAGCCGAAATAGCTTTTGTTTGGCGCAGGTTCCGGTCGCAAAACCGCGCAACACTTTTGCGGAACCTGCTTAGGCAGGCATTGGGGAGAAGACGATGAGCAAGAAAGATCTCGGCCTGCTGATCCTGATCCTTGTGGTCGGAGCGGTGGTGGCGATCATCAACCCGCGTTTCCTGCTGCCGATCAACCTCGCCAACACATCGAACCTGATCGGGCTGTTCGGCATCCTGGCGATCGGCCAGGCCTTCGTCATCATCACCGGCGGCATCGAATTATCGGTCGGCTCGGTGGTTGCGCTGCTCGGCGTCCTGTTCGTCGATTTCATCGCCACGCGCGGCATGGCATGGCCGGTGGCACTGCCGCTGATCCTCGTGCTCGGCGGCATCATCGGGCTGGCACATGGCTGGCTGATCACGCGGCTCAAATTGCAGCCTTTCGTGGTGACGCTGTGCGGCCTGTTGATCTATCGCGGCGTGGCGCGGTTCTACACAGCCGACGGCACGGCGGGCTTCGCTTTCGGACAGAATTTCCCGGAACTCGAATTCCTGACCGCGGGGCGATCCTATGGCGTGCCAAACAGCTTCATCGCGCTGATCGTCATCGCCATCGTGATGTGGGTGGTGCTGCACCGTTCGGTGTTCGGCCGCTACCTCTACGCCATCGGCAAGAACGAGGAGGCGGCGAAATATTCGGGCATCCGCACCGGCCGCGTCGTCATGGCGGCCTATGTCATCTGCGGTGTGCTGACGGCGCTGTCGGCGATCTATTTCGCCATGTACACGCGCTCGATCTCGCCGGCCAGCCACGGCCAGTTCTACGAACTCTACGCCATTGCCGCAGCCGTGCTCGGCGGCTTCTCGCTGCGCGGCGGCGAAGGCTCGCTGCTCGGCGTGATCCTAGGCACGGTTCTGCTGCAGGAACTGCAAAACCTCGTCAACCTGCTTGGCATCCCGTCCTCGCTCAATTTCGCGGTGATGGGCGGCGTGATTTTGATCGGCGTGCTGGTCGACCAGCAATGGGGCGTGTACCGGGAGCGGCGGCTGATGCTGGAGGCAACCCGCAAGGGCGCGGCCGGCGCGGCAGCGGAGTAGCGGCTCCGCCTCTCCCTTCTCCCACAGAGGGAGAAGGTAAGAGGCGGCTTAAATCGTGCCCGACCGGTCGGAGAAGGCCATTGCCTTGCGCAGCACTTCGACAAAACGCTCGCCGGCCGCCTCGCGCTGGCCGCTATTGTCGATCGGGGTGACGCCTGGCCCGGACAACGCCACATTGGCGCTGCGCGCCAGCCGCGCCAGCACTTCGCCGCGCGACTCGCGGCCGCGCATCGCCAGTCGCTCAGCCAGGATCTGCGGCGATGCGGTGATCTCGACGACAGCCAGATTGGCATAGCGATCACGCAGCGCCGGGATGATGGCGCGGGAGACATTGGCGATGGCGACGCGGCCATTGGCCACCGACCGGTCGACTTCAGCCGGGATGCCGTAGCGCAAGCCATGCGCCTCCCAGGAGATGGCGAAGGCGCCGTCCGCCTCAGCCTCGACGAAGGCCGCATCGGCCAGCGTGTCGTGATCCTCGCTTGCCGTGTCGCTCGGCCGGGTGATGACCCGGCGCACGAACTCCAGCCGGGTCTCGTCGGCAAACAGTGACCGGGCATAGCCGATCACCGTGTCCTTGCCGGCGCCGCTCGGCCCGACGACAGCGACGAACACCCCGTCGCGGATCGGAAACGCCGCGGCGGACAATTCACGCTCGATCGACGCCGACACCATCACGCGACCCGACGTCCCTGCCGCCAGACCGTGCGGACAACCGGGACATGGTCGTCAAGACGGACGCGAACCAGATCGGCGCGCCGGCCCTGCTCGATGACACCACGGTCGGCGAGGCCGACTGCCTCCGCCGGGTTCTTCGAAACCATCGCCACCGCCTGCGGCAGGGAGATGCCGTCGACAACGTCGCCGAGGAAAAACGCCGACTGGATCAGGCTGAAGGGGATGTAGTCGGACGACAATATGTCGAGCAAGCCTTCGCCGGCGAGTGTCCGGGCTGAAACATTGCCCGAATGCGAGGCGCCGCGCATGACGTTCGGGGCGCCCATCAGCACCCCGAGCCCGGCGGCCTTCGAAGCTTTTGCGGCCTCTTTGGTGGTCGGGAATTCGGCGACGCGGACGCCTTGTTCGATCGCCTCGTCGACATGGCCGGTCGTGGCGTCGTCATGGCTGGCCAGCACGATGCCGCGCTGATGGCAGGCGGCAGCAATGAAGGCGCGGTTCGGCCCCGAATTCGTCGCCGACTCCGCCATCCGCTTCTCGCAGAATTGCTGGAATTCGCGGTCCGTCAGCTTTAGCTTGCGCTGGTAGTAATAGGCATAGGTTTCCAAATCGACGAACTGGCGCTGTCCCGGCGCATGGTCCATCAGCGACGCCAGCTTGATCCTGTCATCGCCGTCAAAATGCGCGAAGGCTGCAAGGCAATCCGGCGCCGAAACCTCGCAGCGCAGATGGATGAAATGGTCGGCCCGCAGCCGGTCCTGCTGGACGCTGTCCTCGATCGCATCGGCCAGCTTGCGCATGTCGGCCGAATTCATGTCGGCGTCGTCGTCCATGCCGACGCGCAAGGCATCGAGCACGGTGGTGATGCCGGCGGTCGCCACCTGCGCGTCGTGGGCGAGAACGGCGGCGATCGGGTTCCAGCGCACCTTCGGCCGCGGCGCGTAGTGACCCTCCAGGTGGTCGGTATGAAGCTCGACCAGCCCGGGAATGATGAAATCGCCGGCCATGTCCTCGCCGTTCCGGCCGGCGCCGGCATCGATCCCGGCGATCAAGCCGTCGCGCAGCACGATCGAGCCTTCGACGATCTCGTCGGCAAGCACGATGCGGGCATTGTTGAGAACGGTCTCGACGGTCATTTCAGGCAGTCCTTGGAGCATTTGCGGCCAATTGAATCACCGATTGGGAATGAGTTGGCGTCGTACAAAAGCGGTTAAAACAAGTAGTTTTCAGGCAGTTTTTCTCACCGGGCGCCGCCCGAGCGCATGATGGGAAAGCACCATGAACGGGGCGCCAGGTTCGGTTTCGACAAACAGGATCAGCGCGTCCACCGGCACCGGCCGTTGCAGGACTCCAGCAAACAGGCTGTCGATTGCTGCGCGAAGACGAGGGCTTTCCTGTGACGAGGCGCGGCCGGACAGCGTCATATGAAAGCGGAAGGTCTCGAAGACATAGGGGTAACCCCACTGGCAGAGATTGCGGAATTCAGCCGGCTTCAGCGAGTCAGGGCTGCGCCGTTCGATCTCAGCCTCGCTCAGCGGCGCGCGAAAACGGTCGAAGTCGCGCACGACGTCGTCGGCGAAGCGGTTGAGCGCCGGCAGCGGTCCTTCCGGCACCAGCGCGAAGAAGCCGTCGATCTGGCTGACGACCAGCCGTGGGATCGTCACCACCGGCGTCGTTTCGGCGAAATCGTCCAGTGCCGCGCGAAGCGCGGCTTCCGTTTCGTTCGAAGCCAGCCGGAAGGGCGCCTTCAGCGTCGCATGAAAGCCGTAGCGGCGCGCCGAAGCGGTATGGAAGGCGACTTCCGCCGGCGACAACTCGCCCACGGCCTCGACCGGCCTCGTGGCGGCGCCGAACGGGTCGCGGCCGAGCCAATTGGCGGCGATCCGCGCCAGCGGTTCGTCCTGCCGGGGGGTGAAATAGATAGCGTAGCGCATCGAAAGTCCTCGTCAACTCCCGCTGCCATAGGCGATTTGCATGACGAAATGACGAAGCTGATGATCGCTCCTGATAACAAACTTGTTCAGGCGGGTCATTAGCCGACGATTTTTTCGCCTTGGGCCAGTTGCCGACCCGGACGGGCAGCGCCTCAGGCCTTCATCAGCCATTCGTGCTCGGGCGCGTTGTGGAATTTCCACGTCCGCTTCGGCCCGGCCATGACGTTGAGGTAGTAGAGGTCGTAGCCATGGCAGGCGGCGCAAGGGTGATAACCCTTGGGCACCAGCACGACGTCGCCGTCCTCGATCGCCATCGCCTCGTCGAGCGAACGAGCCCCGTTCCGGTCGGCATCGGTGTAGACGCGCTGGAAGGCAAAGCCCTGCGGCGGATTGAGGCGGTGGTAATAGGTCTCCTCGAGATAGGACTCGGCCGGCAGATTGTCCTGATCATGCTTGTGCGGTGGGTAGCTCGACGTGTGGCCGCCAGGCGTGATGACCTCGACCACCAGCAATGAATCGGCCGGCTTGCCTTCCGGCAGGATGTTGGTGACATAGCGCGTGTTGGTGCCCTTGCCGCGAACCTCCTGGCCGAGATCTTTTGGCGCAATGACGCGGACCGGCAGGCCGCCGCCAAGCCCCGGCGCTGAGCAGACCGCGAGTTCGAGACCGGTGTCGGCGGTCACCGACCAGTCAGAGCCCTGCGGCACATAGATCGACCACGGCTTGCCTTCGAAGGGCGACATGCGTTCGCCGAGCAGGCCGAGATCGTTGCCGCCGGCCTTGGCCTTGCCCTCGCCGGTGACGAACACCAGGCAGACTTCACGGCTCGCGGTTTGTCCGGAGACGGTCTCGCCGGGCCGCAATCGATGCAGATCGAAACCGACATAGGTCCAGCCGGCGTTTTGCGGCGTCACATGGGCGACGCGGCCATGGCCCTTATCGGCTTTGACGAGCAGTTTCGACATCGCACTTCACTCCTTTGGTTCGGCGTCGGCCGAACCCTTGCCGCTGTCGGCCGGCTTGTAGAGATAGAAGAACTGCCAGACGGCATAGCCGGCGAAGCCGAGCGCGATCGTGCCCCAGAACGGCGCGCCGGTGGCAAACTCGACCACGGCCCAGCCCAGGCAGACCGCGACGATGGCAACACGCCGCCACAGCGGCCGGAAGAACGGATGCTCTGAATCCTTCATCGGATCAGCCCCCGCATCGGATGACCCCGTCGACGGGAATAGACTCGCTCAAGCATTGGGGAAGCCCTGCGTTTCAACCGTGTAGCCGGCGGCCGTCATCACCCGCATCAATTCCCTGTAGCCGACTTGCGCCATCCTGAGCGGCGGATTCTTCTTGGGGTCCTGCTCGGCCTCGACCACGAACCAGCCTTCATAGCCGTAGTTCGCCAGCCTTTCCACAATGGCACCAAAATCCAGCGACCCGTCGCCCGGCACCGTGAAGGCGCCGAGCGCCACGGCATCAAGGAAGGATTGCTTCTGGCGATCGAGTTTTTCGATCACCTCCAGGCGCACGTCCTTGACATGGACATGATTGATGCGCCGGTGATGATTGTCGACGGCGCGCAGCACATCGCCGCCGGCAAAGGCCAGATGGCCGGCGTCGAGCAGCAGTGGAATGCCTTCTCCCGAATGGCGCATGAAGGCGTCGAGCTCCGGCTCGGTCTCGACGACCGCCGCCATATGATGGTGGTAGGAGAGCGGCATGCCTTGATCGGCGCACCATTCGCCGAACTGCGTGAGGCGCCTCGCATAGGCCCTCATCTCGTCGTCCGAAAGCCTGGGCTTGGTGGCGAGCGGCTTTGAGCGGTCACCCTGGATGGAGCGGCCGACCTCGCCATAGACGATGCAGGGCGCGTCCACCGCCTTGAACAGATCAATCATCGGCTGGATGCGATCCTTATTCCTGGCCATGTCTTCGTCGACCAGAGTACCGGAGAACCAGCCGCCGCAGAGCGTCACGTCGGCCTTCTTCAGGATCGGCAGCATGATTTTCGGATCACTGGGAAAACGGCGGCCCATTTCCATGCCGGTGAAGCCCGCCGAGCGCGACTGCGCCAAGCATTCCTCCAGCGACACGTCATCGCTGAGTTCCGCAAGATCGTCGTTCCACCATGCAATGGGGGACATGCCCAGTTTGGCTTTCAAGTCGTCACTCCAATGTCAGTTCGTTCAATTTTCATTCGCCGACATCAATCACCAACACTCTGCATCCGCCGCTTTTCTTCATAGGCTTTGCGTGCGGCGTTGACCTGCGGCCGCGAAGAAACTTCCGGCACGGCGACGTCCCACCAATGGCCGCCGACATCGGTCGACACCAGTGGATCGGTGTCGATGACCAGTACCGTCGTCTTGCTATTGTCTTTCGCTTTTGCCAGCGCCGTTTCCAGCCCGGCGATCGACGAAACTTTCTCGGCGATGGCGCCGAGGCTTGCCGCATGCGCGGCGAAGTCGATGTCGGGCATAATCTCATGGCGGGCGTCCTTCAGCAGATTGTTGAAGTTGGCGCCGCCCGTTGCCATCTGCAGCCGGTTGATGCAGCCATAGCCGCTGTTGTCGAGCAGCACGATGGTCAGCTTGAGGCCGAGCATGACCGACGTTGCGATCTCGGAATTGAGCATCAGATAGGAGCCGTCGCCGATCATGACGACGACCTCCTCGTCGGGCTTGGCCATCTTGACGCCGAGCCCGCCTGCGATCTCGTAGCCCATGGTCGAGAAGCCGTATTCGGCGTGGTAGGAGCCGGGCGCGCCCGCCTGCCAGAGCTTGTGCAATTCGCCGGGCAGGCCGCCGGCGGCATGAAGCAATATCACGTCGGAGCCCATGGCGCGTTGCACGGCGCCGATCACCTGCGCGTCCGACGGGTAGGCGGCATTGGTCGAGGCCGTCACCTTGCCGGCTTCGGCCTGCCATTCTTTCTTGCCCGTGGCCGCATTATCGGTCCAGGCTGCCGGCGCCTGCCAGCCGTTCAGCGCCGCGCCGAGTTCGGCCAGCCCTTCGGCCGCATCGGCTACCAGCGGCAACGCCTGGTGCTTGCCCGCGTCGAAAGGCTGGACGTTCAGCCCGATGATGGTCTTGCCGGAATTCTTGAACAGCGCCCACGAGCCGGTGGTGAAATCCTGCAGCCTGGTGCCGACGGCAAGCACGACATCGGCTTCTTCAGCCAGCCGGTTGGCCGCCAAAGTGCCGGTGACGCCGACCGCCGCCATGTTGAGGGGATGATCGTCCGGCAGCGAGGATTTGCCGCCCTGCGTCTCGCAGACCGGGATGCCGGCGCCTTGCGCCAGCTGCGCCAGTTCGCCGGAAGCCTGCGAATAAAGCACGCCGCCGCCGGCAATCACCAAGGGCTTTGTTGCCGCCTTCAGCGCCGCCACCGCGGCCGCCAATTCCCCACGGTCCGGACGCGGCCGGCGCTGATGCCAGACCCGTTCGGCAAAGAAGCTCTCGGGGTAATCAAAGGCCTCGGCCTGCACGTCCTGGCAGAGCGCCAAGGTCACCGGTCCGCATTCGGCCGGATCGGTCAGCACCTGCATCGCACGGTTGAGCGCCGGGATGATCTGCTCGGGCCGGGTGATGCGGTCGAAATAGCGCGACACCGGCCGGAAGCAGTCATTGACCGTCGCCGTTCCGTCGGAGAAATCCTCTGCCTGCTGCAGCACGGGATCGGGGATACGATTGGCGAAGACGTCGCCGGGGAGAAACAGGACGGGCAACCGGTTTACATGCGCAAGTGCCGCCGCCGTCACCATGTTGAGCGCGCCGGGGCCGATCGAACTGGTCGCCGCCATGAACCGGCGGCGGAAATTGGCCTTGGCATAGGCGATCGCCGCATGCGCCATGGCCTGTTCGTTGTGGGCGCGAAAAGTCGGCAATTCGTCGCGCACCTGATAAAGCGCCTCGCCGATGCCGGCGACATTGCCGTGGCCGAAGATCGCCCAGACGCCGCCGAAGATCGGCATTTTCCTGCCGTCGATCTCGGTCATCTGGCAGCCGAGAAAGCGGGTCAGCGCCTGCGCCATCGTCAGGCGGATTGTCTTGGTCATGTTGTTTTCCTCCGCAGTCCTTGTGCCGCGCCTTCTTATGCTGCTTTGCGGCCGCGCGCGGCAAGCCATGCCTCGGTCAGCCTCTCGAAGCGCGACGCCATGTCGGCCACCGCCTCCTCGTCCGACATCTTGCCGGCAAGCCATTGTTCGGCCGCGTTGATGAAGATGGTGCGACCGACGGCGAAGCCCTTGACGATGGGCGCCTTGGCGGTGGCGGCAAAGGCCGCTTCCAGTTCGTCCGGCGGCGCTTCGAGGCCGAGCAGCACAACCCCGCGGCACCACGGATCGTTCTTCAGGATCACCGCTTCGATCTTCGCCCAGGCCCCGGCTGAGGCCTGCGGTTCAAGCTTCCACCAGTCGGGCTTGATATCAAGCGCATAGAGTTCCTCCAGCGCCCGCGGAATCGTCGTGTCGTTGAGCTCGCCGTGCTTGCCGGCGATGATCTCGATGAGAAGTTCTCTCCCCACTTTCCGCGCGGCTTCGAACAGGCTTTTGAGCTTCTGCTGCTGCTCGGTCTTCAGCGCCTCCGGGTCGTCGGGGTGATAGAAGCACAGGCACTTGATGCAATGGTCGACCGGCCACTCGATCAGTTGCGAGCCGATATCCTGCGAGAATTCGAAACGAAGCGGCCGCGATCCAGGCAATTCGACTGGCCGGCCAAGCCAGGCGAAAGGATGGCGGGCGAATTCGAACATCGCCTCGCGGCCGTATTTTTCGTCGAGCAGCATGCCGTAGCCGGCGCGGCCGGCGGCAACCTTTGCCGCCGCCTTGACCGTCAGCACCTTGAAATCATGGATGCGCGACGGGTCGGCGCCTGCCTTCGCGGCGACATCGTCAAGCTGGATACGGTGATCGCAGGCCAGCGCCATCAGCGATGGAATGTCTCGCCGGCGCGTCGTCGCCCAATGGATATGGTTGATCGCCTCGTCCTTGCGCAGCGCCAGGTGCCTGCTGCCGTTCTTGAGGAAGAACTCCAATTCCTCGAAGGTCGGGTATTCCGGCGCGCAGAGCAGCCGCGACACGGCGAAAGCGCCGCAGGCGTTGGCCCAGGTTGCCGCCGTCTCCAGGCTCTCGCCGCCGAGCCAGCCGCGCAAAAAACCCGACATGAAGGCATCGCCGGCGCCGAGCACATTGTAGACCTCGATCGGAAAACCCTTGCCAACGATCCCGTCCTCGAGGTCGTCGCTGATCGGCCCGTCATAGACGATGCAGCCCATGGCGCCGCGCTTCAAGACGATCGTGGCCTTGGATAGCGAGCGGATCGTCTTCAACGCGCTCAGGCAATCATCGGCACCGGAGGCGATCATGATCTCTTCTTCGGTGCCGACGATCAGGTCGCAGTCGGGCAGCACTGTCTTCAGCTGGGCGGAGACCCGGTCGGATTTCACATAGCGCTCGAAGCCTTCGGCATGGCCGGCAAGGCCCCACAGATTAGGACGGTAGTCGATGTCGAACACCACTTTGCCGCCCGTGGCCTTGATGGCACGGATCGCCTTGCGCTGCGCGGCGTCGCTGTTGGGCCGCGAAAAATGCGTGCCGGTGACGACGATCGCGCGTGCCGAAGCGATGAACGTCTCATCGATGTCGTCTTCCGAAAGCGCCATGTCGGCGCAGTCGGTGCGATAGAAGATCATCGGCGACACGCCCTCGTCCTCGACCGACAGCAGCACCAGCGCGGTCAGCCGGTCCGGATCGGTCCTGAGGCCGTCAACCGAAACCCCTTCGCGCGTCAACTGCTCGCGGATGAAGCGGCCCATCTGCTCGTCGCCGACGCGGGTGAGCAGCGCCGAACGCAGACCGAGCCTCGCCGTGCCGACCGAAATGTTGGCCGGACAGCCGCCGACCGACTTGGCGAAAGAGGTGATGTCCTCCAGGCGCGAGCCGATCTGCTGGCCGTAGAGGTCGACGGAGGCGCGGCCAATGGTGATAACGTCGAGCGGCGCATGTTTCGCGTCCACGGCTTCGCCCATTCGAACCTCCCATCAGCCTTGTTGTCTTGGTAACACATTGTTTGGGTAACACGCGCGAGCGGCAGCGTGGCGCCGGCAATATGAAATAATAATTCCAATCGATAGTCAATATGGAACGCGCGTTCCTTTGCCGAAAAGTAGCCTGTCAGGCCTTGCGCTTCCCGCCGGTGTCGCGCCGCTTTTCGCCGACCGCAACGGTCAGCGCCATGGCCAGCGCCATCGTCGCCGACAGCGAGCGGAAGCCGGCGAAATCGGCCTCGGCGACCTCGAACCAGACCTTGGCGAACTGGGCGAGCGGCGAGAACGAGCTGTCGGTGATCGCCACGATCGGCACGCCTTGCTCCGAGATGACGCGCGCCTCCTCGATGGCCGCCGGGGCATAAGGCGAGAAACTGATGGCGATGACGGCATCCCTGGGCGAGGCAAAGCCGATCATCTCGGCGTTGAGGCCGGCGGCCGATTCGATCAGCTGGTTGCGGATCTTGAGCTTGCCCAGCGCATAGGCGATGTAGGAGGCGACCGGATAGGAGCGGCGCTTGGCCAGCACATAGATGGTCTCCGCCTTTGCCAGCAAGGCGATCGCATCTTCGAGATGGTCTTCGTTCAACCTGCCCGAAATATCGTTGAGTGAGGTGCTGGCCGCCGCGACAAAGCCGTCGAAGATCGCCCGGTGACCGGCGCCTTCCTCGGCCTTGGCGCGCAATGCCGCCAGCCTTTCGTCATAGGACGAATTGCGCTCGCGCAGGCGCTCGCGAAACACCAGCTGCAGGCTGGTGAAGCCGTCGAAGCCGAGCTGCTGGGCGAAGCGGATCAAGGTCGAAGGCTGGACGCCGGCGGAGGCAGCGATGCTGGCGGCGGTGCCGAAAGCAATATCGTCGGGATTGTCGAGCGCATAGGCGGCGATCTGCGCGATACGCTTGGGCAGGCTATGGCGCCGTTCCAGGATCGTCGTACGCAGCGTCTCGAAATCGCGGGGCACCCGTTCGTCCATCGTCGCTCCGCCCAGGTCCATCAGTCGATGCCGTGTGATGCCCCATCATAGCGAGCCTGTGCAAGAAGGCCATAAAAAATGAGCCATGCGTTCCATTTCTGGAAAAAATGGACTAATTCATCCACGCAACCTTTCTGGCAGTGGAGACAAGGAAATGGTCGGAGTCGGTCTTATCGGCACGGGGTTCATGGGCAAGTGCCACGCCATCGCCTGGAACGCGGTCGGCACCGTCTTTCCGGATGTGGCCAAGCCTAGGCTGGTCCATCTCGGCGAGGTCGATGACGACCTTGCCAAGCGCCGGGCGACCGAGTTCGGCTTCGCCAAGGGCTCCGGCGACTGGCGCGCCGTCGTCGATGACCCGGACGTCGATATCGTCTCGCTGACCACGCCGAACCAGTTCCACCCGGAGATGGCCATCGCCATCCTCGAAGCCGGCAAGCACCTGTGGTGCGAAAAACCGATGGCGCCGAGCTTTGCCGAGGCGCAAGCCATGGCGGCGGCGGCCAAAAAATCCGGCAAGGTGGCCGCGCTCGGCTACAACTACATCCAGAATCCGGCGATCCGCCATATCGGTGCGCTGCTCGACGAGAAGATCATCGGTGAAGTCAACCATCTGCGAATCGAGATGGACGAGGATTTCATGGCCGACCCGGAGGCGCTGTTCTTCTGGAAGCACGAGGCGGCGTCCGGTTACGGCGCGCTCGACGATTTCGCCGTGCATCCGCTGTCGCTGGTCTCGGTGCTGTTCGGCCGCGTCGCCCGCGTCATGTGCGACATGGCGAAACCCTATGCCGATCGCCGCGTCGCATCAGGCGGGCGCCGCGCGGTCGAGACCTACGACATCGCCAGCGTGCTGATGCATCTCGAAAACGGCATTGCCGGCACGCTGCTGGTCAACCGTTCGGCCTGGGGCCGCAAGGGCCGGATCGCCATTCAGATCTTCGGCTCGAAGGGCTCGATCCTGTACGACCAGGAGCAGATGAACGAGTTCCAGCTTTACCTGACAGCCGACCGCCCGACCGAGCAAGGCTATCGCACCATCCTGGTGGCGCCGCACCACAAGCCCTACGACGCCTTCCTGCCGGCGCCCGGCCACGGCCTCGGTTTCAACGACCTCAAGATTATCGAATGCCGCGAGCTGTTGACGCGGCTGGCCGGCAAGCCGGCGCGGATCATCGATTTTGACGAAGGCCTCGAGATCGAGCGGACGGTGCATGCTATGGCGCGCTCGTTCGAGGAGCAGCGCTGGATTGCGGTGCGGTAGCGACCCGCAATCCGAGCCTCGACGCCACCCATGCCAGAGCAAGGGAGAGCTTGTGTTGGAGAGTGCCAATTGTCGATATTGACGCAGCCCCTCATTGCCCATGAGGGGGCGGCGCCGGCCTTTCAAAGCCAAGCAGCAAGGTAGCAACCGCCCGCAACATTCCGTGCCAACCGCCTCAGGCGGCGCCCGGACGGCTGGCGATCAGGGCGCGTCGTGCTGACCGGCGCCGCTCGACGGCGTCGGCAAGGCGGTGCAGCACCGTCTCGGTGGTTGTCCAGTCGATGCAGCCATCGGTGATGCTCTGGCCATAGACGAGCGGCTTGCCGGGCATGACCTCCTGCCGGCCGGCGACGAGGTTGCTCTCGATCATGACGCCGATGATGCGTTCGTCGCCTGCCGCGACCTGGCCCGCGACGTCGGCCGCCACCATCGGCTGGTTCTCCGGCTTCTTGTTGCTGTTGGCGTGGCTGACGTCGATCATCAGCCGTGGTGCTACGCCGATCCGGCCGAGTGCCGCGCAGGCTGCAGCTATGCTCGTTGCGTCATAGTTCGGCGCAATGCCGCCGCGCAGGATGACGTGGCAGTCCTCGTTGCCGGTGGTCGCCGCGATGGCGCTGCGTCCGCCCTTCGTCACCGCCATGAAATGATGCGGCTGGGCGGCGGACTTCACCGCCTCGGCGGCGATCCGCAAATTGCCGTCGGTGCCGTTCTTGAAGCCGACCGGGCAGGACAGGCCGGATGCGAGTTCGCGATGGATCTGGCTCTCTGTCGTGCGCGCGCCAATCGCGCCCCAGGCGACGAGGTCGGCAATGTATTGCGGGGTGGCCATGTCGAGGAATTCCGTCGCCGCCGGAAGGCCAAGATTGTTGACCGCAGAGAGCACGTTGCGGGCCATCCGCAGGCCCTTGTCGATGTTGAAGCTGCCGTCCAGGTCGGGATCGTTGATCAGGCCCTTCCAGCCAACCGTCGTGCGCGGCTTCTCGAAATACACGCGCATCACGATCTCCAGCCGGTCCGACAGGCTCTCGCGCAGCGCCACCAGCCGGCTGGCATAGTCGACGGCAGCGATCGGGTCGTGGATCGAACAGGGGCCGACGACGACGACCAGCCGATCGTCGGCTCCGGTCAGCACGGCGTGGATGGCGTTGCGTGACGCGGCAACGGTGCGCGTCGCCGTCAGCGTGCGCGGTATCTCCCGCATCACCTGGTCCGGCGTACTCAATTCCCTTATTTCCTTGACCCGAAGATCGTCGGTGGTTGTCAACACGGCTTTCTGCTCCTGGTTGGGAGACCTGCCGGCTGAAACAAAAAAGCCGCCAGGTCTGGCGGCTGTTAGGATTTTGATGCTGCAATCTTCAGATCGAGCGCAATCCTCCCGCCGCCAGCGAGCTGCCGTAGCTAAAGTACCAGAACGAGGCGGTCAGGTGGATCATGCCAGCCCTATAGCCGAAGCCAGGGTGCTTGTCACGTTCAGATGACGCTACTCAGATGACACTATTCCGGCGAAGACCCTGCAATGGTTTGGTTGTAGTCGACCAGCGAGCCGGTCATGACGCCGGACTGCGAGCTGATCATATAGCTGATCAGCCGGGCAAGCTGCGCCGGCTTCACCAACTGGCCCATGGGCTGCGCTGCCTCGGCCTTTTCCAGCCAGTCGTCCGGCGCGTCGTGCCATTTCTTCTGCACGATCGCCTCGCCCTCGGTATCCATCCAGCCGGGCAGCACGGCGTTGCAGCGGATGCGATTGCTGCGATAGGCATTGGCGACATTCTTGGTCAGCGTCGCCAGTGCGCCCTTGCTCGACGAATAGGGCGCCAGGAACGACTGGCCGCAATGCGCCGACATCGAAAGCACGTTGACGATCGAGCCGGGCGCCTTGCGGTCGAGCAGATGCGCCACCACACCCTGCATCAGGAAGAAGGGGCCGCGCACATTGGTCTGGAAGATCTGGTCAAAAAGATCCTCGGAGGTCTCGACCAGTGAGCCGCGGGCCGAGGTGGCGGCGGCGTTGACCAGCGCATTGACGGTGCCGAAATGAGCGATCGCCGTTTCCACGACCCGCTTGCAGTCGGCCACCACTGAGACGTCGGCGCTGATGAAGATGGCGTCGACGCCGTCTTTCGCAAGTGCGGCGACCGCCTTGTCGCCTTTCTCCCTGGAACGGCCGACCAACGCCAGGGCGCGGCAGCCCTCGTCGGCCAGCACCTCGGCGACGGCGAAGCCGATGCCTTGCGCGCCGCCGGTGACGATGGCGCGTGTTTCTGAATTGCGACCGGCGGAACCGTTCATCGCCTTGCTCCTGTGGTTGATGGTCAGACTGTCTTGTCGAGGCGGACGGTCTTGCCTTCCCTCGCCGATTTCAGCGCCGCGTCCGCCAGCCGCAGCGCGACCAGCCCGTCCGCACCGCTTGGCGCCGCCTTGTTGCCTGACGTCGCCGCCGCGATGAAGGCGGCGATCTCGTTGGCATAGGCGTCGAGGTAGCGGGTCATGAAGAAGTCGTGCAGCGGCGGGCGCGTATAGCCCTTTTCATTGGCCAGTTCGATCGACACCGGCCGCTGGTTCTCGGCCGCCACCATGCCTTTCGAGCCATGCACCTCGATGCGCTGGTCGTAGCCATAAGTGGCGCGTCGCGAATTGGAGATGATGCACTGCTTGCCGGAGGCGGTTTCGAGGATGACGCTGACGCTGTCGAAGTCGCCGGCCTCGCCGATCTTCTTGTCGACCAGCACCGAGGCATGGGCGCTGACCGCCACCGGCTCCTCGCCGAGCAGGAAGCGCGCCATATCGAAATCATGGATGGTCATGTCGCGGAAGATGCCGCCCGAGCGGCCGATATAGTCGAGCGGCGGCGGGCCGGGATCGCGCGACGTGATGGTCACCATCTCGACCTTGCCGATGGCGCCGTCGTCGATCGCCTTGCGCACGGCGGCGAAATGCGGATCGAAGCGGCGGTTGAACCCGACCATCAAAGTGGCGCCGGCCTTGTCGACCACGGCCAGGCATTCTTCCACTCGGCCGGCGTCAAGATCGATCGGCTTCTCGCAGAAGATCGCCTTGCCGGCCTTGGCGAACCGCTCGATCAGATCGGCATGGGTGTCGGTCGGCGTGCAGATAATGACCGCATCGATATCCCCGGCTTTTTCGATGGCGTCGATGCTGCGCACTTCCGCGCCATAGGCCGACGCCAGATCGGTCGCCGCCTTCTCGAACGCATCGGCAACTGCGACCAGCCTGGCCTGCGGATTGGAACCCACGGCGCGGGCGTGGACCTTGCCGATGCGGCCGGCGCCGAGAAGAGCGAAGCGGAGAGACATGGAAATTTCCTTTGGGATGGTTCGAAATGGAAGTGCGTCTTTACTGCACCGTTCAGGGCAAGGCGCAGTAGATTTTCTTATTTCGGCTGATTGGCGACGGGCCGATGACCCGCCGCGCCGGCATCCGCCCTAAGCCGCAAGTTCCGCCTCTCCGGTCTTGGCGCCGGTGATGTATGAGACGATGTCGTTGCCGTCGGTGTCCTGCTTGCGCAGGTTGGCGACGATGCGGCCGCGCCTGAACACGACGATGCGGTCGACGAGGTCGAACACCTGGCGCATGTTGTGACTGATCAGGATCAGCGGCTCGCCATTGGCTTTCAGCGTGCGGATGATGTTTTCTACCTGCGTCGTCTCCTGCACACCAAGCGCTGCCGTCGGCTCATCCATGATGATGAGCTTGGATGCAAAAGTCGCGGTTCTGGCGATTGCCACGCACTGGCGCTGGCCGCCCGACATGTGGCGGATGGTGTTGGAAAGATTGGGAATCTTGACCGCCGTGCGGATCAGCGCTGCCTCGGTCGCCTTGCGCATGAACTTGCGATCGAGGATCGAGAAAGGCCCGAGATTGAAAAGCACCTTTTCGCGGCCGAGAAACAGGTTCGACGGCACGTCGAGATCGTCGGCAAGCGCCAGGTTCTGGAACACCGTTTCAATGCCCGCCTCGCGCGCCGCGATCGGGCCGGCGAAGTTCACTTCCTTGCCGTCGAACCAGACCTTGCCGCTGGTGCGCTGCTCGACGGCGGTGATCTGGCGCACGAAGGTCGATTTGCCGGCGCCGTTGTCACCCATGATGGCGACATGCTCGCCCTTGCGCAGTTCGAAATTCGCGCTTTCGAGCGCATGCACGCCGCCATAGTATTTGGTCAGGTTTTCGGTCTTCAGGACGATGTCTGACATGATCAAGCCCTCATTGCCCGCAGGCGCTGGCGCCACTGGTCGAGAACGACTGCGCCGATGATGATCACGCCCTTGACCATCTCCTGGTAGTAGGCGTCGAGGCGCAGGAAGGTGAAGCCGGAGATGATGACACCGAAGATCAGCGCACCGATCACCGTTCCGATGATCGAGCCGCGGCCGCCCGACAGCGAGACGCCGCCGATGACCGCCATGGCGATCGCGTCCAGTTCGTACATCACGCCCATGCCGGCCTGAGCGGTGAGGTTCTTGGAGCTCAGCACCACGGCGGCGAGCGAGGCGAGGATGCCGGCAATGACAAAGACGAGGATCTTGTGGTTCTGGACATTTATGCCGGACATGCGGGCGGCGTCCTCGTTGGAGCCGATGGCATAACAGTGCTTGCCGTACCTGGTGTATGACAGGATCAGCTGGAACAGAATCGCCAGCGATATGAAGATGACGACCGGCATCAGCCCCTTGCCGATGGCGGCGAAACTTTCGGTGGGAAACGAGATCGGCTGCCCCTTGGACCACCATTTGGCGATGCCGCGCGCCGTGACCATCATGCCGAGCGTGGCGATGAACGGCGGAATGCGCGTGTAGGCGATCAACGAGCCGTTGACCAGGCCCGCCAGCAGGCCGCAGCCGATCGCGACCAGCACCGGCACGATCACCGGCAGGTCGGTCCAGCCTTGCGCGAGGAACACCGCCTTGGGATTAGGGTTGCCGTTGACCGTCGCCACCTGGGCGAAACTCATGGCGATCATCGCCGTGGCGCCGACGATCGAACCAGAGGAAAGGTCGATGCCGCCGGAAATGATCACCTGCGTCACGCCAATGGCGATGATGCCGACGATCGACACCTGCAGGATGATGATCTGCAGGCGCGCCTCGTTGAAGATCGTATCGACATTGGGGCGGGTGTTGAACAGAAAGCTGTCGCCAAGAAAGACGCGGCCTATCAGCTCGAAGGCGCCGACCAGGATGATGAGCGCCAGGAAAACGTTGAATTCGGCAGGCCATGTCCGCTTTTTCGCATCATAGCTCAGTCCGCCGACGCCATGGGTTGTCTGTGTCAACTTTTGCTTCCTCCAACCGCTTCGGCCCGAAAATCGGGATCGATTTTCGGAAAGCACGATGCGTAGTCCCAAAGTTTTAGAGCGTACTTTTGTGCGTCCAAACGGACGCACATCGCTCTAATCGCAGTGGCCCTCTCGCCGTTTGTTTCGGCGATGAGGGAAAGAGGGAGCGGCGCTGCTTTTTTTGTACTTAAAACGTCGGATTCCAAAAACCGGTCCGATGCTCTGCCGCGCCGCCCCTATCGAGAACGCTCCTCTGCTCAATTCTTCTGCAGGAACTTGTCGATGTTTGCCGGCGTGACCAGCTGGAAGGGGATGTAGACCTTCTGCTCGACCGCCTCGCCCTTGGAAAGCTTGAGCGCCGCGTCCAGCGCCCCGGCGCCCTGGCCGGCCGCGTCCTGGAACACGGTGACGTCGAGATCGCCCGCCTGCATCGCGGCAAGCGCGTCCTGGGTGGCGTCCACGCCGCCGACAACAACCGACTTCATGTCGATGTTGGCAGCCTTCATGGCCTGGATGGCGCCGATGGCGCTCTCGTCATTGTTGGCGATCACGCCATCGAACGGCGCGCCGGTCGACAGCCAGTTGGTCATCAGGTTCTGTGCTTCCTCGCGTTTCCAGTTCGACGTCTGCTTGTCGATGATCTTGATGAAGCTGCATTCGGGAGTGGCGATCACATCGTCGATGTCCTTGGTGCGCTGCACCGCGGCCTGGTTCGACAACTCGCCCATGATCACATAGACATTGGCCTCGGTCTTGCCGGCTTCCTTGAACAGGCGGCAAACTTCCTGGGTCTCGAGAGTGCCTGACTCAACCTCGTTTGAGGCAACGAAAGCCTGGTTGTCAGGCAGCTTGTCGACATTGACCGGCTCGCGGTTGACATAGACCAGCGGAACGTTGGCCGCAGCGGCGGCATCCGACATTGCCTGGGTGGCCGAGGTGTCGACTGGATTGACGACAATCGCGTCGACGCCCGAGGCGACGAAGTTCTTGATCTGGTCGAGTTGCTTGGCGACGTCGTTCTGCGCGTCCTCGACCTGCAGTTCGACGCCTTCCATGCCTTTGGCCTGCTCGATCATGCCGTTGCGCAGCACGGTGAGAAAATTGTCGTCGAACAGCGCCATCGACACGCCGATTTTGGCAGCGAGGGCGGACGAGCTCATCAGCGCCAGGAATGTGGCGCCCAACAGCAGCTTTTTCATTCTATTTCTCCTCCACAGAATTGGTGTCCGGCTGCACCGATCTACCCGGAATCCCCGATCTCCCAGGGAATCTCTCCCGATTGCTTCTCCGTTTCCGATGGCGATTTCCGCGTTGGCTGGAACGCCAAGCCCTCCGTTGAAACAGATGTTCCGGAACGAAAGAACCAAAATAGCTAGTTGGTGAAATATTTATTCCATTCTACTGGCGGGCGTCAAGGAGATTCCGAAAGCGGCTGCCGGTTTTTTCGGACAACGCGGCTGAGGGCCGGCAAACCTTCTGCAAGAATCCATCAGGCTGATGGTTCACATCACTGCCGACGCCCCGATCTAAACAGGATGTCTTGGCTGACCCCAGATGTTCTGCCCGAGCCTAGATGTTTTCCGGCAGATAGATGTCGAAGGGCAGGAAGGTCTGGCCCGGCGCATTGGCGGCGCCTGCCTCGATGGCATGCACCATCAGCCCGACAAGTTCGCGGCATAGTGCTGCCAGCGGGGTCGAAATCACCATGGTCAGGATGTTGTCGGCGAGCGCCGCGCGCGATTCGGCGTTGATCTCGTTGCAGACGACCACTGGCATGTTTGCCGGCCTGGCCGCCCGTAGCGCGGAAACCGCGCCTTCCATGCCGCCGCCAGCGACATAGCAGCCGGCCAGATCCGGGTACCGCGCCAGAAGATCGATCATTGCATCATGGGTCACCTGGTTGGCCTCCAGGTTGACCAGCGTCTCCATCACCGTGAATTCCGGCGCATGCTCGCGGAAAAATGATCTGAAGCCGATCTCGCGCAGCTCATGGCCATGGAAGCGATGGCTGCCGACGAAAAGGGCGACCTTGCCGGGCTTCCTCGCCGCTCTGGCGATCATCCAGGCCGCGGTGCGACCGACCTTGCGATTGTCGAGGCCGACATAGCCCTCGCGGATGCCGGCTGCAAAGTCGGATAGCAGGGAGAAGACGGGTTGCCCCCTCGCCTTCAGGGTCTCGACGGCCGCCGTCAGCGTTGGATGGTCCGGACCGATAAGGGCGACTGCCCTGGATTTCGCCGCCAGCTTGCGCATCTGCGCGGCGATCTCGTCGGGGGCCAGCGAACTGGCGAAATCGATGGTGGCGACGCCGCGGAAGCGCTGCGACTGCGAGACAGCCAGTTCGACCTCCCGGGCGAAATCGCTGTAGAAAACATCATTGCCCCTCAGCAGCAGAAAGCCGAGCCGGTATTCCGGCAGTTCCTGGCGCATCCGCTGCTTGATCAGCCCGGCGGCGTGGTAGCCGATGCTGGTGGCGGCCTCATAGACGCGGCGCGCGGTTTCCTCGCGCACCGGCAGGCGATTGTTCAGCACCCGATCGACGGTGGCGACGCTGACCCCCGAAATACGCGCCAGATCGGCGATGGTTGGCCGTTTTGCCATACGCTTCCTGCCTGATTGCCTGGCATAGGCTATACATCATTCTGATGGGAAATGATAGAAACTATCTTCATGATGTTGAGCCTATCACGGCTTGGCGTTATTTTAGGGCATAAGCACCTGTGGCAGAGGCACCCGTTCCGACGGATGCCGACGGAGGCAGCCTCAATGGAAGCGACACTATCCGCAATGCCGTCCCGGCGAGACTACAGCCTGCTCGGCCGCGACGCGAAACGCGCCGTCGAGACCGGGCTAGCGGCGGCCGAATGGTATCATACCGACGTGCCCCGCAAGCAGATGAAGGAGCTGATGCAGCGCTCCGATGGGCCGGCGATCCGCGACACCATCATCTGGCTCTCCGCCCTGGTCCTGAGCGGCGCCGGCGGCGCCTGGTTCTGGGGCACATGGTGGTGCGTGCCGTTCTTCTTCGTCTATGGCGTGCTCTACGGCTCTTCCACCGATTCACGCTGGCACGAATGCGGCCACGGCACCGCCTTCAGGACGCAGTGGATGAATGATGCGGTCTATCAGATCGCCTGCTTCATGATCATGCGCAACCCGGTGGCCTGGCGCTGGAGCCATACGCGGCATCACACTGACACGATCATCGTCGGCCGCGATCCGGAGATCGCGGTGATGCGCCCGCCGGACCTGTTGCGCGTCGTGCTCAATTTCTTCGGCATTGTCGATGCCTGGCATGCCATGAGCGACATGGTGCGCAACGCGGCCGGTATCATCAGCCCGGCGGAAAAGACCTTCATTCCCGAGCAGGAGCAGCCGAAGGCGATCCGCATTGCCCGCATCTGGACCGCGATCTATGCCGCGACGATCGCGCTGGCACTTTATAGCGGCTCGTTCCTGCCCTTGATGCTGGTCGGTCTGCCCAGGCTTTACGGCGCCTGGCATCACGTCATGACCGGCCTGCTGCAGCATGGCGGCCTCGCCGAAAATGTCATCGACCACCGCCTCAACAGCCGCACGGTCCACATGAACCCGATCAGCCGCTTCATCTACTGGAACATGAACTACCACGTCGAGCACCACATGTTCCCGATGGTGCCCTATCACGCGCTGCCGAGGCTGCATGAGCTGATCAAGCACGACCTGCCGGCGCCGACGCCATCGATCCTGGCCGGCTATCGCGAGATGGTGCCTGCCTTCCTGCGCCAGCTGCGCAATGAAGACTATTTCCTCAAGCGCGAACTGCCGCCGACCGCCAAGCCTTATCGCGAGGAATTCCACAACGATAACGACGCCGTCGCGGCAGCAGCCGAATGATTTGCGCGCCTGTGCCGGGGCATGTTGACCAAGAAAAATTCTGCCGGGAGGATCAATGAGCGACTGGGTCGAGGCCTGTGGTGCCGATGACATCGACGAAGAGGACGTGATGCGGTTCGACCATGACGGCCGCACCTTCGCCATCTATCGCAGTCCCGACGACGAATATTTCGCGACGGACGGCCTTTGCACGCATGAGAAGGTGCATCTGGCCGACGGGTTGGTGATGGACGACATCATCGAATGCCCGAAGCACAATGGCCGCTTCAACTACAAGACCGGTGCAGCCAGGGGCGCGCCGGTCTGCGTCAATCTCAGGACCTATCCGGTCAAGCTCGACGCCGGCAAAATCCTCATTCAGATCGGGTGACGGTGATGGCGAAAGGAATGCTCATCATCGGCGCCGGCGAATGCGGCGGGCGGGCTGCCCTGGCGCTGCGCGATCTCGGCTATGATGGCCCGGTGACGCTGGTAGGCGACGAGCCGCATCTGCCCTATGAGCGGCCGCCGCTGTCGAAGGACGCGATGGCCGGCGATGCGCCGGTGATCAAGGCGATCGCCAGCGATGAGATCCTGGCCGAGAGATCGATAAGGCATATCCATTCGGTTCAGGCGGTGGCGATCGACCGCGCTGCTCATGTCGTGCGCCTGTCGGACGGCTCGGCGCTGCCATACGACAAATTGCTGCTGGCGACCGGTTCCCTGCCGCGCAGACTGCCAATGCCGGGCCTCGGGCCGCGTTGTGCCTATCTCCGGACCTTCAACGACGCGCTGGCAATTCGAGCCCATCTCCGCGCCGGAAACCGCATCGCCATCGTTGGCGGCGGCTTCATCGGTCTTGAGCTCGCCGCCGCAGCACGCAGACTGGGCGCAGTTGTCACCGTCATCGAGGCGCAGCCGCGCATCCTGATGCGCGGCGTGCCGGCCGAGATCGCCAAGATCGTCCACGAGGCGCATGAAGCCGAACGCGTCAAAATCCTGTGCGGCGACGCAATCGCCGCGATTGCCGATGACGGCGCCGAGGTGAGCATCGCGCTTGCCGGCGGGCAGGACATCGTCGCCGACCTGGCGGTGATCGGCATCGGCGCTGTGCCGGTGACCGGACTTGCCGCAGAAGCGGGCCTGACGATCGACAACGGCATAGCCGTCGATGCCGAGCTTCGCACCAGCGATCCGGATATCTTTGCCGCCGGCGATTGCTGCTCGTTTCCGCTTGCCGTCTATGGCGGCCGGCGCGTGCGGCTGGAGGCCTGGCGCAACGCGCAGGAGCAGGGCGCGATTGCGGCCAGCAACATGCTTGGCGCCGGTGAGGCCCACTCGGCTGTGCCATGGTTCTGGTCGGATCAGTACGGCCTGACCTTGCAGATATCTGGGCTGTCGGACGAGGGCAGCAAGGTCGTGCGCCGCGACCTCGACGACGGCGCCTTCATCCTGTTTCACCTGGCGCAAGACGGCAGGCTGGTCGCGGCGAGCGGAATCGGTCCGGGCAATTCTGTCGCCCGCGACATCAGGCTGGCCGAGATGCTGATCGCAAAAAGGGCAAAGCCGGCGCCTGAGGCGCTCGGTTCGCAAACGATCAAGCTGAAGTCGCTGCTGGCGGCGTGAGCCCGGTGCGTGCCGATTGTCGAAAGCAGGCGATGAGGGGCAGCGCAAACGCCTAAGGGGCGACTTCGGTTTCAGCTCAAAGTGCAGATATCAATACCCACTAAAACAGCGCCTTCAGCTCCGGCAGTTTGTCGTTGACCAGCCAGCCATAGTAATTTTCCTCGGGCAGCTTCTCCGGTTCGCCCGCGGCGCGGCGCCTGTCGTTTTCGGCCTTCAGCGCATGGGCGCGCTGCTCAGGATTGCCGACATTGTAGAGCGTCGATGTGATGCCGGGATTGCCCGATATGTCGAAGCCGGCAATGCTCTGATAGGCATCGATCGATTTCCGGATCGTCGCCGCGACATAGTCCAAGGTCAGGTCCGGATCCATGATGGTCTTGTAGACCGCGTTCGGATCGCCGACGTCGAGCTTCGGCAGGCCGGACACCTGGTGCACGAGATCGCTCATCTGCAAGGCGGTCAGCGGATTGAGCTGGCCCAGGCCAAAAGTCTGGCCGGCATAATAGGGCTGGAAAAAAGTCGCGCCGAAGCGGTCGTCGGGGAAGCTCTCACCGCCGACAGTCTTGCCGCGAAAGGAAAGGTTCCACACCTGCTCGCGGCATTCCCAGAGCTCGTAACTATCCGATTTGCCGACGCATTCCTGGAATTGCGGCCGTTGCACGAAATCGGTGATGTCCTCGCCTTCGTAGGCGAAGGACAGCTTGCTCGACAGATAGGAGATCGCCTTGACGTAGTAGGTCTGCAGCCGGTCGTAGGCGTCGACATTGTAGGTGTGCTCGCCGACGATGGCGCCGACGATATGCATAGGATCGATGCCATAGGTCGCTGCTGCCTGCTCGATCTTGCCGCGAAGACCGGCGTCGTGCTGCAGCAGCGCATAGACCTTGCGGTATTTCGACTGGAAGGTGGTGTTGGTGGCCTGGGTGCGCCGGCTTGAGGCGCCCGGTATGTTGGGCTGCTCGACATGACTGTTGCCCGGCGGCACCATCGTCGCCGCTTCGGCGGCGAACATGGCTGTCGCCAGCGTCAGCCCGAGAGTGACGAGGATCGTTTTTTTCATGCGCCGCCGCCTGCAACAACGCATGACCCTCGGAACCGATTCTCGGGGGTCATGCGCAGAACCAACTGTACAGCGTCCTTTGCGCATCCAAAAAGCTGCGCGGCGCTGGTGTTGCCGGCAAACTAGGTAAAGCTGCAACGGGAGTCGAGAGCCCCGTCGCCCGGCAAGACAAAAGCTGGCCAGATGCTTCCATTTGGCCACACGTGCCGGCTCCGCCGGTCCGACTCTTGCGGATCGATCGCCTGCTACAGGATGAATCGCGACAGATCCGTGTTTCTCGACAGATCGCCGACATGCTTCTCCACATAGGCGGCGTCGACTGTCACCGACGTGCCGTGGCGGTCCGGCGCGTCATAGGAGATCTCGTCCAGCACCCGCTCCATCACCGTCTGCAGTCGCCTGGCGCCGATGTTCTCGACGCTGGCGTTGAGATCGACGGCGATGCCGGCCAGTGAATCGATGGCGTCGTCGGTGAAGACGAGATCGACGCCCTCGGTCTTCATCAGCGCGATGTACTGCTTGATCAGGCTGGCCTCGGTCTCGGTCAGGATGCGGACGAAATCGTCCTTCTCCAGCGCACGCAGCTCGACGCGGATCGGCAGACGGCCCTGCAGTTCGGGCAGCAGATCGGATGGCTTGGCAACGTGGAACGCGCCCGATGCGATAAACAGGATGTGATCCGTCTTCACCGGTCCGTATTTGGTCGCGACCGTGGTGCCTTCGACAAGCGGCAGCAGGTCGCGCTGCACGCCTTCGCGGGAAACACCGGCGCCCATGCCGCCTTCGCGCGAGGCGATCTTGTCGATCTCGTCGAGGAAGACGATGCCGTCGTTTTCGGTCGATTCGAGCGCCCTGCGCACCACCTCGTCCTGGTCGAGCAGCTTGTCGGACTCGTCGCCGACCAGCACCGCGTAGGATTCCTTCACTGTCGTCTTGCGGGTCTTGGTCTTCTGGCCGCCCATCGCTTTCGACAGCATGTCGTTGATGTTCAACACGCCGATATTGGCGCCCGGCATGCCGGGTATCTCGAAGCCGGGCATGCCGCCAGTGCCGGTATCGCTCACTTCGATCTCGATCTCCTTGTCGTCGAGCTCGCCGTCGCGCAGCTTTTTGCGGAAACTGTCGCGCGTCGCCGGGCTCGCCGTCTTGCCGACGAGCGCTTCGAGCACGCGTTCCTCGGCATTGATATGGGCGCGCGCCTTGACGTCCTCGCGCATCTTCTCGCGCACCAGGCCGATGGCGATCTCGACCAGGTCGCGGATGATCTGCTCGACGTCGCGGCCGACATAGCCGACCTCAGTGAACTTGGTCGCCTCGACCTTGACGAACGGCGCACCGGCAAGGCGCGCCAGGCGGCGCGATATCTCGGTCTTGCCGACGCCGGTTGGGCCGATCATCAGGATGTTCTTCGGCATCACCTCTTCACGCATCTGGCCTTCGAGCTGCTGGCGGCGCCAGCGGTTGCGCAAGGCGATGGCCACGGCGCGCTTGGCGTCCTTCTGGCCGATGATGAAGCGATCGAGTTCCGAAACGATTTCGCGGGGCGAGAATGTGGTCATATCGCTAAATTCCACTTTGCCACTGCCGGATGGACTCGAACGGATGCAGCAGCATGATCACGTTGAGTGTCAGATTGTCCCTGATGATGTAGCCGACACCGAATTCGAAGATGAGAGCGAGGGTCACGATCACCCATATAGGAAGCCTGCGCGCCATCACAAATCCCAGCACCATCGCCAGCGTGTCCGCCACCGAATTGATGATGCTGTCGCCGTAATAGTCGAGCGAGATCGTGCCGGCGCGGTAGCGCTCGATGATCAACGGGCTGTTCTCGAGAAGCTCCCAGCCGCCCTCGATGACGACCGCAAATGCCAGCCTGAGCCCGATCGGCGAGCGCGGGAACAGAGCCCACGCCAGCGCGTAGAACAGGAAGCCGTGGATGAGGTGCGAGAATGTGTACCAGTCGGAAATATGCTGGGAATTCTCCGAGCTCTGCACGATGCCGTGCCACAGCTTGACATAGCCGCATTCGCAGATCGGCGTTCGGCCCATGCCGTAGAGGGCTCCAGCCTGGAATATAATCAGGCCGAGGACGAGCAGAAGTCCCATCCGCCAGCTGTCTTCATAGGCCGAGACGGTCTTGTCGGCGCCGCTTGTACTCATGCTGTTACTGCCCCTCTTCGGCGCCTTATTCGGCGTCACCCTATTCGATATTGCCCTCTTGGGCGCCGCCCTCTTCCGCGTCAATTGCCATCAGCACGGCGTCGCCATATTCCGATTGCCTGCGATCGATAGTTCTGAACCCGGCCTTTTGATAGGCACGGATCGCTCGTCCGTTGGATGGATCCGGGTCGATGATGACACGCGGTGCCCCTTCCTCGAACAGCTGTTCCACGAACTGCCGGACAATTGCCGAGCCGTGGCCGCGTCCGACAAGCTCGGGCCTGCCGATCGACAGATCGATGCCGAGCGTGCCGAAAGGCTGGTCGCTGTAGGGGTGGCCGTCCTCCAGATGCGGATCGTAGCTCTGCATGTAGCCGATCGGCTCGCCGTCGAGCTCGATGATCAGCGGCTCGACGGAAATGCTGTCGATGTGCTCACGGATCTGGGCGATCTCCGTCTCGGGATCGTCCCACCACTCGGCGACATGCGGCTCGGCCAGCCATGCCGCGATCATCGGCAGGTCCGCCTCCGTCACCGGTCGAAAATCATATCTATTTTCTCGTTTGGCCATGATCTCCTGCGAACCGAAGGTCAGCGAAGCAAAAACCGGTTTCCACTTTTCGGGATCATGGCCAGCGGCCGGCTCAGCCGGCATCGAGGATTTCGATGACAAAATTGTTGTTGGTGTAGACGCAGATGTCGGATGCGATCTGCATCGCCTTGCGGGCGATTTCTTCGGCATCCTTGTCGGTGTCCATCAGCGCGCGCGCCGCGGCCAGCGCATAATTGCCGCCCGAGCCGATCGCCATGACGCCATGTTCGGGTTCGAGCACGTCGCCGGTGCCGGTCAGCGCCAGCGAGACCGACTTGTCGGCAACCAGCATCATCGCTTCCAGCCGGCGCAGATAGCGGTCGGTGCGCCAGTCCTTAGCGAGTTCGACGCAGGCCCGCGTCAATTGCTCAGGATATTGTTCGAGCTTGGCCTCCAGCCGCTCCAGAAGCGTGAAGGCGTCAGCGGTGGCGCCGGCGAAACCGGCAATGACATTGCCGCTTTTGCCGATTCGGCGCACCTTCTTGGCGTTGCCTTTCATGATCGTCTGGCCAAGGCTGACCTGGCCATCACCGGCGATCACCACCTTGCCGCCCCTGCGCACGGTCAGGATCGTCGTGGCGTGCATGGTCAGTTCGTTCGACATCTCTGCTCCGATCAGCACCGGTCCCGACAAGGCGATTGGCGCATTACGAGTGACTTGATCGACCCTATGTATGCATAGGTCCGACGATTGCCAACCGGTCATCGGCCAGGCTCGATACTGCTTGGCACGGCAACTGGCAATCACCGGATCATGCTGCTAGAAGGCTCTCGTTTTCAAGCACGTGGACGCTTTCAAGCATGTGGACGCTTGGAACGCCTGAACTCTGGACAAGGATGAACATGCCGCCCCGTTCCGCCAACGCAAGCCGCAAGACCAGGGAAACCGACATCTCCGTATCGGTCCAGGTCGACGGCTCGGGAAAATCCGATATTTCGACGGGCGTCGGCTTCTTCGATCACATGCTGGACCAGCTGTCGCGCCATTCGCTGATCGACATGACGGTCAAGGCCAAGGGCGACCTCCACATAGACGATCATCACACGGTCGAGGACACCGGCATCGCGCTCGGTCAGGCGCTGGCCAAGGCACTAGGCGAGCGGCGGGGCATCATGCGCTATGCCTCGATCGATCTCGCCATGGACGAGACGCTGACGCGCGCGGCGATCGACGTTTCCGGCCGTCCTTTCCTTGTCTGGAACGTTGTGTTCTCGTCGCCGAAGATCGGCACGTTCGACACCGAACTGGTGCGCGAATTCTTCCAGGCCCTGGCGCAAAATGCCGGCATCACGCTGCATGTCACCAACCATTACGGCGCCAACAATCACCACATCGCCGAGACCTGCTTCAAGGCGGTGGCGCGTGCGCTGCGTTTCGCGCTTGAAAGCGACCCGCGCCAGCCTGACGCGGTTCCTTCCACCAAGGGATCTCTGAAGGGATAGGCCATGGCCGTCTATGTCGTGATGGAACCGCCGGGCCGCGGCGAAAAGCCTGACACAACGGCCTTTGTCCGTGATGGGTTTTCCTGGCTTGGCTTCCTCGTGCCGCCGCTGTGGCTGCTCTGGCACCGGTTGTGGATCGAGGCAGCACTGGCGTTTGTCGGCATGGCTCTGCTTTCGATGCTTGCCGAAGGGCTGAGCCTTGGGCTGGCCGGCCCGCTGCTGTCGCTGCTGGTATCGCTCTATGTCGGGCTGGAAGGGCAGGCGTTGCGGATCGCCGCACTGCGCCGTCGTGGCTGGCACGAATGGGGCGTCGTCGAGGCCGACAGGCTCGACGATGCCGATACGCGCTATGTGCTGGAAGCCGAAGCGCGTGCGGATGAGCCAGCGCCAGTGCCGCGCATCGTTCCGGATGCTGCCCATGCCCGGCCGGCACAGACAGGCTTGGTGCTCGGACTGACGCACACGCCGGGAAGGCCCTGACATGCGGGTCGCGATCATCGATTATGGCTCGGGCAACCTGCGCTCGGCCACCAAGGCCTTCGAGCGCGCCGCGCACGAGGCCGGCATCGCCGCCGCCATCGACCTGACCGCCGATGCCGAGCGTGTCAGAACCGCCGATCGCATCGTCCTGCCCGGCGTCGGCGCCTATGCCGATTGCGCGGCCGGGCTGCGCGCCGTGGCCGGCATGTGGGAAGCGGTCGAGGAGGTCGCGATCGTCAAGCGGCGGCCATTCCTCGGGATCTGCGTCGGCATGCAGCTGATGTCGGAGCGGGGCCTGGAAAAGACTGTCACAAAAGGCTTTGGCTGGATCGCCGGCGACGTCAAGGAGATCACCCCGGCCGATCCTGCGCTAAAAATCCCGCAGATCGGCTGGAACACGATCGAGCTCACGCGCAAGCATCCGCTGTTTTCCGGCATTCCGACCGGCAGCAAGGGGCTGCACGCCTATTTCGTTCATTCCTACCATCTCGACGCGCAGAAGCCGGACGAGGTGCTGGCGATTGCCGACTATGGTGGTCCGGTTACAGCTGCTGTTATCAGCGACAATCTCGCCGGCACGCAGTTTCATCCCGAAAAGAGCCAGGCGCTTGGCCTGGCGCTGATCACCAATTTCCTGCGCTGGAGGCCCTAGAAAATGAGCAAGAAAGGCTACTGGATGGCGATGGTCGATGTCCGCGATCCCGAGGGCTACAAGCAGTATATCGAGGCGAACGCGGCGGCTTTTGCGAAATATGGCGCGAAGTTTCCCGTGCGGGCGGGGCGTTATGCGAACCCGGAAGGGCCGACAGGCAACCGCCACGTCCTGGTCGAGTTCGAGTCCTACGACAAGGCGATAGAATGCTACGAATCGCCTGAATACCGGGAGGCATTGAAGTACAGGCTTGCCGCCTCGACCGGTCACTTCGTCATTGTTGAAGGCGCCTGAACGGTGATCCTGTTCCCGGCCATCGACCTCAAGGACGGCAAGTGCGTGCGCCTGAAGCACGGCGATATGGCGACCGCGACGATTTACAATGACGACCCGGCCGCGCAGGCCAGGGCTTTCGAGCAACAAGGCTTTGAATGGCTGCATGTCGTCGACCTCAACGGCGCCTTCAAGGGCCAGAGCGTCAACGGCGCGGCGGTCGGCGCCATTCTCAAGGCATCGAAAAACCCGGTGCAGCTCGGCGGCGGCATCCGCACCCTGGCGCAGGTCGAGGACTGGCTCGATCGCGGCCTGGCCCGCATCATTCTCGGCACGGTGGCGGTGCGCGATCCGGATCTGGTCAGGCAGGCCTGCAAGGCATTCCCCGGCAAGATCGCCGTCGGCATCGACGCCAAGGGCGGCAAGGTGGCGGTCGAGGGCTGGGCCGAGGCCTCTAGTCTCGGCGTCATCGAACTGGCGAAGAAGTTCGAGGGCGCCGGCGTTGCCGCCATCATCTACACCGACATCGACCGCGACGGTGTGCTGACCGGCATCAACTGGGACGCCACCATCGATCTTGCCGACGCCGTGTCCATCCCGGTCATCGCCTCCGGCGGGCTGGCGTCGATCGCCGACATTGTGCGCATGACGATGCCCGATGCGCAAATGCTCGAAGGCGCCATCTCAGGGCGTGCACTTTATGACGGACGTATCGACCCGGCCGAGGCGTTGGCGATCCTGGCGGCCGGACCGGAGAGGGCGAGGGCGCGATGAAACTCTCGATCATCCTCGCACCCTATGACAGCGGCCTTTACCACGCCGGCTTTGGCCAGGGCCCCGACGCCATCATTGCCGGCGGCCTTGTCGATGAACTTGCGTTGCGCGGCCATGATGTCATCGTCGAGGACATCGGCGAGGTCGGCGATGCCCAGAGACGCGAAATCGCGACAGGTTTCGCGGTTTGTCGGGCAGTCGCCACCAAGGTCGACATGGCGCGCGACGATGAGCGTTTTCCCATCGTGCTCGCCGGAAATTGCCTGACCGCCGCCGGTGCGGTGGCTGGCGACGCCGCTGATTCGATCATCTGGATCGATCAGCATGGCGATCTCAACACGCCCGAGACGTCCGCCTACGGCTTTCTCGACGGCATGGCGCTGGCGACGACGCTGGGGCTCTGCTGGCGGCCGATGACGTCAGCGATTCCCGGCTTCCAGGCGATCGACCCGTCGCGCTGCATGCTGGTCGACGCGCGCGACCTCGATCCAGATGAAAGGCGGTTTCTCGAGACATTGCCGATCATTCGCGCCCAGTGGACCGATGCACTCGACAATGTCGGAAAGCTCAAGGCGGCCGGCGCGGCCCAAGCGCATTTGCATCTTGATCTTGATGTTCACGATCCGGATGTGCTGCAAGTGAACCGCTATGCGCTGCCGGGAGGTCCAAATCCGGAGCAGCTGCGGCAACTGGTTTGCGGGCTGGCCAAGTCGATCCCGATCGTCGGCATCACCCTGTCAGCCTACGATCCTGCCTTTGACGCCAAAGGCGAGGTTCCGCCTGTCGTTGGGCAATTGCTTGGCGATTTTCTTGCCGCGCATGCGAGGATCTGATGCTGAAAGCCCGCGTCATCCCCTGTCTCGACGTCAAGAACGGCCGCGTCGTCAAAGGCGTCAATTTCGTCGACCTGATCGATGCCGGCGATCCGGTCGAAGCGGCCAAGGCCTATGATGCCGCCGGCGCCGACGAGCTCTGCTTCCTCGACATCACCGCCTCGTCCGAAAATCGCGAGACCATCTTCGACATCGTCGCCCGCACCGCCGAGCAATGCTTCATGCCGCTGACCGTCGGCGGCGGCGTGCGCCAGGTCGCCGACATAAGAAAGCTGCTTTTGGCCGGCGCCGACAAAGTGTCGATCAACACGGCGGCGGTGAGAGATCCCGATTTCATCGCCGAGGCGGCCGACAAGTTCGGCAACCAGTGCATCGTCGTCGCCATCGACGCCAAGAAAGTGTCGGCCGAAGGCGAGGCCGACCGCTGGGAGATTTTCACCCATGGCGGACGCGAAAAGACCGGCATCGACGCGGTCGAATTCGCTCGGCAGATGGTCGATCGCGGCGCCGGCGAGATCCTGGTGACGTCGATGGACCGCGATGGCACCAAGGCCGGCTACGACATCGCGCTCACCCGCGCGGTCGCCGACGCCGTGCGTGCGCCGGTCATCGCCTCCGGCGGCGTCGGCACGCTCGATCACCTGGTCGAGGGCATTCGCGACGGCCATGCCGGCGCGGTGCTGGCGGCATCGATTTTCCATTTCGGCACGTACAGCATTGCCGAAGCCAAGTCGCACATGGCCCGCGCCGGCCTGCCGATGCGACTGGACTCGTCAGGGGATCGGCTCTAAAGCATGATCCCGAACCGAAGGTCCGTGCGCCAGCCAAAAGGGGGAACCGGTTTCGGAAAAGATCATGCTTAAACAAGCAGATAAATGGCGCCATGGCTGAGTTTTCGCTCTCCGATCTGGAGACAATCATCAGGGAACGCGCGCATTCCGGCGATCCGGATTCGTGGACGGCAAAGCTGTTCGCGCGCGGCATCGACAAGGCGGCGCAGAAGCTCGGCGAAGAGGCGGTCGAAACGGTGATCGCGGCCGTTGGTGGTGACAGACAAGCCCTCGTTTCGGAAAGCGCCGATCTCATCTATCATTGGCTCGTCGTTCTGGGTGTCGCCGGCGTTCCGCTTGCCGATGT
Organism: Mesorhizobium sp. WSM4845; assembly: GCF_055811455.1. Lineage (NCBI taxonomy): Bacteria > Pseudomonadati > Pseudomonadota > Alphaproteobacteria > Hyphomicrobiales > Phyllobacteriaceae > Mesorhizobium > Mesorhizobium sp. WSM4845. Next base: position 255,864 of record NZ_JBVVQA010000004.1, read on the forward strand.
CCTGACCGAACTCGAGCGCCGCACCGGTCGTTCGGGCATCGCCGAAAAGGCGTCTCGGCAGGACCGGGGCTGATCGCTGCGGAGGGCAGGAAACTCGATGGACCAGCTCGCCCCCACCGAGAAATATTCGCCCTTCCGTTTTTTCTCGGCGGAAGAATGGTCGCAGTTCCGCGCCGATACGCCGATGACGCTCGGCGAGGACGAGATCCGTCGCCTGCGTTCGCTCAACGATCCGGTCGACCTCGAAGAAGTCAAGCGCATCTATCTTTCGCTATCTCGGCTGTTGTCGGCCCATGTCGAGGCCAGCCAACTGCTGTTCAGGCAGCGCCAGGCCTTCTTCAACGCGGCGGATGTCGTCAAGACGCCCTTCATCATCGGCATTGCCGGCTCCGTCGCGGTCGGAAAATCGACCACGGCGCGCGTCCTCAAGGAATTGCTGGCGCGCTGGCCGTCGAGCCCCAAGGTCGATCTGATCACCACCGACGGCTTCCTGCTTCCCAACGAAATCCTGCGCCGCAACAATTTGATGGAGCGCAAGGGCTTTCCCGACAGCTACGATGTCGGCGCCCTGCTGCGTTTCCTGTCGGGCATCAAATCGGGGCAGCGCAATGTCCGCGCGCCAGTCTATTCGCACCTGACCTACGACGTCGTTCCCGGCGCGTTCCAGACCATCGACCGGCCGGACATATTGATCTTCGAAGGAATCAACGTCCTGCAGCCGGGCAAGCTGCCAAAGGACGGCAAGATCGTGCCTTTCCTGTCGGATTTCTTCGACTTCGCCATCTATATCGATGCCGAAGAGGAGCTGATCCATCAATGGTACATCGCCCGCTTCATGCGGCTGCGCGAGACCGCCTTCCGCGATCCGGACTCCTTCTTCCACCGCTATTCGCACCTTTCGCACGCAGCGGCCCGCGCCATCGCGGAAGGCCTGTGGGCCAACATCAACCTGAAGAATCTGCGTGAGAACATCCTGCCGACGCGAGCCCGCGCCGATCTCATCCTGCGCAAGGGCGCCAATCATCTGGTCGAGGAAGTGGCGCTCAGGAAGCTGTAACGAAGCGGTTAACGGCGCTTTAATGCATGTCGCGCAAAAGTGTGCAGCGGTTTTGCGATAACGACATGCATAAAACAATAACCTGAAGCGCGTCGCATGAGGCCGGTCACTGCATAGCGCCGGCCTGACATTTCCACCTGGCGCGGAACGCTCGCTCCGCGCCAGCTTCTCAAATTCGCCTCGGTCGGACTTGCGGCCACAGTGCTCTATGCGCTTTGTGCCTGCCCCTTCACCAGTGCCGGGTCAACATACCTGTCACCGGCCACAGCCTCCGTCGCCGCCTATGCGGTCGCGGCAATCTTTTCCGGTCGCTCAGTCGCGGGCCTCGGCCGTGACACGAAGCGGGTGCCGGTTTTAGGAAAATCCGATGCCTGAAAAAAGTGATGAACGGCGATACGGCTCGACTTGAAAGTCCGCGCTTTTGCGCGACAGCATTAGCCAGGATAGGTCACCCGCCGCAGCGTCAGATTGATCCGCCCGCCGTTCCTGAGCAGTGCCGAGGTCGATGGATAGATACGGTCGACGCCGTGGAAACACAGGCGGCCTTCGCCGCCAAGCACGACGACGTCGCCGCTTTTCAGCCTGAACGATTTGGTGCCGCCTTCGCGCGTGCTCTGGCCGACCCTGAACAGGCAATCGTCGCCCAGTGAAACGGAGACGACCGGGGCGGAGAAATCGATCTCGTCGCGGTCCTGATGAAGGCCCATCTTCGCGTCGGGCGAATAGAAATTGACCAGGCAGGCCTCCGGCGGATGGGGATAGGCAGACACCTCGCGCCACAGCTCCAGCAGCACGTCCGGGATCGGCGGCCAGGGCGTCCCGGTCACCGGGTGCGTCGGCTGGTAGCGATAGCCGTGCTGCTTGTCGGTGACCCAGCCAAGCGAACCGCAATTGGTCATGCGCACGCTCATCTCCTTGCCGGTGCGCGGCATCGCCGGCACGAACAGCGGCGCTTCCTGCACGACCTGCCTCACATCCTCGACCAGCGCTTCCTGCACCGCGCGGGATAGGTAGCCGGGCATGTGGCGGACGCCTCTGGGCAGAACGAGCATCAGCTTGGTCGCTTCATCGGGTTCATCTGGCGGACAATGCCACCAACAAACAAGAACGGCGACCCGAAAGCCGCCGTTCTTGTCCTTGGATGGCAATCGCCAGCTTAAGGTGTGGTGAGATTCAGGTCAGGCCGAGCCGAAAATGGTGGTTTCAGAGAACCGGAGCGGAGCGTACTTAAGTACGTGAGCACCGGAAGCGCAGGAAACCGCCGTTTGCAGGCCGGCATCACCTGAATATCAACATACCTTAGTCGAGATCCGGGATGCGCAGAACCTGCCCCGGATAGATCCTGTCCGGGTCGGTCAGCATCGGCTTGTTGGCCTCGAAAATGATCGTGTTCTTCGCACCCTTGCCCTTGCCATAGCTCTTTTCCGCGATCTTCCAGAGATTGTCGCCTTTCTTGACCGTGTAGAAGGTCGGTTGCTTGGCCGGGGCTGCGGGCGTGCCGGCCTCGGGTGCGGCGACCTGCAATTCATCCGCCTGCACCTTGGACACGCCGAGCGTGTTGCCGACGGCGATGATGGCTTTTTCGAAGATCGACTGATCCTTGACCACGCCTTTCAGCACAGCCGTATCGCCCTTGACGTCGACTTCCACATTGTCGGTGCCGAGCGCGTGCGAATCGAGTTCCTTCTTCAGCGTATCGGCGGTCGGCTCCGGCTCATCGTCGCCGAAGCCGAGCTTCTTGCCGACGTCCTTGACGAAATCAAACATGCCCATCTGGGGTCTCCTTGCTGTGACGAATACCGAACTTGCCACCTGCAACCTCGAATTGGAAGCGGTCTCGACCGCGATCGATGTCGCGCCCGCCGCATCGGCCCAAAACTCGGAATCGATTTTTGGAAAAGCACCATGCGTGGCTGCCAGAGCGCGCACCCTTTGCGTCCGGGTGGACGCGTGTCAATCGTCGTCCACGCGACCGCGCAGCTTCTTGATCGTGCCGCGCCCAGCCTTGGTCTTCAGCCGCCTTTCGACCGCGCCTTTCGAAGGCCTCGTCTTCTTGCGCGGCGGCGGCGGCGGTTCGGCGGCCTTGGCGACCAGTTCCGCAAGCCGCGCCCGGGCGTCCGCCCGGTTCTGCTCTTGCGTGCGGAAGCGACCGGCCTCGATGACGATGACGCCGTCCTTGGTGGCGCGCTGGCCGGCCAGCCTTATGGTTCGCTCGCGGACGCGCTCCGACAGGCCCGGCGCATTCGCTGCATCGAAGCGCAATTGCACCGCCGTCGCCACCTTGTTGACGTTCTGGCCGCCGGGGCCGGACGAGCGGATGAAGTCCTCGTGCAGGTCATCCGGATGGATCACCGCATCGTCGGCAATGATGATCTTGTCGTCGGCGTTCATGCCGCAGTCATGGCGCGGCGAACGAAAAAAGAAAAGGCCCGATCCCCGGATCGGACCTTCCCCGGGTCGGGCCTTCCCGATCCCGGTCCCGGGTCGGGCGTTCCCGACCCCGGTCCGGCGCCTCGAGATGCAGCGGCGACTATTCCGCGGCTTCGCGCATGCGCGGCGCGGCGCCGAGCACGATGGCGTCGACATGCGGTTCGAATTTTTCGAAATTGACGGCGAACATGCCGACCAGCCTCGCCGCCTGCAGGTCATAGGCTGAGGTATCGGCCCATGTCGATCTTGGATCGAGAATGGCACGGTCGACGCCCGCGACCGCCACCGGCACCTCGAAACCAAAATTGGCGTCGGTCCGGTAATCGGCCCCTTTCAGCGAGCCGTCGAGCGCCGCGGCGAGCAGCGCCCGCGTTGCCTTGATCGGCATCCGCTTGCCGGTGCCGTAGGCACCGCCGGTCCAGCCGGTGTTGACCAGCCAGCAATCGACACTGTGATGGGCGATCAGCTCGCGCAGCAGATTGCCGTATTCCGACGGATGGCGCGGCATGAACGGTGCGCCGAAACAGGTCGAAAACGTCGCTTCGGGTTCGGTGACGCCCTTTTCGGTCCCTGCCACCTTGGCGGTGTAGCCGGAGAGGAAATGATACATCGCCTGCGCCGGGGTCAGCCGGGCGATCGGCGGCATCACGCCGAATGCGTCGGCGGTCAGCATGATGATGTTTTTCGGGTGACCGGCGCGGCCCGTCTTGCTGGCGTTGGGGATGAAGTGGAGCGGATAGGCGCAGCGCGTGTTTTCAGTGAGATTGCCGTCGTTGAAATCCGGCACGCGGCCGGCGTCGAGCACCACATTCTCCAGCACCGTGCCGAAGCGTTGGGTGGTGGCGAAGATCTCCGGCTCGGCTGCGGCCGAGAGCTTTATCGTCTTGGCATAGCAGCCGCCTTCGAAGTTGAAGATACCATGCGGACCCCAGCCGTGCTCGTCGTCGCCGACCAGCGTGCGCGACGGATCGGCCGACAGCGTCGTCTTGCCGGTTCCCGAGAGGCCGAAGAAGATCGCCGCGTCTCCGCCGGCGCCTTCATTGGCCGAGCAATGCATCGGCATCACGCCCTTCGCCGGCAACAGATAGTTGAGCACGGTGAACACCGATTTTTTCATTTCGCCGGCATAGGAGGTGCCGCCGATCAGCACGATCATGCGCGTCAGATCGACGGCGATCACCGTTCCGGTTCGGGTGCCGTGGCGGACGGGATCGGCACGGAACGACGGCAGGTCGATGATCGTCAACTCGGGCACGAAATTCTCGAGCTCGGCGGCTTCCGGGCGAATGAGCAGATTGCGGATGAACAAGGAGTGCCAGGCAAGCTCCGTGACGACCCGGGTCGTCAGCTTCAAGTCCTCATCGGCGCCGCCGACCAGGTCCTGCACATAAAGATCCTTGTCCGCCGCGTGGGCGCGAAAATCGGCGAGCAGCGTGTCGAACTGGACCGGCGAAATCGACTTGTTGTTGTCCCACCAGACATGCGGCCCGGTGGTCTCGTCGCGGACGACGAATTTGTCCTTGGGCGAGCGGCCGGTGTGCTGCCCGGTCTCGGCGACCAGTGCGCCATGCGCGGTAAGCCGGGCCTCGCCGCGGCGGATCGCCTCCTCGTAAAGGACTGCCTCGCCGAAATTATAGCGCACCGCGCCGGTGGTTTTCAGGCCGATCCGGTCGATCGCCCATGCGGGATTGCGTTTGCCGGCTTCCGACATGAGGGGTTCCTTCTTCGATTGCAGCATCCTGGCCGGCGAACTTCCGGAGCCCCCAACGATGGAGACTGTAACGGTCAGAACCAGAAAAGCCAAATGATATCAAATATTTAATCGATTTAAATATTTTGAAAGTTGTTTAAATCGTTTATATGTGCGAAAAATCAGGCGGGTGCCCAAAGGATTGGCGGTCTGTATCGGTCCAATCCATGTTGAGGTGAGATTGTGGCCGCCGGCATGCCGCTCGTGACAGCGGACGAAGCCTGTGCCACATTTTGTACCTAATTTGTCCTGCAAAAGCCCCTTCTCGACCAAAGAAGGGACAGCTCATGAGGGAGCCACTTGAAATGGCAACAATCGCGCTTGTCGACGACGACCGCAACATTCTGACGTCGGTGTCGATCGCCCTGGAATCGGAGGGGTATCGCGTCGAAACTTATACGGATGGGGCGTCGGCGCTGGAAGGTCTGGCGGCGCGCCCGCCGAATCTCGCCATCCTCGACATCAAGATGCCGCGCATGGACGGCATGGAGCTTCTGCGCCGGATGCGCCAGAAATCCGACCTGCCGGTGATCTTCCTGACCTCCAAGGACGACGAGATCGATGAGCTTTTCGGCCTCAAGATGGGCGCCGACGACTTTATCCGCAAACCCTTCTCGCAGCGTCTTCTGGTCGAGCGGGTTCGCGCCGTGCTGCGCCGTGCCAGCGCCCGCGAGGCGTCGGCCAAGACGCCCAACCAGCAGGCCCGTTCGCTTGAGCGCGGCCAGCTTGTCATGGACCAGGAGCGCCACACCTGCACCTGGAAAGGCGAGCCGGTGACGCTTACCGTCACCGAATTCCTGATCCTGCATTCTCTGGCCCAACGCCCCGGTGTGGTAAAAAGCCGTGATGCGCTGATGGATTCGGCCTATGATGAGCAGGTCTATGTCGATGACCGCACCATCGACAGTCACATCAAGCGCCTTCGCAAGAAGTTCAAGGCCGTCGATGATGACTTCGAGATGATCGAAACCCTTTACGGAGTCGGATATCGGTTTCGCGAAGCATGAACTGATGCATGTCGCCCAAAAGTGGTCCCGGTTCTGGGACACCGACATGCTCAAAACTTAATGCATGTCGCCCAAAAGTGGTCCCGGTTTTGGGACACCGACATGCATAAAAACCAGGACTGAGCGGGGGCTGCTATTCGATGGCAGTGGACGTAGAGCGAGTGAGACGGACGGGCGCCCGGCGCCCGTCGCGGATTCTGCCCGCATTCCTGTCGAGGATCACGGTGCCGATGCGCCGCTTCCTCGGCCACCATATCTTTTCCAGCCTGACGCGGCGCATTCTCTTCCTCAACCTCGCCGGCCTGGCCGTCCTGGTCACCGGCATTCTCTACCTCAACACGTTTCGCGACGGGCTGATCGATGCCCGCGTCGAGAGCCTGATGACCCAGGGCGAGATCATCGCCGGCGCGATCGCGGCATCGGCGACGGTCGAGACCGATTCGATCAGCATCGATCCGGAAAAGCTGCTTGAACTGCAGGCCGGCGAAAGCCTGGGCCCCGGCTCCGATCAACTCGACAATCTGGACTTTCCGATCAATCCGGAACGCGTCGCGCCGGTGCTCAGGCGCTTGATTTCGCCGACGCGGACGCGCGCCCGGATCTATGACCGCGACGCCAATCTGCTGCTCGATTCGCGCCACCTCTATTCGCGCGGCCAGATCCTTCGCTACGATCTGCCGCCGACCGACAAGGAAGAGCCCGATCTTCTCGAGCGAATCCAGAAATTCGTCTTCGACTTCTTCCGCAACACCGCGCTGCCGGTCTACCATGAGCAGCCGGGTGGCAACGGCGCTGCATTTCCGGAGGTGGTCAAGGCGCTTACCGGCAGCCCGTCGACCATCGTCCGGATCTCCGAACAGGGCGAGCAGATTGTTTCGGTCGCCGTGCCGATCCAGCGCTTCCGCGCCGTCCTCGGCGTGCTGATGCTGTCGACGGAAGGCGGCGACATCGACAAGATCGTCGCGGCTGAGCGCAAGGCGATCCTGCGCGTCTTCGGCATCGCCGCCCTTGTCACCGCCATCCTGTCGATGCTGCTTGCCTCGACCATCGCCAACCCGCTGCGCCGGCTGTCGGCGGCGGCGGTCAGGGTGCGGCGCGGTGTCAAGAATCGCGAGGAAATCCCGGACTTCTCCGATCGGCAGGACGAGATCGGCAATCTGTCGATCGCCGTGCGCGACATGACCAATGCGCTCTACGCCCGCATCGAGGCGATCGAAAGTTTCGCGGCCGACGTATCGCACGAGTTGAAGAACCCGCTGACCTCGCTGCGCAGCGCGGTAGAGACCCTGCCTCTGGCCAAGAACGAGGCGTCGCGCGCCCGGCTGATGGAGATCATCCAGCACGACGTCAGGCGGCTGGACCGTCTCATCACCGACATTTCCGATGCCTCCCGCCTTGACGCCGAGCTCGCGCGCGAAGACGCAGGAACCGTGGATCTCAAGAAATTCATCACGGATCTGGTCGACGTTTCGCGCACGGCCACGCGCAACAAGAAGACGGTCGACATCGAGTTCAAGGTCGCCAAACTGCCGCAGGGCGTCAAAGGCTATTTTGTCGCCGGCCATGACCTGAGGATCGGCCAGGTCATCACCAACCTGATCGAGAATGCCCGCTCCTTCGTTCCTGAGGAGCGCGGCCACATCGCCATATCGCTAGCGCGCGCCGGCAAGGTCAACATCATCACCGTCGACGACAATGGTCCCGGTATAAGGGCCGACAACATCGACCGCATCTTCGAGCGCTTCTACACCGACCGGCCGGCCGGCGAGGCGTTCGGCCAGAACTCGGGTCTTGGCCTGTCGATCAGCAGGCAGATCGTCGAAGCCCATGGCGGCACGCTGACCGCCGAGAACATCCCGGGCACCAAACCCGGCGAGATCAAGGGCGCGCGTTTCGTCGTGACACTGCCGGCGGAAGGCTGATCTGTGCGTGCTGAAAACATTCATGGAACGGCGCTGCTGATCGGCGAGCGCGGCGTCCTCATCACCGGACCGTCCGGCGCCGGCAAGACGACGCTGGCGCTGACACTCCTGGATCATTGCCGCGCGCGCGGGCTGTTTTCGCGGCTTATCGGCGACGACAGGCTGCTCGCCGCGGCCCACGCCGGGCGGCTGGTCTGTCGCGTGCCGGCGACCATCGCCGGTCTCGCCGAAGTGCCTGGCTTCATGCCGCGCCCGCTGCCGTTCGAGCCGGGTGGAGTGATCGACCTGCATGTCCGGCTGGTGCCGAAGGCAGAAATGGCCCGTTTCCAGGAGGAAATCAGCGAGCCGGTGGCAGGCTGTCCGGTGTGGCGTATCGACCTTGCCGAGCGCAACGCCGCCACGGCCTTGCCGGCGGTGATGGCGCGGCTGTCGATCGCGCCCTTTTTATGATCCGGTTCCGGTTTTTTGCTGCAATGCGTCAAAATGGCCTGGGCCTGTGCAATTTTGGGCTTGTCAACGCGTCTCGCGTCGACAAGATAGCGCTCCCGCCGCCTGGAATGGCCGGCGAGCATAAAATGCGGCTGTGAAGCGGCGATGACGGGAGCCACCAAAGAATGATCGGACTCGTGCTTGTAACGCACGGTCAACTGGCCGCCGAGTTCCGCCATGCCGTGGAACATGTCGTCGGGCCACAAGACAATTTCGAGACCGTGGCGATCGGCGCCGACGACGATATGGAGCAGCGCCGCAGCGACATCGTCGACGCCGTCGTCCGTGTCGACACGGGGGCGGGCGTCATCGTCTTGACCGACATGTTCGGCGGCACGCCCTCCAATCTCGCCATTTCGGTGATGGAATCCGGTCGTACCGAGGTCATTGCCGGCATGAACCTGCCGATGCTGATCAAGCTGTCCAGCATTCGCAAGGGCGACAATATGAGCGCAGCGCTGGACGAGGCGCAGGCGGCCGGCCGCAAATACATCAATGTCGCTAGCCAGCTTCTGAGCAGCAAATGAGCGCGCTGTCGGCCAACAAGGGTGACATCGTCCGGGAATTTCCAATCGTCAACCAGCGTGGCCTGCATGCCCGCGCCTCGGCAAAGTTCGTTCAGGTCGCCAGCGGTTTCGACGCCTCCGTCCAGGTCGAGAAGGACGGCGTCACGGTTGGTGGCACCTCGATCATGGGCCTCATGATGCTGGCGGCAAGCCCCGGCTATTCGATCCGCGTCACCGCCAGCGGCCCGGAGGCCGAGCAGGTGATCGACGCGCTGGAGCAGCTGGTCGCCTCCCGCTTCGGCGAAGAGTCCTGACGCCTGGAGCGCGTCGCGGCTGAACCCGATCTCGCGCCGGTGCGCCTGCGAAGACATGCACGGATAAAGATTTCTTTATATCCCATTGTCGTCCGACCGACGATCTGCTAGTCAGGCCGGCAACTCGCGCCCTTCGACACGCCTTCCGGCGCGGGCGCATCCCGAAGACAATTCTTGATCGGAGCACTGCCATGACGGGTAGCAATGACTATGTGGTCGCCGACATCTCGCTTGCCGGCTGGGGCCGCAAGGAGATCGAGATCGCCGAAACCGAAATGCCGGGCCTGATGGCCTGCCGCGAAGAATTCGGCAAGGCGCAGCCGCTCAAGGGCGCGCGCATCACCGGCTCGCTGCACATGACCATCCAGACGGCGGTGCTGATCGAAACGCTGAAGGCGCTCGGCGCCGAGATCCGCTGGGCCTCCTGCAACATCTTCTCGACCCAGGACCATGCGGCCGCGGCCATCGCCGAGGCCGGCATTCCGGTCTTCGCCGTCAAGGGCGAGTCGCTCGAGGACTACTGGGTCTACACCGACAAGATATTCCAGTGGGCCGATGGCGGCACCTCCAATATGATCCTCGACGATGGCGGCGACGCCACCATGTACATCCTGATCGGCGCGCGCGCCGAAGCCGGCGAGGATGTGCTCTCCAATCCGGGCAGCGAGGAGGAAGAAATCCTGTTTGCCCAGATCAAGAAGCGTATGGCGGCATCGCCCGGGTTCTTCGCCAAGCAGAAGGAAGCGATCCGCGGCGTCACCGAAGAGACCACCACCGGCGTCAACCGGCTCTATCAGTTGCAGAAGAAGGGCCTGCTGCCGTTCCCGGCGATTAACGTCAACGATAGCGTGACCAAGTCGAAATTCGACAATAAATATGGCTGCAAGGAATCGCTGGTCGACGGCATTCGCCGCGGCACCGACACGATGATGGCCGGCAAGGTTGCGGTCGTCTGCGGCTATGGCGACGTCGGCAAGGGCTCTTCGGCGTCGCTCAAGGGCGCCGGCGCCCGCGTCAAGGTCACCGAGGTCGATCCGATCTGCGCCTTGCAGGCGGCGATGGATGGCTTCGAAGTCGTCACCCTCGAAGATGCCGCCCCGACCGCCGACATCATCATCACCACCACCGGCAACAAGGATGTCGTCACCATCGACCATATGCGGGCGATGAAGGACATGGTGATCGTCGGCAATATCGGCCACTTCGACAACGAGATCCAGGTGGCGTCGCTGCGCAATCTGAAGTGGACCAACATCAAGCCGCAGGTCGACATGATCACCTTCCCGGACGGCAAGCGGATGATCCTTTTGTCGGAAGGCCGCCTGCTCAATCTCGGCAACGCCACCGGCCACCCGAGCTTCGTTATGTCGGCGTCCTTCACCAACCAGGTGCTGGCCCAGATCGAGCTGTACAGCAAGCCCGGCCAGTATCAGAACCAGGTCTATGTCCTGCCGAAGCATCTCGATGAAAAGGTCGCGCGCCTGCATCTCGACAAGCTCGGCGCCCGGCTTACCGAACTGTCCGGCGAACAGGCCGCCTATATCGGCGTGACCCCGCAGGGACCGTTCAAGCCGGAACACTACCGCTATTAACCACAGCGGAAATTACCACTAGATATTGAGGCCGGGCGATTGACTTTCGCCCGGCTTTATTTTTGCGCTGATTGATTCTTCACGCCGATTCGCGCAAGCGCTATGGTGCTGATTCGCGGGCCCGGGGACGAGGGCCGAAGCCCGCATCAGGGCGGTCTTGCATTCAGGCGGCGAAGAGGACCAGGACATGCCGGGGGATTACCCGCCTTGCGCGGGACAGGCCGTTTCCGGCGGCCACAACGATATGGTGACCACGGGTTCCGCTGCCAGAGGCGGAAGCTTCTTATGGCGCGCTGGCGCCCGCGTCGGAAAATTGCTTGCTTCTTCCGCGCTCGCCGGCCCGCTGCTTGGCCTTTCGGCACACGCTGGACCGGCTGCTGCATCCCACGCGGCTGCGCCCAAAGCCGGGCTGTCGGTCAGCACGGTCGAGGTCATGCAACTCGCCATGTTTGTCGGCGTCATGGGCGCGGCGCTTGTCTCGGCCATTTTCCTGATCCGCGAACGGGCGCGCACCTCGGCCCAGAATGGCGAACTCAGAGCCCGCCTGGCCGACGTCAACGCTGCGCTGCAGCGCTCCGAGGCGCTGCTCAACCTGCGCGACCAGCGTGTCGTCGTGTGGGCATCGGAAAACAAAAGGCCCGAGCTCGTCGGGACATTGCCGGTTGAAAGCGGGGCTCCGGAAGACCGTGCCGCCTTCCTCGCCTTTGGCCGTTGGCTGATGCCGCGCTCGGCGGCGGCGCTCGAGAATGCCGTGGCGGGACTGCGGGAAAGGGCGAAGCCGTTCGATCTCGTCATCGAATCGCAGGCCGGGGCGCCGCTCGAAGTGCACGGCCGCAAGAGCGCAGCACACGTGCTCGTCCGCTTCGTCTCGCTTTCTGAAACGCAGCGAAGCGAGGCCAGGCTAAGAATTGAGAACCAGCGCCTTGCCGCCGACTATGACACCATGCTCGGTCTTTTCAACGCACTCAGCATGCCAGCCTGGCTGCGCTCGGCGGACGGGCGGCTGAAATGGGTCAACCGCGCCTATGCCAGGGCGGTCGAGGCGGAAAACGCCGAAGCTGCGGTTCGCGACGCGAAGGAGTTCCTGGGCGGCCAGGCGCGCGATGCAATCGCTGCGCAGCACAAGTCGCATCCCGTCTTCGAGCAGGCGCTTTCCACCGTGATCGAAGGCGACCGCCGCATGTTCGCCGTGACCGACTTCGCCGGCGCGGACGGCTCGGCGGGTCTCGCCTGCGACACCAGCGCCATCGAAACGATCCGTAGCGAATATGAGCGGACCGTGCGCAGCCATGCCGACACGCTCGACCAGCTCAACACCGCCGTGGCGATTTTCGATACCGACGAAAAACTGCGGTTTTTCAACCAGGCGTTTCAGAAACTATGGGGTCTCGACGCCGGCTTCCTGCACAGCGCTCCGGACAACGCCTTGTTGCTCGACCGGCTGCGCAGCGAAGGCAAGATCGCCGAGCAGCCCGAATGGCGGCGCTGGAAGGAAAGCCTGCTTGGCGCCTATCGCGCGGTCGAGTCGCAGGAACATTGGTGGCATTTGCCGGACGGCAAGACCATCCGCGTCGTTGCCAATCCGCAGCCCAAAGGTGGCGTCACCTGGGTGTTCGAGAACCTGACCGAGAAGATGGACCTTGAAAGCCGCTACCAGACCGCGGTGCGGGTCCAGGGCGAAACGCTCGACAATCTTGCCGAAGGCGTAGCCGTGTTCGGCCCCGACGGCAGGCTCAGATTGTCGAACCCGGCATTCGCAGCACTTTGGGGGCTCGACGCCGACGCCGCCAAGCCCAACGTTCACGTCTCCACGATCCGCGATCTGTGCGACCGGCGCGCCGCCGACAGCCCCTGGCGCGGGTTCGTTGCCGCCGTCACCGGTTTCGACGACGAGCGCCGCGACCGCCACGGCCAGACCGAGCTGAACAACGGCACCGTGCTGCGCTACGCGATGATCCCGCTGCCCAACGGGCAGGTGATGATGACCTTCGTCGACGTCACCGACAGCGTCAATGTCGAGCGGGCGCTGAAGGACAAGAATGAGGCGCTGGAAAAATCCGACCAGCTCAAGAACGAGTTTGTGCAGCACGTCTCCTACGAGCTGCGCTCGCCGCTGACCAACATCATCGGCTTCACCGAGCTGCTTTCGCTGCCCTCGACCGGGCCATTGAACCAGAAGCAGAGCGAATATGTCGAGCATGTCAGTTCGTCTTCCTCGGTCCTGCTCACCATCGTCAATGACATCCTCGATCTGGCGACCGTGGATGCCGGCATCATGGAGCTCGATATCTCCGAAGTTCACGTCGACCGGACCATCGCTGCCGCTGCCGAGCTTGTTGCCGACCGGCTGGAGGAGCATGCGATCAGGCTCAAGATCGATGCGACCACTGCGCCAAAGACGTTTCACGGCGACGAAATCCGCATCCGCCAGATCCTCTACAACCTGCTGAGCAATGCCGCGAACTACGCACCGGAGGCGAGCACCATTACGCTCGCCTGCCGCTCGCTTGCCGAAGGCGTGGAATTCTCCGTTCACGACGACGGTCCCGGCATGCCGCCGGACCTGCTCGATTCCGTGTTCCGCCGTTTCGAACCGCGCACCAATGGCGGCCGCCGGCGCGGCCCCGGCCTGGGCCTGTCGATCGTCAAGAGCTTTGTCGAACTGCATGGCGGCAGTGTCCGCATCGAAACCGGCAAGGACATGGGCACCACCGTCATTTGTGCCTTTCCCGACACGCCGTCCGGCATCCGCGCGGCGGCCGAGTAGCGCGCTCGATGGCAGGCATGGTGCTGGAGCGTTTTCTCGCCGACGAGGCTGCGACCGCAAGGCTGGGCGAGGATCTGGCCATGTCGCTGCGCCCCGGCGACGTGCTGGCTCTCAGAGGCGATCTCGGCGCCGGCAAGTCGACTTTGGCGCGGGCGTTGATCAGGGCAATGACCGACGATGCCGGTCTCGACGTGCCGAGCCCGACCTTCACGCTCGTCCAGAGCTATGAGGCGCGCGTCCCCGTCCATCATTTCGACCTCTATCGCCTGTCCGCGGCGTCCGAACTGGACGAACTGGGTTTCGACGAGGCGCTGGCGCAAGGCGCTGCCCTGGTCGAATGGCCGGAGCGGGCAGAGGCCTATTTGCCAAAGACTTCGGTGCTGATCGAACTCGTCCATCAGGACGACGGGCGCCTGGCGAGATTGTCGGGACAAGGCGCTGCCTTCGAGCGCGCGGCGCGCTCGCTGGCCATGCGCAATTTTCTCGAAACAGCCGGCTGGGGTGAAGCGCAGAGACGCTATTTTATCGGCGACGCCTCGGCCCGCTCCTATGAGGTCGTCTCGCTGGCCGGCCTGCCGCCGCGCGTGTTGATGAACTCGCCGCGGCTGGTGCTCGGGCCGCCGGTCCGCGACGGCAAGCCCTATGCGGGGATCGCCCACACCGCACAATCCGTCGCCGCCTTCGTCGCCATCGATCGGGCATTGCGGACCGGCGGCGTCAGCGCCCCGGAAATCCACGCGCAGGACCTGGACCAGGGCTTTCTTCTCATGGAGCATCTCGGCTCGGAGGAATTTCTCTGCCAGCACGGTCAGCCGCTGGCGGAGCGCTACGCGGCGGCGGCCGAACTGCTGGCGATGATGCACGGCAAGACGTGGCCCGATCGCATCGAGGCCGCGCCCGGCGTCTTTCACGATGTGCCGCCTTTCGACCGCGACGCCATGATGATCGAAGCCGAATTGCTGCTCGACTGGTATGTGCCGGCGATTTCAGGCGGCCCGGCAAGCGATGCCTTGCGCGCCGGCTATACCAAGGAATGGAACGCGGCCCTCGACCGGCTGGAGGGGTGCGAATACACGCTCATGCTGCGCGACTTTCATTCGCCGAACATCATCTGGCGCGGCAAACGTACCGGTCACGATCGCCTTGGCATCGTCGATGTCCAGGACGCGCTGATCGGCCCTTCCGCCTACGATCTCGCCTCTCTCGCCATGGATGCCCGGGTTACAATCTCGCCTGAGATCGAGCGACGGACGCTCGATGCCTATATCGCTGCGCGCCATAAGGCCGGTGCTTTCAACGAGGACGAATTCGTCGAGGCCTATGCGATCATGGCGGCGCAGCGCAATTCGAAGATCCTCGGCATTTTCGTCCGGCTCGAAAAGCGCGACGGCAAGCCCTATTATCTGAAACACCTGCCGCGCATCCGCGATTATCTTCGGCGGGCGCTGGCGCATCCGGCACTGGCCGGCCTGCGGGATTTCTACACCGCCCACGGGCTGCTGGAGGAGCGGCCGCTGTGACGACACGTCCCAAAACCGCAATGGTGCTTGCCGCCGGGCTGGGAAAGCGCATGCGGCCAATCACCGACACAATGCCGAAACCGCTGGTCAGGATATCAGGCAAGACGTTGCTCGACTGGAGCCTGGACGGCCTGGCCCGTGCCGGCGTCGACAAGGCCATCGTCAACGTCCATTATTTTCCCGAGCAGATCGTCGCCCACGTCGCCGCGCGCCGCGCGCCGCGCGTCGTTATTTCCGACGAAAGCCAAACACTGCTCGATTCCGCCGGCGGTATCGTCCATGCTTTGCCGGAACTGGGAGGGGCTCCCTTTTACATCGTCAACGCCGACACCTTCTGGATCGACAGCGGCGTGCCCAACCTTGCCCGCCTCGCCCTTGCATGGGACGCGGCGAAAATGGATATTCTGCTGATGCTCGCGGACTCCCAGTCGGCAACCGGACACAGCGGCGGCACCGATTTCCTGATGGCGCCGGACGGCGCCTTGCGGCGTTCGAAAGGCGACCCGACAGGCCTGATCTATGCCGGCGCGGCGATCGTCCATCCCAGGCTTTTCAAGGATGCGCCGGCCGGCCCACACTCGCTCAACGCCTATTTCGATGCAGCCATCGCAGCCGGCCGCCTGTACGGCATGGTGATGCACGGCCATTGGATCACCGTTGGCACGCCCGACGCCATTCCGCTTGCGGAAGCGGTCGTTGCCACCGCTCTTGCTGAGTCGCCCGGCACTCTTACCGAGTTGACCAGCGCTCTCACCGAGTTGAAATGAGCGGCTCCCGCCGCGTTTTCTCGATCCCGCCCGGAGCGCCGTTTCTGCCGACGCTGGCCGAGGCCCTGCTGTCAGGGCGCCTCGTTTCCGGTTTCCGCTTCGACGGCGACCCGCTGGCGCTGGCCGACGCCACCATCTACGTGCCGACGCGCCGCGCCGCGCGGGCGCTGCGCGGCGTCTTCGTCGACTGTCTGGGTGGCCGCTCGGCGATACTGCCGGTCATCCGCCCGCTCGGCGAGTTCGACGAGGACGAGGCCGCGTTCGAGGCCGACGCATCGGCCGCCATCGACCTCGCGCCGCCGATCGCCGCGATCGAGCGCCTGCTGCTGCTGGCGCCGCTGGTGCGCGCCTGGAAACGCCGCCTGCCGGCGCATGTCGCGGCACTTTTCGACGAGGAGATCGTTGTGCCGGCGTCGGCCGCCGATGCCATCTGGCTGGCGCGCGACCTGGCCCGGCTGATGGACGAGATCGAGACGGAAGGCACGGACTGGACCAGGCTCGCCGATCTGGTGACCGGCAACCTCGCCGGCTGGTGGCAAGTGACGCTCGACTTCCTGAGCATCGTCACCGAAAACTGGCCGAATCTCCTCGAAGAACGCAATCGCTCCAACCCGGCTGCGCATCGCAATGCGCTGATAAGGCTGGAAGCAGCGCGGCTGAAGCGCAATCCGCCGACCGGGCCGGTGATCGCCGCCGGCTCCACCGGGTCCATTCCCGCCACCGCTGAATTGCTTGCGGTGATCGCCGGCCTGCCCAGCGGCGCGGTCGTGCTGCCCGGCCTCGACCTGATGCTGGATGAGCCGTCATTCCAGGCAATTGCGGTGCCCGGCGCGCGGCCGGCCTTGCTTGGCCACCCGCAATACGGCCTGGCAAAACTGATCGGCAAGATCGGCGTGCTGCGCGGCGATGTCGAGGAGATCGCCGTTGCCGAAAGGCCGCTCGCGCTGCGCGCCGCACTTGTCGGCGAGGCGCTGCGGCCGGCGGAGACCACCGAGCTGTGGGTCGAGACGCGCGCCCGCTTTACGGCCGGCGATATCACCGAGGCCTTCGCCGACGTGACGCTGCTCGAAGCCGCCGGCGAGCGCGACGAAGCGGTGGCGATCGCCGTCGCGCTGAAACGCGCCGTCGAAGAGCCCGGCCAGCGCGCCGCGCTCGTCACCGGCGACCGCGCCCTGGCGCGGCGCGTCTCGGTCGAGCTGTTGCGCTTTGGTGTCGTCGCCGACGATTCGGGCGGCACACCGCTCATCAACACGCCAGCCGCCGGCCTGCTCAGACTGGCGCTTCAGGCGGCGTTCCGCCCCGGCGATCCCGTGGCCCTGCTGTCGCTGCTCAAGCACCCGCTGCTTGGCCTCGGTCTGGAACGCACAAGCGTCCGTCGCGCGGTGGAGATCGTCGAACTGGTGGCGCTGCGCGGCGGCACCGGCCGCCCCGACGTCGCCTCGCTGCCGGAGCTCTTCGATGCCCGGCTCCTCGAATTCGATGATCGCGGCAATCGCCGCCCGCCCTTCTGGCGATCGCGGCTTTCGGTCAGGCGCATCGAAGAAGCCCGAGACCTGCTGATCCGGTTAACCGCCGCGCTTGCGCCGCTGGTTGCCTATCGCGACGAGGAGAATGCCGATCTTGCCACACTTGTGCGGGCCAGCGTCGTCGCGCTCGAAGGTCTCGGCCGCTCCGCGGGTGGCTGTCTGAGCGAACTCTATGCCGACGACGCCGGCGAAAAGCTCACCGAGCTCTTGCGCGGGCTGGTCGCTGCCTCGGCGTCGTTCTCCTTCGGAGCCGACGAATGGCCCGATGTGATGGAGGCGCTGATCGCACCCGAGACGGTCAAGCCGGCACAAGGCACCGACAGGAACATCGCCATCTGGGGTACGCTGGAAGCCCGGTTGCAGAACGTCGACACGCTGGTCGTCGGCGGGCTCAACGAAGGCGTGTGGCCGCGCAAGCCGGAAAGCGACCGCTTCATGTCCCGGCTGATGAAGACCGGCATCGACCTCGAGCCGCCCGAACGGCGCATCGGCCTGGCCGCCCATGATTTCCAGATGGCGATGGGGGCGAAGAAAGTGGTGCTGGCGCGCTCCGCCCGCTCCGGCGACGCGCCGGCAGTGCCGTCGCGCTGGCTGCAGCGCCTGCTGACCTTCATCGGCAAGGACCATGCGGCGGTGCTTCGCCGGCGTGGTGATGAATTCCTGTCCTGGGCCCGTGCGCTCGATGCCGGCGAACGAAGAGACTTCGCGCCGCGGCCGCAGCCGAAGCCACCGCTGGATGTGCGGCCGCAACATTTCTCGGTCACCGAGATCGAAACGCTGCGCCGCGACCCTTACGCGATCTATGCCAGGAGGATCCTCCGCCTGATGCCGCTCGACCCGGTCATCCGCGACCCGGGTGCTGCCGAACGCGGCACGCTGTTACACGCCATCCTGCATCTTTTTTCGCGGACCGTGGCCGATCCGCTTGTGCCGGAGGCGCTGGACGGTCTCATTGCCGCCGGCCGAGCATGCTTTGCCGAGGCGGCCCTTCCTCCCGATGTCGAGGCGGTGTGGTGGCCGCGCTTCGAAAAGCTCGCCGCCGGCATCATCGAATGGGAACGCGGCCGCGCCTTAGCCGTGACAATGCGGCATGCCGAGGAGCGCGCCGAGAAAACAGGCGTCGGCCAGTCCGGCGTGACGCTGTCCGGCTATGCCGATCGCGTCGATCTCCTGGCCGGCGGCATGGCCGACATCCTGGATTACAAGACCGGCTCCTCGCCGTCCAAGGCGCAGGCTCATACGCTGCTTTCGCCGCAACTGGCGCTCGAGGGCGCGCTGCTCAGGCGCGGCGCCTTCAAGGGGCTTGGCGCGCGCGAGCCGTCGCAGCTGGCCTTCATCAGGCTGAAGCCGAACGGCGAGGTGTTCGAGGAATCCATCCTCGAATACAACCGCAAGCCGCGAACCGCCGCAGACCTCGCCGAGGAGGCCTGGGCGCGGCTCGAAAAACTGCTGATCCACTATGCCAACCCGGCGACCGGATACTTGTCGCGGGCGTTGCCGTTTCGCGAGGGCGAGACCGACGGCGACTACGACCATCTCGCCCGCGTGCTCGAATGGTCTGCCGGCGGCGACGCCGACGACGAGGGAGGGGAGGCATGAAGAAGGCCTATCCCATCCCGACCGATACCGCCGTCAGCCAGGCAAGCGCCTCAGATCCGCAAAATTCCGCCTGGGTGTCGGCCAACGCCGGATCGGGCAAGACCCATGTGCTGGCCCAGCGTGTCATCCGTCTTCTGCTGCGTGGCACCGATCCGTCGAAGATCCTGTGCCTGACCTACACCCGCGCCGCCGCCGCCAACATGTCGAACCGGGTGTTTTCGACATTGTCGGAATGGACGGCGCTTGGCGATGCAGAACTGGCGACAAGGATAGAGACGCTGGACGGTCGCCAGCCCGATCGCGAAACCATGCGCCGCGCCCGCCGGCTGTTCGCCGAGGCGCTGGAGACGCCCGGCGGGCTGAAGATCCAGACCATCCACGCCTTCTGCGAATCGGTGCTGCACCAGTTCCCGCTGGAGGCCAACATACCGGCCCATTTCGAAATGCTCGATCCGCAGATGGAGGCGTCGCTCTTCGGTGCCGCCCGCCGTGACATGATCTCGGGCACGGCCGCCGGCGATGCGGGGCTGGCCGAGGCTTTCGCCACCATTCTGGAACGCGGCGGCGAACATGGGCTTGACGCCTTGCTGGCCGAGATCGTGCGCAAGCGCGACGGTCTGCGCGCTTTCATCAGCGCGGCCGGCGGCGATGGTTTTCAGGCGCTGTTCGACGAGTTCAGGTTTCGCGCCGGCCAGACCGCCGAAGGCCTGGCGACGTCCGTCTGGCCGCTGCCGGGCTTCCTGCCGCACTATTTCATCACCTTTGCCCGCGCTGCCGAATCCGCCGATGCCCGCTTCGTGCTCAACAACGTTCTGCCCTATGCGCGTCTTGCCTTCGCCGAGGATGATCCGGTTCGCCGGCTGCATCTGCTGGCAAAAGCCTTCCTGCGAGGCGATGGCGAGCCTTATGAGCCGGCAATGTTCAAGAAGGCGTTGCTCGACCGGCTGCCGGATCTTGCCGAGCGCTATCTGTCAGCGGTCGATGCTATTCTCGAAATCTCCGACCGATTGGCCTTGTTCAGGATGCTGGAGGGCACACGTGCCGCGCTGACCATCGCCGACTGGCTGATCGCCCGCTACGAGCACTTGAAGCGCGCCCGCGGCTTCCTCGATTTCAACGACCTCATTACCCGAACGGTCAATCTCCTGGCGCGGCCCGACGCCGGCCCCTGGGTGCAGTACAAGCTCGACCAGGGCATCGACCATATCCTGCTCGACGAGGCGCAGGACACCAGTCCCGACCAGTGGGAGGTGGTGAAGCGACTGGCCGAGGAATTCTTTGCCGGGCTCGGCGCACGCGACAATGTTCACCGCACGGTGTTCGCCGTCGGCGACGAAAAACAGTCGATCTATTCCTTTCAAGGAGCGGCGCCCGACTCCTTCGCCGACTCAAGGCTGCTGTTTTCCGCGAAAGTGCGCGACGCCAAAGCCACCTTCGCCGATCTCAAGCTGACCTGGTCGTTCCGCTCGACCGAAGACGTGCTTGCGGCGGTGGACCGTGTCTTTGCCGACCCGCTCGTGCGGCGCGGCATCAGCCACGATCCCGACCCGCTGACCCACAAGGCGATCCGCAGCGATGCGCCGGGCTATGTCGAGGTCTGGCCGTCGATCGGCGCCGACGTCGTCGACGAACCCGACGACTGGACGCAAGCCGTCGACCACGCCCATGCGCCGGCGGTGCGTATTGCCGAAAACGTGGCGGCAACCATTGCCGGCTGGATCGGCGCCGGCGAGATCATCGAAGGCCGCGGCAAGAAGCTTCGGCCCGGCGACGTGCTGGTGCTGGTGCGCAAGCGCGATCGTTTCGTCCATGCCCTGACGCGCGCACTGAAGCGCCGCGACATCCCGGTCGCCGGCGCCGACCGCCTCAGCCTGCCCGGTCATATCGCGGTCAAGGACCTGATCGCGCTCGGCCACTTTCTTGTCCAGCCCGAGGACGATCTGTCGCTCGCCTCCGTGCTGCGCAGCCCGATTTTCGACGTTTCGGAAGAGATGCTTTTCGCGCTCGCCGGCGAGCGGCCGTCCGGCCTCTCGTTGATCGCTTCGCTCAGGCAGCAAGCCGGCGAAAGCGCCGCCTTGGCCGCAATCGCTGCCCAGCTCGACACATGGTCCGATGAAGCCGCATTCAGGCCGGTGTTCGAATTCTATGCCGGGGCTCTCGCCCGCGACGGCTTGCGCAAGAAAATGATCGCGCGGCTCGGGCCGGAAGCCGGCGACATCCTCGACGAATTCCTGAGCTTCTGCCTGGCCGAGGAGCGGACCGGCCTGCCAGGGCTGGAATCCTTCCTGTCGACGCTGGAGAATGCCGGCCCCGAGATCAAGCGCGAAATGGACCAGACCCGCGACGAGGTTCGCGTCATGACCGTGCATGCCGCCAAGGGCCTCGAGGCGCCCGTCGTGTTCCTGGTCGATGGTGGCTCGGCGCCGTTCAGCGATCAGCATCTGCCGCGACTGATGCCGTTCGATGGCTCGGGCCAACACTGGGACGGCAAGGGCTATCTCTGGCGTTCGGCTGGCGATGTCGCCAATGGCTTTTCGCGGGCCGCTTCGGTCCGCGCGCGCGAACTGGCCGACGACGAATACCGCCGGCTGCTCTATGTCGGCATGACCCGCGCCGAAGACCGGCTGATCGTCTGCGGCTATCACGGCAAGCGGGTGCCGAATGCCGGCACCTGGCACTCGATTGTCAGCCGCGCGCTGGTCGGCGCGCCCGAAAGCATCGAGCGGCAGCATCCCGCCACCGGCGAGACCGTGCATCGCTTTCACGTGACAAAATTTCCGCCGGTCGCACAGGCGGCCGCCGAAGCGGCGCGGCAGGCGCAACAGTTCGAGCCGTTGCCGAAGAGCCTGTTCCAGCCCTTGCCGCCCTTCGAGGATCTGCCGCGGCCGCTGTCGCCGTCCGGCGCCTCGGCGCTGATCGATGAGGCCAGGCAAGCCGTAGTCGACACCGGCTCGCCGGTGCTGGACACCGAGGCAGAACCTGGCTTTGCGGTGATGCGGGGGCTGGCGCTGCACAAATTGCTGCAGATGCTGCCCGGCATCGCCGAGACCGAACGCCGCGATGCCGCGGAGCGCTACCTCAAGCGCGCTGGCGCGCAATGGCCTGAAACCGAGCGCGACAAGGCCTTGGCTTCAGTGGCGGCGATCCTTGCCGACAGCCGCTTCGATCAGCTGTTTGCGCCGAACTCACGCGCTGAGGTCGCGGTCATGGGCAGCCTGGAGGTCAAGGGCAAGCTGCGCTCGATCTCCGGCAAGATCGACCGGCTGGCGATCACATCAGGCAAGGTGTCGATAGTCGACTACAAGACCAACCGGCCGGCGCCTGCAGCGCTGGCGGACGTTCCACCGGCCTATGTCCTGCAGCTCGCGCTCTATCGCGCACTGCTCCAGCCGCTTTATCCCGGGCATGAGGTCTCGGCGGCGCTGCTGTTCACTGAAGCGCCGCGATTGATCGAGCTGCCACCGGCGGCGATGGACGACGCCCTTGCCCGACTCACGGGAGCGTGACACAACAGCTGCTTGAAGAAGGGCGCGATCACCACCACATTTGGTGCGACAATAACTCTCGAAAGGATTTTCGCATGGCCACCGTCAAGGTCGACAAGAGCAATTTCCAGACCGATGTGCTTGACGCCAAGGAGCCGGTCGTCGTCGATTTCTGGGCGGAATGGTGCGGCCCGTGCAAGATGATCGCGCCGGCGCTGGAAGACATCGCCATCGAACTCGGCGGCAAGGTCAAGATCGCCAAGCTCAACATCGACGAGAATCCCGAGTTGGCCGCGCAGTTCGGCGTGCGCTCGATCCCGACGCTGATGATCTTCAAGGGCGGCGAAATGGCCGACATGAAGGTCGGCGCCGCGCCGAAGACGGCGCTGTCGCACTGGATCAACGGCAATCTCGCCTGATCCGGCGGAAAATCCGCAGACAAGCCCGGCCCTCGCGCCGGGCTTTTTGCTGCGCGTCATCTAATGTGCCGCGCGTCCCCCTGGACGCGCGAAGGACGCTGCAGCGCTTGATCTGACCGAAGATCGGATCGGATTTTCTGGGTCATGCGGCTGGTCCGCCGTGGCACTCGCCACTTGCCGGCCCATGTTCTTGTCTGGCTTAAAGCAGGAGAACGACATGACCGGATCCGCCAAGGCCACCGTCTTCATCGACAATGAGCGCGTCATCGTCACCGAATACCGCTTCGCACCGGGTGACAATACCGGCTGGCATCGCCATGGCCATGATTATGTCGTCGTGCCGCTGATGGACGGCAAGCTCAAGCTCCTGACCAAGGACGGCGAATCCTTCGCCGAAATGAAGAAGGGGGCGCCCTATTTCCGCAAGGAGGGCGTGGAGCATGACGTCATCAATGCCAATGAGGGCGAGTATGCCTTCATCGAGATTGAGCTGAAGTAGTCCCCACCGAGGCCGTCTCCGCCATAGGCGTGAGGCGATCACCAATCCGCGATACGATCGCCTCCGACGAACTGCGCACTTTTCTCTGTGTACTCAAACAGTTCTATCTTCACGTTATTAGGATCGCGAATCCACGCCTGGTAGGTATCATCGCATGCGTGTTTCTTTGATGTGACTTCAACGCCTTTCGCTCTTACGTGGGCGATCGCGGCGTCAAGGTTTTCCACTTCAAGGCAGAAGTGGTTGATCTGGTTCAAGTCGCTATAGCTGGCCCCGTCTTTCTGGAACACCTCGACGTGGCTGCGGCTGCCGCAATTGAGGTAGAAACCGAAAATCTTGCCGTCGCGCAGGAAGTTGAACTGGGTGTCCATGCCGAGGACGTCCCGATAGAAGCTTCGCGTCACTTCGAGATCATCTGCGAAAATGCAAACGTGAGCGAGCTGCTTTACGTTGATCATGGCTGGCTCCTCGCGGTGATCTGACGAAGTCCGGCGTCATCGTGCCCTGGTGAACCAGCGCCTCAAACCGGCGGCGTGCCGTTTTCGGCCAGCACCGCGCCGGCCAGATAGAGCGAGCCGCTGATCAGGATGCGCGGCGGCGGTCCGTCCCACGTGTCGCGCAGCAGCATCAGCGCATTGGCGACGGAGCTCACCGGTTCGGCCGACAGGCCGGCTTCGACGGCGCGGATCGCCAGTTCGTCATTCGGCACGCTGGCCTCGCTGAGGCTCACCGGCACCGTGTAAACATGCCGCACCAGGCCCTTAAAGGCGCGGAAATAGCCGCTCTGGTCCTTGGTGTTGATCATGCCGCAAATCAAGAACAGCGGCCGCGGGTTTTTTTCCTCCTGCTCGGCCAATGCCTCGGCGACGACCACACCGGCGCCGGGATTGTGGCCGCCGTCGAGCCAGATGTCGGCGCCCTTTGGCGCCAGTTCCGTCAGCCTGCCTTGCGGCAATTTCTGCATCCGCCCCGGCCAGGTGACATTGGCCATCGCCTTGTCGGCGACGCGATGGCTGATCTCGAAACCTGCCGACTTGACCGCCGCAATCGCCGCCGCCGCATTGGCGAACTGGTGGCGCCCTGGCAGGCGCGGTGGCGACAGGTCCATCAGCCCGTCTTCGTCCTGATAGACCATCCGGCCGTTTTCCTCGAAGGCGAGGAAATCCTGGCCATAGACGAAGGCGGGACAGTCGAGCCGCTCGGCGGTTTCGATAAGCACCTGAAGCGCCGTTTCGCTTTCCTGCGCGCCGATGACCACCGGGCAACCGCCCTTGATGATGCCGGCCTTTTCGGCTGCGATCAGTTCGACACGATCGCCGAGAAAGGATTCGTGGTCGAGCGAGACCGGCATGATCACCGACACCGCCGGTTCCTTGATGACATTGGTGGCATCAAAGCGGCCGCCAAGGCCGACCTCGATGATGACGGCATCTGCCGGATGTTCGGAAAACAGCAGGAAGGTGACGGCGGTGAGGATCTCGAAGACGGTGATCTTCTGGCCTTCATTGGCCTTGGCGACGCGGGCGATGGCATCGGCGAAGACCTCGTCCTCGACCAGCCTGCCGCCGCCGTCGGCGGCCAGCCGGTAGCGCTCATGCCAGTTCACCAGATGTGGCGATGTGTGGACATGGACGCGGTGGCCGGCCGCTTCGAGCAGCGCCCGCGAAAACGCGGCGCAGGAGCCCTTGCCGTTGGTGCCGGCGATGTGGATGACCGGCGGCAGATGGTCCTGCGGATTGCCAAGCCGCTCCAGCAGCCGCGAAATGCGGTCGAGCGAAAGATCGAAGCCCTTCGGATGAAGCGACATCAGGCTTTCGATTTCGCGGTCGGCGGCAAGCGTGCTCATGGGAGAATCCTAGCGCATGACCCCGAAAATCGAAATCGATTTTCGGAAAGGAATCATGCGTGAAATCAAGATGCTACAGCGCCACAGATGGCGCGCATTCGCGGTTCGCGACGACGGATGTCGCGTCAGGCTTGCGGGCGTGCTTCCGCCGGGACCGCCACCGGCGGCAGGATTTCCGGTTCCAGCGGCTTTTCTTCTTCCGGCAGCTTGAGCAGCATTTTCAGGAGCCGTGCGATCGTCTGGCGCATCTCCAGCCGCGACACCACCATGTCGACCATGCCGTGCTCCATCAGATACTCGGAGCGCTGGAAGCCGTCGGGCAGCTTTTCCCTGATCGTCTGCTCGATCACGCGCGGCCCGGCAAAGCCGATCAGCGCGCCGGGCTCGGCGATGTGCACGTCGCCCAGCATGGCGTAGGAGGCAGTGACGCCGCCGGTAGTCGGGTTGGTCAGAACGACGATATAGGGAAGACCGGCTTCCTTCAGCCGATCGACGCCGATCGTGGTTCTCGGCAATTGCATGAGCGACAGGATGCCCTCCTGCATGCGGGCGCCGCCGGAGGCCGCGAACAGGATCAGCGGCCGCTTGCGTTGCACTGCGACCTCGAAGCCACGAACGATGGCGTCGCCGGCGGCCATGCCGAGCGAGCCGCCCATGAAGGCGAAGTCCTGCACGGTCACCACCACGGGCAGGCCTTCGACGGTACCCAGCGCATTGATGATCGCGTCCTCCAGCCCGGTCTTGGCCTTGGCGTCCTTCAGCCGGTCGGTGTAGCGCTTCTCGTCGCGGAATTTCAGCGGATCCTGCACCACCTTGGGGTTTTCGAGCATCTCGTACTTGCCGTCGTCCATGAAGAATCTCAGCCGCTCCCTGGCCGAGATCTTCATGTGATGGCCGGAGGACGGGATGACGAACTGGTTCTGCTCCAGATCCTTGTGGAAGACCATCTCGCCGGTCTCCGGATCCTTGATCCAGAGGTTTTCAGGCATGTCGGTGCGCCGGCCGAGCATCGAATTGATCTTTGGTCGAACGTAGTTGGTGATCCAGTTCATCGTTTCGGCTCCTGTCCTGACGAAGAGTTAGACCATGATCCCGAAAAGTGGAAACCGGTTTTCGGTGGAGATCATGGTCAAACCAGAAGATCAAGACTATTCGGCGGCAGCAAGGCGGGCCGCGCGCACGCCTTGCGAAAGCCCGCTGACCAGCGTGGCGACCGCCTCGGCCGGGTCGGCGGTCTTTTCGCCCTTCGGCCCCAGAACATTGGCGACCGCATTGACGATCGCAGTGCCGACGACGACGCCGTCGGCCGACGCTCCGATGATGCGGGCCTGCTCGGCGGTCTTGACGCCGAAGCCGACGCAGACCGGCAGGTCGGTATGGCCCTTGATGCGCCTGACCGCCGCCGCCACCTTGCCGGTGTCGGCAAGTGCTGAGCCGGTGATGCCGGTCATCGACACGTAATAGACGAAGCCGGAGGTGTTCTGCAGCACCTTGGGCAGGCGCTTGTCGTCGGTGGTCGGCGTCGCCAGCCGGATGAAATTGATGCCGGCCTTCAGCGCCGGAATGCACAGCTCCTCATCCATTTCCGGCGGCAGGTCGACGACGATCAGCCCGTCTATGCCGCTGGCCAGCGCATCGCCGAGGAAGCGGTCGACGCCGTGGATGTAGATCGGATTGTAGTAGCCCATCAAAACGATCGGCGTTTCATTGTCGGCGGCACGGAATTCCGACGCCATCTTCAGCGTCTTGACCAGCGTCTGCCCGCCTTTCAGCGCGCGCAGGCCGGCCGCCTGGATCGCCGGGCCGTCGGCCATCGGATCGGAAAACGGCATGCCGAGCTCGATGATGTCGCTGCCGGCGCCGGGCAGCGCCTTCATGATCGACAGGGAGGTGTCGTAGTCCGGGTCGCCGCCCATGAAATAGGTGACGAGTGCCGGGCGCCCTTCGGCCTTCAGTTTGGCCATACGGCGGTCGATGCGGGTGGTCATGATCAGATCTCCATGCCCAGCATATTGGCCACCGTATGCACGTCCTTGTCGCCGCGGCCGGACAGGTTGACAATGACGATCTGGTCCTTGTCCATGGCGGGCACGATCTTCACCGCATGCGCGATGGCATGGGCGGATTCGAGCGCCGGAATGATGCCTTCGACGCGTGTCGTCAACTGAAACGCCTCCAGCGCCTCGTCGTCGAGAACAGGCACATAGTCGACGCGGCCACTGTCGCGCAGCCAGGAATGCTCCGGCCCGACGCCGGGATAGTCGAGGCCGGCCGAAATCGAATGCCCGTCCATGATCTGCCCGTCGGCGTTCTGCAGGAGATAGGTGCGGTTGCCGTGCAGCACGCCGGGCGCGCCGGCGTTCATTGAGGCGCAATGCTCGATGCCGTCGAGGCCGCGGCCACCGGCCTCGATGCCGATGATCTTTACGCTGCGGTCGTCGAGGAACGGGTGAAAAAGGCCGATGGCGTTGGAGCCGCCGCCGACGGCGGCGATGATCGTGTCCGGCAGCCGCCCTTCCTGTTCGAGGATCTGGGCGCGCGCCTCGATGCCGATCACCGACTGGAAGTCGCGCACCAGCTCCGGATAGGGGTGCGGGCCGGCAGCGGTGCCGATCAGGTAGTAGGTGTCCTCGACATTGGTCACCCAATCCCGAAGAGCTTCGTTCATGGCGTCCTTCAACGTGCCGTGGCCGGCGGTCACCGGCCGCACCTCGGCGCCGAGCAGCTTCATGCGGAAGACGTTCGGGCTTTGCCGGGCGACGTCGGTGGCGCCCATATAGACGACGCACGGAAAGCCGAAACGCGCCGCTACGGTGGCCGACGCGACGCCGTGCTGGCCGGCGCCGGTCTCGGCGATGATGCGCTTCTTGCCCATGCGCTTGGCCAGCAGGATCTGGCCGAGGCAGTTGTTGATCTTGTGCGAGCCGGTGTGGTTCAGATCCTCGCGCTTGAAATAGACCTTTGCGCCGCCCCCGAGGCCCTTAGCCGCGGAAATTTCGCGAAGATGCCTGGTCAGGCCTTCGGCGAAATAAAGCTTCGACGGCCGCCCGGCATAGTGGGTCGAAAGGTCAGTCAGTTCGGCCATGAAATCCGCATCGTCCTTGACCTCGTTCCAGTGCCGCTCGAGGTCGAGGATCAGCGGCATTAATGTTTCGGCAACGAAACGACCGCCGAAGATGCCGAACATGCCCTGCTCGTCGGGTCCGGTGCGGAAGGAATTGGGTATCGCCGGCTTGTTCATCGCCGATCTCCTAGCTTGTGGTTTGAAGCACGGTCAGGCGGCGCGGCTGTCGCGTGCTGCCTTGACGGCCCGGAAAAACTGTTCGATCAGCGCCGGATCCTTGACGCCCGGCGCGCTTTCCACGCCTGAGGAAATGTCTAGTCCGGGCGGGTTGGCAAGCCGAAAGGCATCGCCGATGTTGGCGGCGTTGAGCCCACCGGAAAGCATGTAATCGACGCCTGCGTCAAGGCCGGCCAGAATGCGCCAGTCGAAAGCAATGCCGTTGCCGCCCGGCAGTTGCGAACCCTTCGGCGGCTTGGCGTCGAACAGGAAACGGTCGGCAATGCCGACGAAGGGTCTTGTCCGCTCCAGGTCGGCAGTATCGCTGACCGGCAGCGCCTTCATCACCGGCAGGCCGTAGCGGGCCTTGATCTCGGCCACCCGCTCCGGCGTTTCCGAGCCATGCAGCTGCAGCATGTCGGGCTGCATTTTTTCGACGATTTCATCCAGAAACGCATCGCCGGCGTCGACCGTCACGGCAACCGCCTTGGCCTTGCCGATTGCCGCTTCGCGCAAGCGGCCGGCTTCCGCCGGCTCGATATAGCGCGGGCTTTTGGCAAAGAAAATAAAGCCGACATGGCTGGCGCCGCCGGCCAATGCCGCGGCCAATGCCTTGTCGGTCTTCAGTCCGCATATCTTGATGTCGAGCGCCATGACGCGGGGATTGGCACGAAACGGCAAAAGAGTCGAGAAAAAGCGCATGTTTGCCACCGGCGCGGAACGCGCTACCTTCCTAAGACAAGAGAGCGGAACGGGCTACTTACTTCAGATAATACCGACGGGAGCAAACAAGCATGGCAGACGATACCGTCGCCCAACTCAGGCAAAAAGTCGCGCAGGCTCGCGAGGTCATCGCTCATCTGATGGACAAGGCCGCCTTCAACGGCGCCGAGGCACACCGCGCGCTCGACTATTTCGGCAGCAATGCCTTCAAGAAGGACTTCCTGCCATGGCCGCGCCATACCGACGAGGGGCTGCGGCCGGAGGAGTTGAATGCGGCGAATGACGACTGAGCGGCAGTGCAGAACCTATTGATGCCGGGGGGACAGAGGGGGGTGCGAAGGATCGCTACAGTTTTTATTCCGCTCCGCCTTCAAGCATCCTACTCGAACATGATCGCTTGCAGCGCGCCGCCATTGCGCTTGAGCCAGTCCTTGCAGCGCTCGGTGTCGGGGCAGAGCTGCTCACACAGTTTCCAGAATTTCGGGCCGTGGTTCATCTCCTTGAGATGCGCCACCTCATGCGCGACGAGATAGTTTATGACCGGTCGCGGCGCCATCATGATGCGCCAGGAGAACGACAGGTTGCCGTCCGACGTGCATGACCCCCAGCGGCTCGACGTGTCCTTGAAGCGGATTGCCTTGGCGCGCTTGCCGATCGTCCCGGTGTGCCTGACCACCAACCGCTCGATCTCGCGCTTGGCCTCGCGCTTGAGGAAATCGGCGATGCGGCGCGGCAGGTGCACGCGCTCGCCATGCACGATCATCAGCGGACCGCGTTCGTCGCACGACAGCGTGACGGTACCGCGTTTCGAGGGCTCATGAACGATGCGATGCGGCACGCCGCGCACCGGAATTTTGATACCGGGCCGCACCTGCGGCCGGTTGGGCACTTTGGCCAGCCGCTGCTCCAGCCAGTCCTGATGGCGGTCAAGGAATTTTTCCACCTCGCCTCGCCGCAGGCCCGGTGGCACGGTGATGCGTAGGCCCCGGCCGCCGGAATCGATGCGCAGCGTCAATCGCCGCGCCCGGTCGCTCTCGACGATCTTGAGCGGCAGCGTGCGGCCGGCAACACAATGCTCCCGCTCCACGACGGGGGCGGGCCTGGGTTTGGTCAGGTTGCGGAAGAAGCCGAATGACATGGCCAGGACGATACGTGATTCGAGGAAAACGAATAGAACAAAAAAGAAACGGCGCCGCTGACGCGACGCCGTTTTTGATTATTATTTATGTCGAGGCAAGTGCCTTACTCGTCAAGCAGGCCTGGCGTGGATTTGCTACCTCCGGTTGTGGGCCCGCCGGTTGTGGGCGACGTCGACTTGTTGCGGTTCGCCATGAAGCGGTCGAACTCTTCCTGGTCCTTGGCGCGACGCAATTCCCTGGCGTATTCGTCGAACTCGCTCAGCATCTCGTCGAGCTTGCGGCGCTCTTCATTGAGCCGCTCGAGTTCTTTTTCGCGCCAGTCGTCGAAAGCGACGTTGCCGGTGCGGGCAGAGCCGTGGCCCCAGCGCGCCGCTTTGTCGGAACCGCGGCGGCAGCCGGCGAAGATGCCGTCGGTCGCGCGGTTGACGTCGCGCTTGAAGCCGTCAAGCCGGTCGCCCCAGATGATGTAGGCGAGCATGGCGAGGCCGAGCGGCCAGAACACCATAAAACCGATCACCATCAGAGCGATGGTCGCCGGCGTCCAGGCCGGACGGATCAATGCAGATGTGTTCATTTTCTCCCAATCCTTCAGTTGGAGACAGCCAATCCCGGCTGCGTGGAATCGAAATGGGATGAGAAAAACGGCGATTCAAGACAGTGTCGGCCAAAACCGGACAAGCGTTTGAAATGATTATCGCTTTTTGAGCGTTTCAAGGAAAAGGACGATCAGGCCCGCAATCAGGCCCCAGAACGCCGCACCGACGCCGAACAGCGTCAGCCCCGAGGCGGTGACGGCAAAGGTGACGGTAGCGGCCATGCGTTCGCCGTCTTCCTTCAAGGCGATCGACAAGGCGATCGACAGCGCGTTGGCGAGCGGCGCCATCAGCGCCAGTCCGGCGACAAGCACGATCAGGCTCTGCGGCAGCACGGCGAAGATCGCCACCAGCGAGGCGCCGAAAATGGCGAAGACGAGGTAGGCAAGCGCGTAGAAGGGACCGGTCTTCCAGCGCTCGCCCGGATCGGGATGCACGTCGGGGCCGGTGCAGATCGCCGCCGAGATCGCCGCCAGATTGGTGGTCGAGGCCCCGAATGGTGCCGACAGCAGCGAAAGCAGGCCGGTGACGCCGATCAGCGGGCCGGGTTCCGGGTGGTAGCCCGCCGCCCTCAGCACGGCGAGGCCGGACAGGTTCTGCGACGCCATGGTGACGAGATAAAGCGGCAGCGCCAGGCCGATAATCGCCGTGACGGTGAACTGCGGCGCAATCAGCGTCAATGTCGAAAGTTCCGGGGTTGGCAGACCACCGACCCGGCCGGTGAGGAAGGCGGCAGCGCCGCCGCCGATCAGCACTGCCAGCACCGAGAGCGCCGGATTGAACAGGCGGATGACAAAGAAGGCGGCGATCAGCGGCAGGATCAGCCATGGGTCGACGGGAATCGCCTTCACCGCATTGATGGCGAAGGTGACAACGATGCCGGCGAGCATCCCCGACGCGACCGAGGCCGGTATCCTGGCGATCAGCTTGGTCAAGGGCCTGAACAGGCCGGTGGCAATCAGCAAAATCCCGGTGACGATGAAGGCGCCGACGGCCTCGTTGATCGAAAAGCCGCTCGATGCCGCGATCAGCGCAACCCCCGGCGTCGACCATGCGGCGATGACCGGCATCCTGGTGCGCCACGACAGCCACAGGCTCTCGATCGCCATGGCGAGGCAGATCGCCGTCACCCAGCTCGCGGTTTCGACCTGCGTCGCGCCGACCGCCTTGGCGGCGGCGATGACGATGGCCAACGTGCCGCCGAAGCCGACGATCGCTGCGACGAAGGCGGATACCGGAATGGAAATGCGCATGTCCTAGCCTGCCTGCCGCACCATGGCGTCGACCGCCCGCACCAGCATGTCGAGATCCTGAGGCCGCGACAGGCGGTGGTCGCCGTCGGGGATCAGCGACAGCGTGACGTCGTCGGCCGGCAACAGGCCGACCAGTTTCAGCGCATGGCTCGGCGGCACGTCGGCATCGGCCAGCCCTTGCAATATGTGGACGGGGCAGTGGGTGTCGATCGGCCCGCTCAGCATCCGGTTGTTGCGGCCGTCCTCGATCAGCGCTCGGGTGTAGACGTAAGGCTCGGCCGAATAGTCCGACGGCTCCTCGAAAAAACCTTTTTTGGCAAGATCGCGCTTCTGCGCTTTGGTCAGCGCCGGCTCGACCAACTCGGCGGTGAAATCCGGCGCCGGCGCTAGAAGCACCAGACCGGCGATGCGGTTCTCGCCTGGCGTGTGCAATTCCTGGCGCAATTCCTGGACCATGCGCAGCGCGATCCATGCGCCCATCGAGGAGCCGACCAGGATTTGCCTGCCTTGCGTGAAATGATTGAAGACGGCAAGACTTTGCGAAAGCCAGTTCGAGACGGTGCCGTCGGCAAAGGCGCCGCCCGATTCGCCGTGACCGGAATAGTCGTGGCGCAGGAAAGCCCGGCCTTGCCCGCTCGCCCATTCCGCCAGCTTCTCGGCCTTGGTGCCCAGCATGTCCGACTTGTAGCCGCCGAGCCAGACAATGCCTGGCTCGGCACCCGCAGCGCGCCTGACAGCGATGCTGGTTCCGTCGACGTCGAGAAAAACCGGTGCGGTCATGGCTCACTCCTCACGCAGGTCTTTTGACACAGCGAACGGTTCATCGAAAAGTGCTCGGCAACTTTCTTCGTTTGGTGCAGGCAGAAGTCAGGGAACAGGTGATTTCCTGTGAGCGCTGTGCTATTGACTCCGGCCGCGCGCTCACCACATTGGCGCGTTCGCAATTCTGAATTGAAAACCCCGAACGAAACGGCTCAAGGAGACCACGACCATTCGCAGACCTTTCAAAGCAACGGCGCCCACCAAGGAGGGCCCGCGCTCCAACCGTGACATCCGGGTTCCCCGGGTCCAGCTTATCGACGCCGAAGGCCACAACCATGGCGATGTCTCCATCAACGACGCATTGTTGCTCGCCGAAGAGGCTGGGCTCGATCTGGTCGAGATATCGCCCAACGCAGTGCCGCCCGTCGTAAAAATTCTCGATCTCGGCAAGCTGAAATACGCCAACCAGAAGAAGGCGGCCGAGGCGCGCAAGAACCAGAAGGTCATCGAGATCAAAGAGATCAAGATGCGCCCGAACATCGACAGCCATGACTACGAGACCAAGATGAAAGCGGTCCGGCGGTTTTTCGAGGAAGGTGACAAGGTCAAGCTGACATTGCGCTTTCGCGGCCGCGAGATGGCGCATATGGAACTCGGCATGCAGCTTTTGAACAAGGTTCGCGAGGAAGTTGCACCGATCGCCAAAGTCGAAGCCGAACCGAAGCTCGAAGGCCGCCAGATGATGATGGTGCTGGCGCCCCGCTAAGCGATTCCGCTAACGCGGTCCCCGTCAAAGCAAAGGCCGCTTCGGCGGCCTTTTGTTTGTTTTGTCGTCGCCATGATTTCTCCGCAAGTTGCATCGACAAGGAGTCCGGTTGCCGGTCCTCGCGGCGAAAGGATTGTCCATGGCCGCTGCGGCACGTTCTCCGATTGAAAGATCGTTCGACGAAATGGGCCGCTATCAGCGGCGCCGGCGCGTCCTGCTGGCGCTGCTGATCGGTGCTTTTTGCGCTTTGCTGATCTTCGGCGGCTCCACCCACGATGAACTAGGCCACGAACGCATAGAGGGGCAGTACGGCATCGCCCTGATACTGATCGGGATTGGCGGCCGGCTCTGGTCGATCCTCTATATCGGCGGCCGCAAGTCGGCCGAACTGGTTGCTACCGGCCCATATTCGGTGATGCGCAACCCGCTGTATTTTTTCTCCACCATTGGGGCCGCCGGCATCGGCGCCCAGACCGGCAGCGTGATCGTCTCGGTGGCGTCGGCGGTTTTGTGCGCGGCCGCGTTCTACATCGTCACGCTGCGCGAGGAACGGCATTTGACGACCGTGCTCGGGGCGCCGTACAAGGACTACATCGCACGGGTGCCGCGGTTTTTTCCTAATCCCCGGCTTTATCGCGATCAGGCCGAGGTCACCTTCACACCGCGCATTTTTAATCACACGCTGCGCGACGGCTTGATGTTCGTGGCTTCCGTACCGTTTTTCGAACTCATCGAGTCCGGACAGGAAAGAGGCGTAATTCCCGTCCTCTTCTGGCTGTATTGAGCTGCGGATGCCGCGATCGCCGGCAAGTTCCTCGACGATTGGATTCCCGACATGCTCAATGAAGTTAAATCTGCGCAGGCCGAACAAGCGCAGGCCAGGCGTGCGCTGGGCAGGTATCAGCACGCGCGCAGGATGGTGCTTGCCGCCCTCGTGGTCGTCATGTTCGCAGCGCTGCTGTTTGGCCAGTCTGCTTTTCCTCCCGAAAGCGTGCCGCACGAAACGATCGAAATGGTCGGCGTCCTGCTGATCTTTCTTGGCATTGTCGGGCGCTTGTGGTCGACGCTCTATATCGGCGGACGCAAATCCTCCGAGGTGGTTACCGGCGGACCGTATTCGATCACCCGCAATCCGCTCTATGTCTTCTCCTCGATAGCTGCCGCCGGCGTCGGCGCGCAGATGGGCTCGATCACTGCGGCGATCGGCTTCGCGGTGATTTGCGCCGCCGCCTTTCATGTCGTCATCCTGCGCGAAGAGACGTTCCTGAAGGAGGCCTTCGGAACGCCATTCCAGGCCTATATGGCGCGAGTGCCGCGCTTTTTCCCGAAGCTTTCGCTGTATCAGGAAGGCGACACCGGCGGCTTCAAGCCGCGCCTGCTGCGGACGACGCTGCTGGACGGACTGGTGTTCCTCGTCGCCATGCCGTTTTTCGAATCGATCGACGCCGCCCAGCAATCGGGCATACTTCCGGTGCTGTTCCGTTTCCCATAGGCCCATTGTGTGTCGGCACAGGGTGTTGCACGCCGGCCCGCTTTGACGTATAGCACCGCCGTTCCCAAAAACCGCCCGGCAGGGCATGCCGTGGCGGTTTCATTTGCTTTTCGGGCTTTGGTCGGCCTGAAGCGAACAAAAAGCGCGATGATGCGCACATAAACGGAGTAGCAAAATGCCCAAGATGAAGACCAAGTCAGCCGCCAAGAAGCGGTTCAAGATCACAGGTACGGGTAAAGTCCTGTCGGCTGCGGCCGGCAAGCGTCACGGCATGATCAAGCGTTCCAACAAGTTCATTCGAAATGCCCGCGGCACGATGGTTCTGGCTGAACCGGATGGCAAGAAGGTCATCAAGAATTTTCTGCCGAACGGCCTCTAAGGCATTCGGTCTGGACAAGTTTTAAGGAGATCATGACATGGCACGCGTAAAAAGAGGCGTCACCTCGCACGCCAAACACAAAAAGGTCCTGAAAGCCGCCAAGGGTTTCTACGGCCGCCGCAAGAACACCATTCGCATCGCCAAGCAGGCGGTGGAAAAGTCGCTGCAGTATGCCTACCGCGACCGCAAGAACCGCAAGCGTTCGTTCCGCGCTCTGTGGATCCAGCGCATCAATGCCGCGACCCACGAGCACGGCCTGACCTATGGCCGGTTCATCGACGGTCTCAACAAGGCCGGCATCGAGATCGATCGCAAGGTCCTGTCGGACATGGCCATCCACGAGCCGCAGGCATTTGCCGCCCTTGTGGCCAAGGCCAAGGTCGCGCTCGAGTACCTCAAGAACACCACGCCGAACGCTTTTGAAAGCGCTGTAGCCTAACCAGCGCCTTCCCAAGCACATCGACACTTGATTTGGGAAACCCGCGCTGGCAGGGCTGGCGCGGGTTTTTCTTTGCCTTCAATCGAGTCTGAAACATGAGTGACATGGAAACTCTCGAAAATTCCCTGATGAGCGACATTGCGTCGGCCGCCGACGAGCAGGCGATCGAAGCCGTGCGTGTTTCAGCGCTCGGCAAGAAGGGCTCGGTCTCCGAAATGCTGAAGACGCTCGGCTCGATGAGCGCAGAAGAGCGCCAGATAAAAGGCCCGGCGATCAACGGTCTCAAGAACCGCATCACCGAGGCGCTTACCGCGCGCCGCGCCGAACTCAAGGACGCAGCGATCGCGGCACGGCTCGCGGCGGAAAAGGTCGACGTCACGCTGCCGGTGCGGCAATCGCCGGCCGAGCGCGGCCGCATCCATCCGATCAGCCAGGTCAGCGACGAGATTGCCGCGATCTTCGGCGACCTCGGCTTTGCCATCGCCGAAGGTCCCGATATCGAGACCGATTACTACAATTTCACCGCGCTGAATTTCCCGGAAGGCCATCCGGCGCGCGAGATGCATGACACCTTCTTTTTCCAGCCGGACGAGAAGGGCGAGCGCAAGCTTTTGCGCACCCACACCTCGCCGGTGCAGATCCGCACCATGGAGGTGCAGAAGCCGCCGATCCGCATCGTCATTCCCGGAAAAACCTACCGCCAGGATTCCGATGCCACGCACTCGCCGATGTTCCATCAGGTCGAAGGGCTGGTGATCGACAGATCAGCCAACGTCGCCAACATGAAATGGGTGCTGGAGGAGTTCTGCAAGGCCTTCTTTGAGGTACGCCAGGTCAAGATGCGCTTCCGGCCGAGCTTCTTCCCGTTCACCGAACCCAGCATGGAGGTCGACATCCAGTGCGACCGTTCGCGGCCGGGCGAGGTGCGCTTTGGCGAAGGCTCCGACTGGATGGAGATCCTCGGCTGCGGCATGGTCCACCCCAATGTGCTGAGATATGGCGGGCTCGATCCCGACGAATATCAGGGCTTTGCCTGGGGCATGGGCATCGATCGCATCGCCATGCTGAAATACGGCATGCCGGACCTGCGCGCCTTCTTCGACGCCGATGTGCGCTGGCTGTCGCATTACGGCTTCCGGCCGCTCGACATGCCGACGCTGTTCGCAGGCTTGAGCACATGACAGCGGCCCACACCGGCGGCTGCCGCTGCGGCGCCGTGCGGTTCGAGGCTTCGGCCGAACCGCACCATGTCAGCTATTGCCATTGCGGCGATTGCCGGCGGGCCAGCGGCGCGCCGGTATCGGCCTTCGTCGGCTTCATCACCGAGCAGGTCGCCTTCACGGGCAAGGCGCTGAAGATGTTCGAGAACGGGCCGGTGACGCGCTCCTTTTGCGGCATCTGCGGCTCGCCGATCGCCTATGTCGATGAGCGGCTGGCCGACCACATCTATTTCATGCTCGGCGCCATGGACATGCCGGCCTATTTCAAGCCGACGCACCACGCCCATGTGCGCGAGCAGCTTCCCTTCGTGCACATGCCGGATGACTTGCCGAGACATCTGAAGACCAGCGTGCCCAGACCAGACGGAACACAGTCATGAAATTCACCCTATCCTGGCTCAAGGACCACCTCGAGACCGACGCCTCGCTCAACGAGCTCGTCGAGCGGCTGACCTCGATCGGCCTCGAAGTCGAGCATGTCGACGACAGATCGAGCCTAAAACCCTTCGTCATCGCCAAGGTGCTGGCGGCGGTGCAGCACCCCGATGCCGATCGGTTGCGCGTGCTGACGGTCGATACCGGCGACGGCAAGGCACCCGTGCAGGTTGTGTGTGGAGCGCCGAACGCCCGCGCGGGCCTGATCGGCGCCTTTGCAGCACCCGGCACCTATATTCCGGGCATCGACGTGACGCTGACGGTCGGCAAGATCAGGGGTGTCGAAAGCCATGGCATGATGTGCTCCGAGCGCGAGCTCGAGCTTTCCGAAGAGCATGACGGCATCATCGATCTGCCGGCCGATGCGCCGGTCGGCACCAGCTTCGCCGCCTATGCGCATCTCGACGATCCGGTCATAGAGATCAATTTGACGCCGAACCGTCCGGACGCGACCAGCGTCTACGGCATTGCCCGCGATCTGGCGGCGAGCGGGCTCGGCCGCCTCGTCGGCGGCGCGATCATGCCGCATGCCGGCAGCGGCATGTGCCCGGTGAAGGTGACGATCGAAGCCCCTGAGCTCTGCCCCGGCTTCGCCCTGAGATTGGTGAAAGGCGTGAACAACGGTCCGTCGCCGAAATGGCTGCAGCAGCGGCTGATCGCCATTGGGCTGAGGCCGATCAGCGCGCTGGTCGACATCACCAATTTCGTCACCTTCGATCGCGGCCGGCCCTTGCATGTGTTCGACGCGAACAAGGTCGCCGGCAACCTTACCGTGCGCCGGGCGCGTGACGGTGAAAAGGTGCTGGCGCTTGACGGCCGCGAACACACGCTGACGCCTGACATGTGCGTGATAGCAGACCAGGACGGCGTCGAATCGATCGCCGGCATCATGGGCGGCGAGCATTCCGGCTGCGACGAGAACACCACCGACGTGCTGATCGAATCGGCGCTTTGGGATCCGATCACCACGGCCCGCACCGGCAGGACGCTCGGCATCATCAGCGATGCGCGCTACCGCTTCGAGCGCGGCGTCGACCCGGAATTCATGGTGCCCGGCGTGGAACTGGCGACCAAGCTGGTGCTGGACTTCTGCGGCGGCACGCCGACTGAAACCGAAGTCGTCGGCTATGCCGGTCACGCGCCGAAGATCGTTTCTTTCCCGCTGTCGGAAGTGAGGCGGCTGACCGGCACAGAGGTGCCCATGGAGGAGAGCCTCGCCATTCTTTCGCGCCTCGGCTTCAAGCCGGAAGGCGCGGCCGATGTCGTCGATGTGGCGGTGCCGTCCTGGCGGCCGGATGTCGACGGCAAGGCCGATCTGGTCGAGGAGGTCATGCGCATCCATGGCGTCAACAACATCGCGCCGCAGCCGCTCGGCGCGCACGATGCCGTCAACGCCAAGATCCTGACTGTCCTGCAGGTCCGCACCCGCGCCGCCAAGCGGGCACTGGCGGTGCGCGGCATGATGGAGGCGGTCACCTGGTCGTTCATTCCGGCAAAACATGCCGAACTGTTCGGCGGCGGCCAGACCGCACTGAAGCTCGCAAACCCGATCGCTGCCGACATGTCCGACATGCGGCCGTCGCTGCTGCCGGGCCTGATCGCCGCCGCGCAGCGCAATGCCGACAAGGGCATCGGCGATGTCGCGCTGTTCGAAGTGTCCGGCACCTATGAGGGCGATGCGGCCGACCAGCAGCGGCGCGTCGCCGCCGGCGTGCGGCGCGGCACGGCCAGGCTCGAAGGCTCCGGCCGCCACTGGGCCGGCAATGCCGCTCCGGTCGGCGTATTCGACGCCAAGGCCGACGCGATCGCAGCACTCGAGGCCTGCGGCGCGCCGGTCGAGCGGCTGCAGATCGAGGCCGGCGGCCCGGCCTGGTATCATCCCGGCCGCTCCGGCACGATCAAGCTCGGGCCGAAGGTCATTTTGGGCACGTTCGGCGAGTTCCACCCGAAGACGCTGGAGGAACTTGACGTCTCCGGGCCGCTCTGCGGCTTCGAGGTTTTCATCGATGCCGTGCCGGAGCCGAAGGCCAAGCCGACGCGGACAAAACCGAGACTGGAACTGTCCGCCTTCCAGGCGGTCAAGCGCGATTTCGCCTTCGTCGTCGACAAGGCGGTCGAAGCCGGCACGCTGACCCGCGCAGCCCTTGCCGCCGACAGGAAGCTGATCACCAACGTCTCGGTCTTCGATGTTTTCGAAGGGGCGTCACTCGGCGCAGCCAAGAAATCGATCGCCATTGAAGTGTCGATCCAGCCGGTCGAAAGGACGCTGACCGACGAGGATTTCGAGGCGCTGGCCAAGCGCATCGTCGAGAATGTGCATAAGCAGACCGGTGGCGTGCTCAGAGCCTGACGCTGCGGGCACATGGCGTTCACTGTCGTGCCGTGGTGAGCCGAGTATTCTCCGCAGAAGTTGGCCGGACAGCGCCCCCTCTGTCCTGTCGGACATCTCCTCCGACAGGGGTGAGAATGGCTGTTTCGCCGTCCCGCCATCTTACGGCGCTGGCAGTTGGCGAAAGTGGGAGAGATCCAATCTCCCCACTTGAGGGGGAGATGTCCGGCAGGACAGAGGGGGGTGTCTCGCGCCCACGTCTCGCAATTGTTGCGCGGGGCTCGAAAAAGGCGCATCGAAACGCCCCGTTTCGATTGCTCCGTAGATCACCGATCATCCATTGACCAGCGCCAGCATTTCTTCGGTGTAGCGCTTGCCGACGACCTTCTCCGGCGACAGGGCCTCGCCAATGGCCGCCACTTCCGCCTGGCTCAGCGCAATCTGTGCTGCTGCCGCATTCTGCTCGAGATGGCGGATTTTTCGCGCACCGGGAATCGGCACGATGAAATCGCCCTGATGCAGCACCCAGGCGAGCGCCAGCTGCGCCGGCGTCACGCCCTTGTCCGCCGCCATTGTCTCCAGCGTCGCGACAACGGCCGCATTGGCGGCCATGGCGTCGGCCTGGAAGCGCGGTAGTCCACGCCGCCAGTCATCGGCACCGAGCACCTCTGGCTTGGCGATCGTTCCGGTCAGCAGGCCGCGGCCGAGCGGGCTGTAGGGGACAAAGCCGATGCCGAGTTCGCGGCAGACGGCGAACACCTCTTCCTCCGGATCGCGGCTCCACAGCGAATATTCGCTCTGCACTGCTGATATCGGATGCACCGCATGCGCCCGGCGAATGGTCGCCGCGCTCGCCTCCGACAGACCGAGCGCGCGCACCTTGCCCTCGCGCACCAGCTCGGCCATGGCGCCGACCGTATCCTCGATCGGCACATTGGGATCGACGCGATGCTGGTAGTACAGGTCGATCACCTCGGTGCCCAGCCGCTTCAATGACGCTTCGGCCACCGCCTTGACGTGTTCGGGGCGGCTGTCGACACCCGCCATGCGCTCGACGCCGTTACCTTCTTCAAGAATCCTGAAGCCGAATTTCGTCGCGATCGTCACCTGGCCACGCACCGGCTTCAGCGCCTTGCCGAGCAGGATCTCATTCTCGTACGGGCCATAGACCTCGGCCGTGTCGAAGAAATTGACGCCGATATCGACGGCGCGGCGCAGTGTGGCGATCGCGTCCACCTCCGGCTGGCCGCCATAGCCGAAGCTCATCCCCATGCAGCCGAGGCCGACCGGATAGACGTCAAGTTCATTTCCAAGCTTGCGGGTTTGCATCACGCGTCTCCTTGTTGTGATGCGGCAGAGATAGCGCCTTGCACTGCGTTCGATAATCGGCGCTTACTCGCACGGGCTGTTCTAAAAGATAGATCAATGAATCGAACACATCTCTCGCAACTTGCGGTGCTGGCAACCGTCGCCCAGTGCGGCAGCTTTCGCGGTGCGGCCAAGGATCTCGGCATAGCGCCCTCCGCAGTCAGCCACGCGGTTTCCAGCCTGGAAGCGCGTCTTGGCGTGCGGCTCCTGGCGCGCAGCACGCGCAGCGTCGCCCCGACCGAGGAAGGCGCACAGCTGCTCGAGCGGCTGAGGCCGGCGCTGTCAGAAATCGATCTGGCGCTGGAATCGGCGGTCGAGGCGCGCGACCGGCCGGCTGGCAATCTCCGGTTGACCGTGCCACGCACCGCCGCCCACCTGGCGCTGACGCCGCGGCTCGGTGCCTTTGCATCGGCCTATCCCGACATCGTGCTGGAGATCGTCATCGAAGACCGCTTCACTGATGTGGTCGAAGGCGGCTTCGACGCCGGCGTCCGGCTCGGCGAGAGCCTGCAGCGCGACATGATCGCTGTGCGCATCGGTCCAAACCTTCGCGGCGCCGTCGTCGGCGCGCCATCCTACTTCGCAACCATGCCCAGGCCGCGCCATCCACACGATCTCGTCGGTCACCGTTGCATCCGCTTCCGTTTCTCCAGCGGCATCCTCTACCGCTGGGAATTCGAGAAGGACGGCGAGGAGATCGAGCTGGCGGTGCAAGGGCCGCTGATCCTCGACGAAGACCATCTGATCGCCAATGCGGCGGCCGACGGCGCTGGGCTTGCCTTCCTGTTCGAGGACTATGTCCGCGAGGCGTTGGCCACCGGCCGGCTCATTCGCGTGCTGGAAGACTGGTGCCCGCCCTTCGACGGTTTCTTCGCCTACTACCCGAGCCGCCGCCAGATGCGGCCGGCGCTGCGAGCCTTTGTCGATTTCTTCAAGATAGAAAGCCGGCTTGTAGGAACGTCGTCGGCTTCGACATGACACATACAGGTAGAAGGGGATAGCCTTTGCAGGACCTGGTTTCCTCGCCCCCCCTTTGCGGAGACGAGGAACCCAAGCTCTGCGGAGGGCAGCGCCGGCATCCGAACAAGCCGCAGACGATCGCCTTGCTCGCTGCCATGCTTCGCATTGGCTTTTTTGCCGATTTCAGGCAAACCTCCACGCCTGCAATTTGAAGAGGGAGAAGCCTGATGTTCCGATGGGGTGTTTTGTCGACGGCCAAGATCGGCCGCGAGCATCTTTTGCCTGCAATGGTCGAGGCGGAGAACGGCGTGCTGTCGGCGATCGCCAGCCGCGACCTGTCGAAAGCCCGTGCCCTGGCCGATCGGTTCGGCGCCCCCCATGCCTTCGGCTCCTATGACGAGCTGCTCGCATCCAGGGATGTCGACGGCGTCTACATCCCGCTGCCGACCGCCCAGCATGTCGAATGGACCGCCAAGGCGATCGAGGCCGGCAAGCATGTTCTGGTCGAAAAGCCGCTGGCGCTCGACGCCAGGGACATTCCGCCGCTGATCAAGCTGCGCGACGCCAAAAACGTGCTGGTCTGCGAAGCCTTCATGGTCGTCTACCACCCGCAATGGGTCAAGGTGCGCGAGCTGATCGCCAACGGCGCCATCGGCCCGCTGCGCCATGTCCAGGGCGCGTTCTCCTACTACAATGTCGATCCCAAGAACATGCGCAACCAGCTCGACCTCGGTGGCGGCGCGCTGCCCGACATCGGCGTCTACCCGACGGTGTCGACGCGCTTTTCGACGGGCAAGGAGCCGCTGCGCGTCCAGGCGACGATCGAGCGCGACAAGACATTCGGCACCGACATCTACTCCTCGATCCGCGCCGATTTCGGTGATTTCGAATTGTCGTTCTATCTGTCGACGCAGATGGCGGCCCGGCAGGTGATGGTGTTCCACGGCGAGAAGGGCTTCATCGAGGTGCTTTCGCCGTTCAACGCCGGCATCTACGACCACCATCGCATCGAGCTGCACAACCAGAACCACAGCGAGGCGCAAGTGTTCCGCTTCCCCGGCATGCAGCAATACCGGCTGGAGGTCGAGGCCTTCGCGCGGGCGGCACAGGGCGGCACCGACCGCGTCTTCACGCTGGAAGAGTCCGTGCTCAACCAGAAGGTCATCGACGCCATCTTCCGCGCCGGCGAGAAGGAAGGCTGGGAGACGGTCTGACAATCGTCAAGCGGGGGAGGAGAGCCGGGGGAGGAGAAAGTGGCTGACGATGCGGATGTGATCATTGTCGGCGCCGGCCTTGCCGGGCTCGTCGCGGCGGCCGAGCTGGCCGAGGCCGGCAAGAAGACCATCATCGTCGACCAGGAGCCTGAACAGTCGCTCGGCGGCCAGGCGTTCTGGTCGCTTGGCGGCATCTTCCTCGTCGATTCGCCCGAGCAGCGGCGCATGCGCATCCGCGATTCGCATGATCTGGCGCTCGAGGACTGGCTTGGCACCGCCGCCTTCGACCGTGCGGAAGATTTTTGGCCGCGCCGCTGGGCCGAGGCCTATGTCGGCTTCGCCGCCGGCGAGAAGCGCTCCTGGCTGACGCAGCGCGGCATGAAGTTCTTCCCAATCGTCGGCTGGGCCGAGCGCGGCGGCGGCAACGCCGTCGGCCACGGCAATTCGGTGCCGCGCTTTCACGTCACCTGGGGCACCGGGCCGGGCGTGCTCGACCCGTTCGTACGGCGCGTGCGCGAGGCCGAGAATAGCGGGCTGATCCGCTTCAAATTCCGCCACCGGATCAACGAACTGACGCGGACAGGCGCCGTCGTG
Organism: Mesorhizobium sp. WSM4845; assembly: GCF_055811455.1. NCBI lineage: Bacteria > Pseudomonadati > Pseudomonadota > Alphaproteobacteria > Hyphomicrobiales > Phyllobacteriaceae > Mesorhizobium > Mesorhizobium sp. WSM4845. The sequence continues at coordinate 300,305 of NZ_JBVVQA010000004.1, forward strand.
AATGGCGTGCGCGGCGACATGCTTGAGCCGAGCGATGTCGAGCGCGGCCGCAGGAGTTCGCGCGATATCGCCGGCGACTTCGAGTTCAAGGCGCAAGCGGTCATCGTCGCCTCCGGCGGCATCGGCGGCAATCCCGAGCTTGTCCGCAAAAACTGGCCGCAGCGGCTCGGCACGCCGCCCAGGTGCATGATCTCTGGCGTTCCCGACCATGTCGACGGCCGCATGCTGGCGATCACCGAACAGGCCGGCGGCAGCATCATCAACCGCGACCGCATGTGGCACTACGTCGAAGGCATCAGGAACTGGGCGCCGCTCTGGACCGACCATGCAATCCGCATCCTGCCCGGCCCGTCGTCGCTGTGGCTCGACGCCCGCGGCAAACGACTGCCGGTGCCGCTCTATCCCGGCTTCGACACGCTGGGCACGCTCAGCCACATCATGAGCACCGGCTTCGATTATTCCTGGTTCATCCTGACCAAAAAGATCATCCAGAAGGAGTTCGCACTGTCGGGCTCCGAGCAGAATCCCGACCTCACCGGAAAAAGCTGGCGCCAGGTGCTTGGCCGCGCCACATCGGGCGTTCCCGGTCCGGTAAAGGCGTTCATGGAGAAGGGCGAGGATTTCATCGTCGAGCCTGGTTTGCCGGCGCTGGTCGCCCGCATGAACGCGCTTGTCGGCGGCGAGCCGCTGCTCGAACTGGCACAGGTCGAGCACGAAATCCGCGCCCGTGACAGGCAGCTCGACAATCCGTTCTCCAAGGATATGCAGATCACCGCCTTGCGCGGCGCCCGAGCCTATCTCGGCGACCGGCTGATCCGCACGGCCAAGCCGCACAAGATGCTCGACCCTGCCAATGGGCCGCTGATCGCGGTCAGGCTCAACATCCTGACCCGCAAGACGCTGGGAGGCTTGCAGACCGATCTCGACAGCCGTGTCCTGGGTACCGATGGCCAGCCGGTCGAGGGATTGTACGCGGTCGGCGAAGCCGCCGGTTTCGGCGGCGGCGGCATGCATGGCTATGCGGCGCTGGAAGGGACGTTTCTTGGCGGCTGCATTTTTTCAGGCCGCAGCGCCGGCCGGGCGGCGTCGCGGGCAGTGGGGTAGAATCCTCACCAGATCCATTCGCCGCGTCCCAGAGCCGATACCGCGTCAACGATCCGGGTAAAGCTCGAGCGCGCACGATCGACCATGTGCCGGCCTCTGAGATAGCCATGCACCAGCCCCGGCTCTTCGAACCAGTAGGCGTGACCCTCCTCCGCGACGAGGCGGTCGCGATAGGCCTCGCCGTCTGACGACAGCGGGTCGCATTGGGCGGTGATCAGCACAGTCGGCGGCAGATTGGCAAAATCGGCATCGGCCAGCGGCGACAGCGTGAGATCGCCGGTGCGGTCTTCGCCACCGGTCCTGATATTCGTGTAGAAATCGAGGTCGCGGACCGTCAGCATCGGCGCCTCGGCATGGGTCACGTAAGAGCCTTGCGAGCGGTCGCCGCCAAGGCCGGGATAGATCAGCACCTGGCCGATCGGCCTTCGTGCATGGCCGCGCGTCGCATGGCTGACCGCGGCGGCAAGATTGCCGCCGGCGCTGTCGCCGCAAAGCAGGATCGGGCGCCTGTAGGTCGTCGCCGCCCATTCGAAGGCGCTGATGGCATCGTCGAAGCCGGCCGGATGCAGATGTTCCGGCGCCAGCCGGTAATCGACCGAAACCAGCTCATAGCCGGTGCGGCTGCAAAGCTCGGCGCAGAGGTCGTCATGGCTGTCGAGCCCGCCGAGGATATAACCGCCGCCATGGAAATAAAGCACCATCGCCGCCGCTTCCGGCGCGGGTGTGCGGTAGATGCGGATCGGGATGGGATGCGAAGGCGTGGCAATGGCGGTGGTCTCCGCCGTAACGTTGTCTGGGTGGCCGGCAGAGAATTCACGGCACATGCGGTCGTAGATGTCGCGCTGCTGATCGATCGTGTAGTCGATCGCATCAGGCGGAAAATAGGAATTGGTCCGCTCGATGAAGGCCCAGGTCTCGGCGTCGATGAGCTTTTTGTAGTCGGTCATGGACGCTGAACGCGATCTGACGACAGCGCCTGGGCACCCCCCTCTGCCCTGCCGGGCATCTCCCCCCTCAAGGGGGGAGATCGGATGTCGCTTCGGTTTTCGCCAATCTCCAACGTTGCAAGATGGGCTGCAAGGCCGAAGCTGCCAATCTCCCCCCTTGAGGGGGAGATGGCCGGCAGGCCAGAGGGGGGTGGGCGCCGTCATTTCAACAATACCTTCACTTCCCCTTCCACACCGGGTCGCGCTTTTCGGCAAAGGCGCGAAAACCCTCGAGATTGTCCTCCGAGCCGTACAGTGCGTCAACCGTCGCCAATTGGCGGCGCGTCACCCGGTTCATCGCGTCCTGGAAGGTGAGTGCTTCGGCGATCCGCGCCGTCTCCTTGATCGCGGCAAAGACCAGCGGCGGACCGCCGGCGAGCAGTCGTGCGATCTCCCAGACGCGATCCTCGAGCTTCTCCTTGGGCAGAACCTCGTTGACCAGACCCCAGCGATGCGCTTCGGCGACATCCATCCAGCGGCCGGTGAACAAAAGGTCCATGGCGACATGATAGGGAATGCGCTTCGGCAGCTTGATCGTCGCTGCATCGGCCAGCGTGCCGGCGCGAATTTCCGGCAGCGCAAAGGAGGAGTGATCCGACGCGTAGATGAGGTCGCAGGACAGCGCCAGCTCGAAGCCGCCGCCGACCGCCATGCCGTTGACGCAGGCGATGACCGGCTTGTTGAGATCGCGCAGTTCCTGCAGTCCGCCGAACCCGCCGACTCCATAGTCGCCGTCGACAGCATCGCCGCCGGCCGCGGCTTTCAGGTCCCAGCCGGCGCAGAAGAACTTGTCGCCGGCAGTCTTGACGATGGCGACCCGCAGATCCGGATCGTCGCGGAACGCCTTGAAGGTCTCGCCCATCAGCCGCGAGGTGTTGAGGTCGATAGCGTTGGCCTTGGGCCGATCGAGCGTGATTTCGAGGATCGTGCCCTCGCGGCGGGTGGTGATGACGTCAGACATTCTAGTTTTCTCCAAGCACCAGCAGCGCGTCGGCGATCCAGGCGCCTTTGCCTTGCGCGCAGACGATCAGCGGGTTGATGTCGAGCTCCTCGATCTCGCCGGCATTTTTCTGCACGAAGGCGGCGATGCCTGATATCGCCTCGATGGCCGCCGCGAGATCGGCCTTGGGCCGGCCGCGATAGCCTTCGAGCAGCGGGAACAATTTGAGCCCGCGCAATGCCGCCTCGATGTCGTCGCGGGTCGCCGGCAGCATCAGCGTGACGCTGTCGCGCAGCAGCTCGACCAGCACGCCGCCGGTGCCCAGCGTCATCACCGCGCCGAACATCGGGTCACGGGTGAAGCCGACGAGCAGTTCGGCGACGCCGTCGCGCACCATGCGCTCGACATAGAGGCCGGTGCCGAGCGCATCGAGATCATGGGCGGCCGTGCTGACGGATTCGGCGTCCCTGAGGTTGAGCCGAACCGCGTCAAGCTCGGATTTGTGGGTGACGCCCAAAGCCTTCAGCGCAACCGGAAAACCGAGCGCCATCGAGGAGATGACCGCCTCGACCGCATTGCCGGCGCGTTCACCGCTCGGCACGGGGAGCCCGGCCTCGATCAGCCGCGCTTTCGCCTCGGCCTCATCAGGCGTGACATGGTCGCCGGCCGGCGCCCCGGAAGCGGAGGTGTCGATCGGCTGCGCCTGCGGCTCGCGCCAGGCCCAGCCAATGAAGGCGGCCGCCTGGGCGGCGTCCATGGCTTCGGAAATGCCGAACAACGGCACCATGCCGCGTCCCATCAGCCCGGCGGTGTATTCCTCGGGCAGGTTCTCCGGCAGCGAGGAGACGATCGCGCCCTGTGCCTTGTTGGTCTTCAGCGCCGTTTCGAAGGCGCGCAGCGTCGTCCACCAGTCGGTGTCGGAGCAGCGGTCGGGGCGCGGGAAATCGAGCACCAGCATGTTGAGGTCGAAGCCGCCCGACACCATGGCGGTGAAGGTGGCGGTCATCGCCGGCTCGTTGTTCCAGATGAAGGTGTGGTAGTCGAGCGGATTGGCCACCGCAACCAGCGGCCCGAGCGTCGATTTGACGTGGGCGCGGTGGGTGTCGGTCAGCGCCGGGAAATTGACCCAGCGGCCTTCGGCGCTGTCGGCCATGACAGACGCCTCGCCGCCCGAACAGCTCATCGACGACAGCCGGTAGCCGGGCAGGGGGCCGGTGACGTGCAGCAGCTTGAGCGCCTCGATGAAGGCAGGGATGGAATCGACGCGGGCGATGCCGAGCCGCTTCAGGAAGGCGCCCGAGGCAGCGTCCGAGCCGGCCAGCGACGCGGTATGCGACACCGTTGCTTGCCGCGCCTGCTCGGAGCGGCCAACCTTCATGGCGATGATCGGTTTCTTCAGCTCTCGCGCCCGCGCGGCCAGCCTTTCGAAGCCGGCTACCGAATCGAACGCCTCGATATGCAGGCCGAGCGAAGTGACCCGATCGTCCTCGATCAGGCCGAGCGCCATTTCCGAAAGGCCGGTCTGTGCCTGGTTGCCGGCGGTCATCAGAAAGGCGATCGGCAGGCCGCGCTTCTGCATCGTCATGTTGATGGCGATGTTCGACGACTGGGTGATGATGGCGACCCCGCGGCCACCCTCGGCCAGCCTGATGCCGCCATGCTGGTCGGGCCATAAAAGCGCGCCATCGGCATAATTGATCAGGCCGTAGCAGTTCGGCCCGATGACCGGCATCTGGCCCGCCGCAGCGACCAGTTCCGCCTGCAATCGCTCGCCATGCTCGTCATAAGCCTCGGTCTCGAGAAAACCGGCGGCAAAGCAGACGGCGCCGCCTGCGCCGCGTTCGGCCAGCGCCTTGACCACCTCGATGGTCAAATGCCGGTTGACGCCGACAAAGGCGGCGTCGGGCGCGCCGGGCAGGTCGGCCACCGAGCGGTAGGCCTTTCGGCCGGCGACTTCATCCTTGGTCGGGTGCACCGGCCAGATCTCGCCGGCAAAGCCCATCTTGATCGACTGCGCGACGACGGCGGCGGCCTGCGCGCCGCCGAACACGGCGATCGTTCGCGGGCGCAAGAGGCGCTCAAGTTTGTGCATTTATCAGCCCCCGAACGGGCGCAGCAGCGCCCGTGAAATGATGTGGCGCTGGATTTCCGACGTGCCTTCCCAGATGCGCTCGACGCGGGCGTCGCGCCAGATGCGCTCCAGCGGCAGATCATCCATCAGCCCCATGCCGCCATGGATCTGGATCGCCTCGTCGGCGACGAAGGCAAGCATTTCGGTGGCCTTCAGCTTGGCCATGGCCATGTCCTGATCGGTGACGGTGCCCTGATCGTACTTCCAGCCGGCTTCGAACACCATCAGGTCGGCCGCTTTCAGTTCGGTCGCCATATCGGCAAGCTTGAATGAAACGCCCTGGAACTTGCCGATCTGCTGGCCGAACTGCTGGCGCTGCGCGGCGTATTCGATGGCATGGCCAAGCGCCCGCTCGGCCCGGCCGAGACAGGTCGCGCCGACCTGCAGGCGGGTTGCACCAAGCCATGAATTGGCGACGTCGAAACCCTTGTGGACCTCGCCCAGAACCTGGGCTCCGGGCAGCCGGCAATCGTCGAATTCGAGGATGGCGTTGGTGTAACCGCGATGCGAGACGTTGCGGTAGCCGTCACGCACCGTAAAACCCTTGGTGCCCTTGTCGACGAAGAAGGCCGTGATCTTCTTGCGTTTTCCACGCGGCGTCTCCTCTTCGCCCGAAGCCATGAAGACGATGGCGAAATCGGCGAGGTCGGCATGGCTGATGAAATGCTTGGTGCCGTTCAGCACCCAGTCGTCGCCGTCCTGCACCGCGGTTGCCTTCATGCCGCGCAGATCGGAGCCGGCACCCGGCTCGGTCATCGCCAGGCAATCCCACTTCTCGCCGCGAATGCAGGGATAGAGATACTTTTCGCGCTGCTCCGGCGTGCCGGCCAAGAGGATGTTGGATGGCCGCGCCACGCAGGTCCAGTGCAGTGCGTAATTGGCGCGGCCGAGCTCCTTCTCGTAAAGCAGCCAGGTCACCGTATCGAGGCCGGCGCCACCGACCTCCGCAGGCATGTTGGCGGCATAGAGCCCGGCTTCGATCGCCTTGGCCTTGATCTCATCGATCAGCTCGCGGCGCAGCACGCCGGTGCGCTCCACCTCGCGCTCATGCGGGTAAAGCTCGTTCTCGACGAAGGCGCGCGTCGTCTCGACGATCAGTTTCTGTTCCTCGGAGAGGCCAAAATCCATGGTCTCAGCCTTTCTTCTTTTTCTTCGGCTTTTCGGCCTTGGCCTTCTCGGCCGCCTTGGAGGCGGTGGGCTTCTTCGCCGCAAGCTTGGCGAGCTGCTTGGTATAGTCCTTGTGCAAGGCGCCGGCGCCCCAGCCCTTGCCTTTGTTCTGCTTCGACAGCGCATCCATGATGGCGACCAGATTGTCGTCGCGGATCTTTTCGAGCTCGCGGATCGACAGGCCATCCGCCTGATCGTCCGACTGCGTGGCGATCAGGTCGACCAGTTCGTCGTTGAACTCCGGCACATCCATCAGCTTGGTCCACGGCCATTTCAGGCACGGCCCGAACTGCGCCATGAAATGGCGCATGCCGGCCTCGCCGCCGGCGACGCGGTAGACCTGGAACATGCCCATCTGCGCCCAGCGCAGGCCGAAGCCATAGCGCATGATGTCGTCGAGTTCCTCGACCGTGCAGATGCCGTCCTTGATCAGCCACAGCGCCTCGCGCCATGCCGCCTCCAGCAGGCGGTCGCCGACGAACGCCTCGATCTCCTTGCGGATCACCACTGGTTTCATGCCGATCGAGGCGTACATCTCCTTGGCGACCTCGATCGCCTCGGGAAAGGTCTGCTCGCCGCCGACGATCTCGACCAGCGGAAGCAAATAGACCGGGTTGAATGGATGGCCGACGACCAGCCGTTCCGGATGCTTCTTCATCGCCACCTGCATGTCGGTCGGCTTGATGCCGGAGGTCGAGGAGCCGACGATGGCATTGGCCGGCGCATAGAGGTCGATCTCGGCCAGCACGCGGTGTTTCAGGTCGAGCCGTTCCGGCACGCTTTCCTGGATGAAATCGGCATCGGCGACGGCGTCGGCAATGGTCTTGGCAAAGGTCAATTTGCCTTCTTTTGGCAGGCCGTCGGGCAGCATCTGCTTGTAGGCGCGGCGCGCGCCTTTCATCACTTCGCCGACCTTGCGCGCGGCTTCGGGGTCGGGATCGAAAATCGACACGTCGATGCCGTTCAAGAGCAGTCGCGCCACCCAGCCGGCGCCGATGACGCCGCCGCCGATTGCAGCTGCCTTGGTGATGATGCTCATGCGGAGGCTCCGGTTCTTGTCCTGGCTTTTTCCAGGTCGATGAGAGGCACGCGCTCGCCGGCGCGGATCACGGTGGGGTCATAGGCCCTGCGCGCAAACACCTCGAGCACGAAGGGCCGGAAGAAGTCGATCGGCAACGTCTCGCAATCGGGGTCGAAGCTCGACTGGTCCCAGCGCTCACAGAACTGGTCGCAATCGTCGAAATAAAGGTGGCCGGCGAAACGGTCGCGCGCATGCGGATTGCCGCCGAGATGGTGGGCGTAATAGAGGCGCTGGAAGTCGCCGTGCTTTTCCACAACCCAGGTGCACTGCTCGCGCACGAAAGGTTTTAGGACCGAAGCTGCATATTCGTCGTGATTGTACGGTGCGTAGACGTCGCCGATGTCGTGCAGCAGGGCGCAGACGATCCAGTCGGTGTCGGCGCCGTCGCGCCATGCGCGCGTCGCCGCCTGCAGCGAATGGCCGAGCCGGGTGATCTTGTAGCCGGACAGGCCTTCGTCGAGTTGGACAAGCGCGTCAAGCAGCCGTTCGCCGGTCTTCGCCGCATAGTCGATCTCGTGCTCGGTGAGGAACGCGTAATCGTCACGGTCGCCATCCTTCATTGCGGTGAATTTCACGGTCTTCATCGGCGGCTCCTCCCTACCGACTGCTTGTTCAAAGCGGCGCGCGCTTTGTCAAATTGAGCTTCTTGCGCACTTCATCGGGGCCGATGACCCTTGCGCCCATGTTCGACACGATGCTGACCGCCCGCTCGACCAGCTGCGCATTGGTCGCCAGCACGCCCTTGTCGAGCCAGAGATTGTCCTCGAGTCCGACGCGGACATTGCCGCCCGCCAGCACCGCAGCGGCGGCATAGGCCATCTGGTTGCGGCCGATGGAGAACGCCGACCAGGTCCAACCCGACGGCACATTGTTGACCATCGCCATAAAAGTGTTGAGATCGTCCGGCGCGCCCCATGGCACGCCCATGCACAATTGCACGAGAGCATCCGGGTCCAGCACCTTTTCCTCGACCAATTGCTTGGCAAACCACAGATGGCCGGTGTCGAAGGCCTCGATCTCCGGCTTGACGCCAAGCGCCGTCATCATGCCGCCCATGGCGCGCAGCATGCCTGGCGTGTTGGTCATGACATAGTCGGCCTCGGCGAAATTCATGGTGCCGCAGTCGAGCGTGCATATCTCCGGCAGGCACTGGCGCACATGTTCCACGCGGTTGGTGGCGCCGCCCATATCGGTGGCTTTCTCGTTCAGCGGCAGCGGGTTTTCTGGCGAGCCGAACACCATGTCGCCGCCCATGCCGGCGGTCAGGTTCAGCACCACGTCGACGTCTGCCGCACGGATGCGCTCGGTCACTTCGCGATAAAGCTGCACGTCGCGGCGCGGCCTGCCGGTTTCGGGGTCGCGCACATGGCAGTGGACGATCGCCGCACCCGCCTTTGCCGCGTCGATGGCCGAATCGGCGATCTGCTTGGGCGAGCGCGGCACATGCGGGCTGCGGTCTTGCGAGCTGCCGGACCCGGTTATGGCACAGGTAATGAAGACCTCACGGTTCATCGCAAGCGGCATCGACTTTTCTCCCAATCAGCACAGATGGTCCCGATCAAACATGGGCCCAATCGAACAGATGGCAACAATGCCTGACTTGCCGGAAACTGTTTTGCATTTTACGAAGTGCGTATGATGAAAAACGAAAAGTCGTCGATCTTTCGCGCCGAACGGTTGCCGCTCAAGGTGACGCTGCTGGTGTTTTCCGGGTCGTCGATCATGTGTGTGGCCTCGGCCGTCGATCCGCTGCGCGCCGCCAACCGTATTGCCGGCGAGACGCTGTTCGATTTCAGGCTGGTTTCGGTGACCGGCGAAGCGCCGGTCACCACATGCGGCCTGCCGGTTGCGGTCAGCGGCCGCTTCGATGCGGCGGATACGACGGATGTGCTTGTCGTCGTCGCCGGTTTCGGCACGCAGAACTATGCCACGTCGGCCCTGCTTGCCGGCCTGCGCCGAGCGGGGCGCGCCGCACGCGCCTGTGGCGGCGTCGAAGCCGGTACCTGGCTGGTCGCCCGCGCCGGTCTGCTGGAAGGGCGCAGCGCCACCACCCATTGGGAGGACATGGAGGATTTCTCCTCGGCCTTTCCCGAGGTCGACGTTCGCCCCGACCGCTATGTCATCGACGGGCCGGTCTTCACCTCCGGTGGCGCTTCGCCAACCTTCGACCTGATGCTGCATCTGATCCGCACGCGGCTCGGCATGGCGGTCGCGCTCGATGTGGCAAGCGTCTTCATCTACGACCAGGCACGCGCCGCGACCGACGCGCAGCCTTTGGTCTCGCTCGGCCGCCTCGACGGCTACGATCCGCGGCTTGCGCAAGCCATCCGGCTGATGGAAACCCACGTCGACCAGCCCTTGACCATCGCCGCGGTGGCAAAGCGTGCCGGGGTGACGGCACGTACGCTGGAAAGCATCTTTCGCAAGTCGATCGGCGAGACGCCGGGCGCCTATTATCTCAGGCTGCGGCTGGGTGCAGCGCGCCGGCTGGTGGTCGACACGCGCGTGGCCATGGCCGATATTGCCGGGCGAGCGGGGTTCTCGTCCGCCGCGGCATTTTCCAGGGCGTTCTCAAGAGCTTTCGGCGAAGCGCCGGTCAGGCTGCGCAGGAGATAGTCGGGATCAGGCAGCGTCCTGGCGGTCGCTTTTGCCGTCGATCTGCGAGCGCATCTGTCTCGCAAGGTGGGTCTCGAAGCGGCTGGCGACCGCGCGGTCCCATTCGTTTGCACCGCGCGCGCCATCCTTCGGATGCGGCAGCGCCATCAGCCGGTCGATGATCGATCCCTCGCCAGATGAGAGCAGGGCGTCGATTTCGCGTTCGTGCTGCATATCGGTTCGCCTCCTTTTTTCTGTTCCCGCCACGAACCACATATACGAGATTCGTGACGGCTGTTTGAAGGCAAGAGCGAGGCGATTGAGGGGCGGTGCGAGGCAAAACCTTGTCGTCGGTTCCGCCCTCGCGCAAAGCTGTTCCGGGCCGGCGGGTCGGTCAACAGACCCGCCGGTGCGGCACCTCAGACGTACCGGTTGACGATATTCTCAAGCAGTTCCTGGCGGCCGGATCTCGGCTGCGGCTCGATCCTCTTCTTGACGACGCGCTCGGTGATCTCCTCCAGCGTGCGCTTGCCGGCAAGCATCGCCTTGGCCTCGGCCGAATTCCAGCCGGCATAGCGCTCGGCCAGCGGGGCCGACAGCGCCTTGTCCTCCACCATTTTAGCAGCGGCCTTGAGGCCGCGTGCGCAGCAATCCATGCCGCCGATATGGCCAATCAGCAGATCCTGCGGATCGAGCGACTGTCGCCGAAGCTTGGCGTCGAAATTGGTGCCGCCGGTCTTGAAGCCACCGGCCTGCAGGACCTGATAATAGGCCAATGCCATCTCCGGCACATTGTTGGGGAACTGGTCGGTGTCCCAGCCCGACTGGTAGTCGTTGCGGTTCATGTCGATCGAGCCGAAGATGCCGAGCGCATTGGCCAGCGCCAGTTCATGCTCGAAGGAATGGCCCGCCAGGATCGCATGGCCCTGCTCGATGTTGAGCTTGACCTCCTTCTCCAGCCCGAAGCGTTTCAGGAAGCCGTAGACGGTGGCGACGTCATAGTCGTACTGGTGCTTGGTCGGTTCCTGCGGCTTCGGCTCGATCAGGATGGTGCCCTTGAAGCCGATCCGGTGCTTGTAGTCTACGACCAGGTTGAGGAAGCGGCCGGCCTGTTCCTGTTCGCGGGCAAGGTCGGTGTTGAGCAGCGTCTCATAGCCCTCGCGGCCGCCCCACAGCACATAATTCTCGCCCTTCAGCCGCTTGGTGACGTCGATGCAGTGCTTCACCGTCGCTGCCGCATAGGCAAACACGTCCGGGTCGGGATTGGTGGCGGCGCCCGCCATGAAGCGGCGGTTGGAGAACAGGTTGGCCGTGCCCCAAAGCAGCTTGACCCCGGTCTGCTTCATCTTCGCCGCAAAATAGTCTGATATCTCGTCGAGCCGAGCGGCACTTTCAGAAAAGTCTTTTCCCTCCGGCCGCACATCGGCATCGTGGAAGCAGAAATAGGGAACACCCAGCAGCGAAAACATGTCGAAGGCGACATCGGCCTTGAGCTTGGCCAGTTCCATCGTGTCGGTGCCACCGGCTTCGGCGAACCACGGCCGCTCGAAGGTCTGGCCGCCGAACGGATCGCCGCCCGGCCAGGCGAAGGAATGCCAGTAGGCGACGGCAAACCGCAAATGGTCTTCCAGTCGCTTGCCGGCGATAATTTCATCGGGATTGTAGAACCGGTAGGCCAGTGGATTGGTCGAATCCGGCCCCTCGTATTTGATCTTCTGGATGTCGCCGAAAAAGCCGCTGGTCATGTCTGTCTGTCCTCTCGCAGGGTTCGGTCCTGATTACCTCAGGCGTAATTGGTTTCGCGCTGGCGCTGGATGAAAAAGGTCATGTCAAAGCCAATCAACAACGGAGACAGACCATGACCGACCTCAATACGATCGCCGAAAACTACATCGCCGCCTGGAACGAGAGCGATGCCGCGCGCCGGCAAGCCTTGCTCAAGGCGGCCTTCACCGAAGACGTCAGCTACCGCGATCCGATCGTGCAGGGAGACGGCCACAATGGCCTCGCCGCACTGATCGATGGTGTCCAAAAACGTTTTGCCGGCTTCCGGTTCTCGCTGAAGGGCAAGCCGGACGGGTTTGGCGACACGATCCGCTTCTCGTGGAATCCCGGGCCGGAAGGCACCGATTCCGTCATCGAAGGCACCGACATCGGCGTCATCGAGAATGGCCGCCTGAAAAGCGTCACCGGCTTTCTCGACAAGGTCCCGGCACAGTGACTCGGGCCACGGCGGGGATGGGAAACCACTCACGCCGTGGCCGCCTTGATAGCCGGGTAAAGCAAGCGGTAGCGCTGATAGGCATCCGCATAGGCGTTGCTTAGCGCGGCGACCGGCTCGATTGTGGCATCGGTGGCCGGCGCCGTGCACACTCTGAGCGGATCGGCGCCCGTCGCCGCGATCAGGCCAAGCCTCGCTGCACCGAAGGCGGCGCCGAAATCGCCGTCGGCGGGAATGTCGACGGGCAGGCCGAGCGCGGTGGCGATTGCCTTTAGCCAGTAGTGCGAGCGCGAGCCGCCGCCGATCGCCGTCACCCGCGTCAGCGTCGTGCCGGCTTTGGCCAGGGCTTCGAGACTGTCGCGGAAGGCGAAAGCCACGCCCTCCAGCACGGCCTGGGTCAACACGGCGCGGCTCGATTCATGCGCAAGCCCGGTAAACGAGCCGCGAATGGCCGCATCATTGTGCGGGGTGCGCTCGCCCGAGAGATAGGGCAGGAAGGACACGCCGGTCGGCGCCTTCAGCGTATCGCCGAGCTCGGCGGTCAGCTCGCCGGCGCCTTTGCCTGAAATCTCGGACAGCCAGTTGAGCGAATCGGTTGCCGACAGGATGACGCCCATCTGGTGCCAGGTGTCGGGCAACGCGTGGCAGAATGTGTGCACCGCGCTTTCCGGGTTGGGCAGATAGGACGCATTGGCGGCAAACAGCACGCCTGACGTGCCAAGCGAGACAAAGGCCTGGCCGGCGGCGACCGTGCCCATGCCGCAGGCCGACGCCGCATTGTCGCCGGCGCCACCGGCGATCGGGATGCCCGCCTGCATCCCCCATTTCGAGGCCAGTTCGCTGCGCAACGCGCCGGCCTTCTCAGTGCCTTCGACCAGTGACGGCATCTGCTTCTCATCGAGCGAAGTGGCGAAAAGCAAGTCGGATGACCAGCCTCGCTTGCCGACATCGAGCCAGGACGTGCCGGCCGAGTCCGACATCTCCGAAATATGCTCGCCGGTGAGCCAGAGCCGCAGGAAATCCTTTGGCAGCAAGACCTTTGCCAGTTTGGCGAAAATATCCGGCTCGTTGTTTCTCACCCAGACCAGCTTTGGCGCGGTGAAACCGGGAAACACGATGTTGCCGGTCAGCTTGCGAAAGCGCGGGTCGGCGTCGAGCTTGGCGGCCTCGGCATGGCTGCGCGTGTCGTTCCACAGGATGCAGGGGCGCAGCATCTGGTCGCCGGCATCGAGCAATGTAGCGCCATGCATCTGGCCGGAGAGGCCGATGCCCTTCACGGCGGCGAGCTGTTCTGGATGAGAAACCTTGAGCTCGGCGATCGCTTCCTCGCAGGCGCGGATCCACTCGGCGGGGTTCTGCTCCGACCAGCCGGGGTGCGGCCGCGACACGTCGAGTGACGCGTGGCCGGAGCCGACGATGCTCTGCCCGGCATCGATCAACAGCGCCTTGACGCCCGACGTGCCCAGATCGAGGCCGAGATACATGGTGTCCTCCCATTGCCATTAATTTTTTCGGATCTCGAAAAAATCTGACTTGGCAGTTTTTAAGACAAGATCCGCCTCCGGTCAATTCTCCGACAAATCGGCAGCCCGCCGCGAAAGCAGTGCCGAGAGCGGGCTGTCGGGCCGCGCCAGCGCGCGTTCCGCCGCGAGTGCCCTTGCCAACGCACGGTCGCCCGACCGCAGCGCAGCCTCGATCAGCGTCAGGTCGATGACGTCGCGCTGCGCATGACTGCCGCCGAAGCGGTGGGCGATCGCCCGGATGGGTCGGATCAGGCGGACCGTCTCGGCAAAATTGCCGTCGCCGAACGCCTTGATGGCGAGCGTCAGGGGATGGCCGACATCCCGGGTAAAGGCAGCGTTGTCGTCGTTGGCGTGCATGGCCTCGTGCTGCGCCTCGAGCAAGGTGCGAGCCGGCATCTCTTGGCCGGCGCCGACGAGGGCCATCATTGCGTGGGCATCGTTGAAGGCATAGTTGCCGGCGCTGGCCTTCGCCCAGTTGGCGGCGAGCGCCGCCCAGCGGCCGCCGACATCGACGCCGTCGAGATGCAGCCGCCACAGGATCGCCGAGGCGTCGACCATGTTGAGCGCCAGCGTCGAGCGCTCGCCGTAGATCGGGCCGTCATAGAGCGCCAACACCTCGTCGGTTTCGCCGAGATCATAGTGGAACAGCGCCAGATGCCACCAATTATGCACTTTCAGGAAGCTTTCACGCGTCCACGCGTCGGGGTTGGCGCGCATCCAAGCGATGCCGTCCCTTTGCCGGCTCTGCATTTCCATGACATGGGCGACGGCGTGCTGCGCCCAGCCGTCGCGCGGCTCGATGTCGACTGCCATGCGGCCAAGCTTTTCGGCGCGCGCATAGTCGCCCATTTCCTCCAGTCCGAACGCCTGCATGCCGAGTACGGCGTGGTAGCCCGGCATGCCGCTTTGCCACGACGGCAGCGCGCGGCCGATGCGGTCGCGCAGCATGCGGGCATTGCCGGTGAAGAAATCGATCTGGTGCCCGGTCTGCAGCGCCAGCGCATCGAGTGGAAACTCGATGGCGATATCCTCGAGCAGACGGGCGGCTTCATGCCAGCGTCCTGCGGCAAGATGGCCAAGTGCTGCGACATGCGCCTGCTCGCGCGGCGTGGCGGCAAACGGCAGTGCCGCCTCGTGGCATGTCTTGGCCACGGCTGTCGCCTCGCGCTCGGTGGCGAGGCCGAAGAGATAGCCCTTGAACACATACGCCATGACGAAGCCGGGATCCTCGGCGATGGCGCGATCGACCGAGCCGACCGGATCGCCGATGAAGCATTGCAGTTCGCGCACGGCCTGGCTGTAAGGCGAGAACCCGGCCTCCGTCGCGCCCGAAAACGTCAGGCCGAATGCATCCCTGACTGCCATGTCATGTCCTCAATTGCCCGAGCGCATCGCCACTGTGGCGATGCCGGCCCCGACCAGCAGCGTGCCGCCGGTGCGGTTGAAGATGCGGATCGCCTTCGGGTTGCGAACGACGTTGCGTGCCCTTGCGGCGATCAGCGCGTAACCGAAGGCATTGGCGAAGGCGAGCGCCAGGAAAGTCGTCTCGAAGATCAGCATCTGCGTCCAGAAATCGGCATGCCGGTCGAGGAACTGTGGCAGGAAGGCGACGAAGAAGGTGATGCTTTTCGGATTGAGCGCGGTGACCAGCCAGGCATGCGCCATCATCTTGGCCGAGGACACCGCGTCCAGGCGCGGCTCCGCCTTGAGCGTGCCGCCGGCGCGAAACAGCTTTATGCCGAGATAGATCAGATAGCCGGCGCCGACCACCTTCAGCACCGTGAACACGGTGGCCGACGCCGCCAGCAGCGCGCCGATGCCAAGCATCGACAGCGTCATCGCGGTAAAATCGCCAAACGCCACGCCGACCGCCATCGGCAGCGCGGTGCGCCAGCCCTGGCCGAGCGCATAGGATACGACCAGAAGGATGGTCGGGCCGGGAATGACAAGAAGGATCGTCGAGGCGGCGGCAAAGGCGGCCCAGTTTTCGAAGGACATGTTCGTCTCCTTGAGCTCAAAGAAGAGGATAAATCCTTGGGCTCACAAAGATGTAAAGGGGCAAAAATCGAAAATGCCCCTGGTTAACATCAGGCGACGGTTCTTCACGCTTTTTCAACCATGATTGGTGAAAATGCACTCTATCCGGCCGGACCGTGTTTCCCGCCGACAGCGTAGGGTTTGGGTAGATGCGTGAGTTGCCGCAAGGTCTGACGCCGCCGCACGATGGCGACGAAATCGAAATTTCCGAAATCCAGCTTTCCCGCCGCGCAGTGTTGTCCGGCGCCGGTGCGCTGGCGCTGCTCGGCGTCGCCGGCTGCAGCCAGACGCTCGACCTGTCGGCGCTGCAACTCGACGCCGTCACCACCGGCGCGATCACCCCTGTCCGCCCGAGCATCAGCGTCGACAGGAACATCACCAGCCCTGGTGTGATGTATGCCTCCGTCACCGACGGCGGCTTCACGCTGCCGGAAGTGCCCTACCTCAAGGTCAAGCCGGAGTTCCGCCGCCAGATCGTCGTCGACCCGACCGGCGAGCAGCCCGGCACCATCGTCGTCCATTCGCAGGAGCGGCTGCTCTACCTGGTGCAGCCCGGCGGTGACGCGATCCGTTACGGCGTCGGCATCGGCAAGGATGGCTTTCGCTGGTCCGGCCGCGCCAACATCCAGTACGGCAAGGAATGGCCGACCTGGAGGCCGCCGGCCGAGATGATCGCCCGCAAGCCGGAACTGGTGAAATGGCAGGCCGGGCAGCCCGGCGGCCTCGACAACCCGCTCGGAGCGCGTGCGCTGTACATCTACCAGAACGGCCAGGACACCGGCTACCGCATCCACGGTTCGCCCGAATGGTGGAGCATCGGCCAGGCGATGTCGTCGGGCTGCGTTCGCCTGATCAATCAGGACATCATCGACCTCTACAGCCGCGTCTCCAGGAGGAACCCGGTCGTCGTCGTCTGACCCTCCCGGTCATCGTCTGAACTCGAGGCGGCTGACGCGGCCGATCGACTCTCCCGTTGCGCGATCTCGCAAGACAGGCGAATGTGGCTTGCAAAGCCACTGCTCGGGAGACGTGAAGCATGTCCGGAACTTTTGTCATCGCGCAAGGCGGCGGCCCGACCGCCGTCATCAACCAGACGGTGGTGGGCGCCACACTCGAGATCCGCAAGCGGCATCCCGGCGCCAAGGTCCTGGGCTCCATCCATGGCGTGCGCGGCATCCGCGACGGCAACTATGTCGATCTTTCGGCTATCCCTGAGGACCGGTTGCGGTTGATTGCTGCGACGCCGAGCGCCGCGCTTGGCTCGACCCGCGACAAGCCGGACGAGGCCTATTGCGAGATCATCCTCAACGGCCTGAACAAGGCGGGCGCCGATGCCTTCATCTATATCGGCGGCAACGACACGTCGGGCACGCAGCAGATCCTGACCGACGCCGCCGGCGGCAAGATGGCTTTCGTCCATGCGCCGAAAACCATCGACAACGATCTCGAGGAGAACGACCACACGCCCGGCTTCATTTCGGCAGCCGAGTTCGTCGCCGGCGCCTTTCTCTCGGTCGACCTCGACTTCCGTGCTCTGCCCGGCATCTATGTCGGCATCGTCATGGGGCGGCACGCCGGTTTCCTCACCGCCGCCGCCGCCGCATGGCAGCTTGATCCCGACAGCGGCCCGCACCTCGTTTATGTGCCGGAGCGTCCGTTCTCGGCTTCAGCCTTTATCGACGACGTGCGCGCCACGCTCGATCGCCACAAGCGCTGCATCGTCGCAGTCTCCGAAGGCGTCAGCACAGCCGACGGCAAGGCGCTGGTCGAAAGTCTTGTCCCGCCGGACAAACTGGAGCGCGATGCGCATGGCAACGTCAAGCTGTCGGGCAGCGACCTGCCGGCCGCCCTCGAGCGCGCGCTGGCCGAAGGATTGCCGGGCAAGCGGGCACGCGTCGATGCGCTCGGCTACATGCCGCGCGGCTATGTCGGCGCCATCAACGCCGTCGATGCGCAGGAAGCCTTTGATGCCGGCGTCTTTGCGGTCGCCGTCGCCGAGCAGGGCGGCGGCTCGGTGGCGCTGCAATATGACGGCAAGAAAACCGTGCTGAACAAGGTGCCGCTGAAAAACGTCGCCGGCAAGACCCGTCACATGCCCGACGATTTCATGCTGCCTGAGGTCAATCAGCTCTCCGATGCAGGAATGGCCTATCTGAAGCGACTGGTTCCCGAAAAATACAAGGTTGGAAAACCGTTCGTCTGATGCCGGCCCTCTGATGGATGATTGGTTCAGCAAGACGAAGGTCGACGCCGTTACAACCATGCTGACCGAGCCGTTCGTGCATGATTTCGTGCGCGCCAACATCTGGCATCTGCGCGGCCGCGACGTCGACCTGCTTGTCGACACCGGCATGGGGATTTGCCCGCTGGCGCCGGAGATCGACACGCCTGATGGAAAGCCGCTGCTCGTCGTCGCCACCCATATCCACCTCGACCATGTCGGCTCGCTGCACGAATTCCCGCTGCGAGCCGGGCCGAGGATGAGTGCTGCGCAATTCGACAGCATGGATGACGCCGTCACCTACGCCCACATGTTTCATGATCTCGACGGCGCCGTCTCGAAGCTGCCGGCACCGGCCTGGAGAGCGGCCGAATACAGAATCCAGCCGGCGCCGCTGACGCGGACGCTTGACGAGGGCGATCTGGTCGACCTTGGCGACCGGCAATTCCGGGTGCTGCATCTGCCCGGCCATTCGCCGGATTCGATCGCGCTGTTCGATGAGGCCGACGGCCTGTTCTTCGCCGGCGACGCCATCTACGACGCCTTGCTGATCGACGACCTGCCGGATTCCGACCGATCAGCCTATCGCCGAACCATGCAGCGGCTGCTCGATCTGCCTGTCAGCATCGGCCATGGCGGCCATGGACCAAGCTTCGACGCCAAACGGATGCGCGAGATCGCCACCGGTTATCTCAGGCGAACAGACGGCGCATAAGCCAAGAATCTGGTTGCCCGCCAGAGTATCTTTGACAACATTGGTGAAGGCCGACAGGCGGCCTGATGCAAACGGATTGTCTCGATGGTCACCCGCGGCTTCTCTTCAGGACGAAAGCCCCCGACGGATGCGGATGCGCGTATCCCGCCGGGGCAATATCTCGAGCAAGGGTTTCCGGTGCTGTCGGCCGGGCCGACGCCGCCTGTGCGCACCGAGGACTGGTCGTTCACGCTCAAGCACGGACCGCGGCCGATCAAGACGTGGAACTGGACAGAGTTCAACGCGCTGCCTTTGACCAAGATGACCCGCGACATCCACTGCGTCACCGCGTGGACCAAGTTCGACACGGCGTGGCAAGGCGTGCTGGTCGACGATATTCTGGCGGATGCCGGTATCGAGCCACCGACGGCCTTCACGCTGGCGCTGTCCTTCGACGGCTATACAACCAATGTGCCGACGCAGGATCTCACTGCCGGCAAGGCGATGGTGGCGCTGCTTTACGAAGGCAAGCCGATCACGCCGGACCATGGCGGCCCGGCGCGGCTGCTGGTTCCGCATCTCTATTTCTGGAAGTCGGCCAAATGGCTGAACGGCCTGCAGTTCACCGAGCGCGACGAGCCCGGCTTCTGGGAGCTGCGCGGCTATCACATCTATGGCGACCCGTGGCGCGAGCAGCGCTATACGGGCGATCCATGAGCGACGTGCCGGCGGCGCAGTCGCCCTGGCAGACGGTGACCATCGCCCGCATCGAAAAGCGCACGCCGCGCGTCACCAGCTTTTTCCTCCAGCCGTCGCGGCCCTTCGCCTATCGTGCCGGGCAGCATGTCGATGTCAGGCTGACGGCGCCGGACGGCTATCAGGCGCGCCGCTCCTACTCAATCGCCTCGGCGCCGGAAGCCGGCGAGACGATCGAGCTGGCGATCGAAAGGCTCGATGATGGCGAGATCTCGCCCTTCTTCCACGATATCGCGGCGGTTGGCGACGAGGTCGAGTTGCGCGGACCGCTCGGTGGCCACTTCGTCTGGTCCGACAGCGACGGCGGCCCGCTTCTGCTGGTCGGCGGCGGGTCCGGCGTGGTACCGCTGATGGCGATGATCCGCCATCGCGCCGCGCGCAGATCGGCGGTGCCCGTGGCATTGGTATTTTCCGCACGGGTCTGGGACGAGGTGATCTTTCGCGAGGAGCTGATCGACTTCCACGATCGTCGGGACGGCTTCGATCTGGTGTTGGCGCTGACCCGCGAGGCCGCCCGGCGCCCGTCAGACTATTCGCGGCGGGTCGATGCCGCGATGATGGAGCAATCGATGCTGCGGCTGCCCGCGCCGCCAAGGTTCGCCTTTGTCTGCGGCTCGAATGCCTTCGTGTCGGCCGCCGCCCAGGCGCTGATCGATGCCGGCGTTCCGGCAAGCCTCATCCGCACCGAGCGCTACGGGGTTTAAGCTCCCCGGTCAGGCGTCGATCTCGAGCGCCGTCAGCGGCTTCGAACAGCAGGCAAGGATGAAGCCGTCGTCGATCTCGTGATCGAGGATGCCGCCATTGTGGCTCATCTCGACCGTGCCCGAGACCTTTTTCACCTTGCAGGTTCCGCACAGGCCGAACTCGCAGGCTGCGGGGATGCGTACGCCCGAAGCGCGCGCCGTCTGCAGCACGGTCTGGCCGGCAACGCATTCGGCATCAATATCCGAAAGCGAAAAGCGGATCGGCGTTGCGGCCTCGGCAGGTACCTCGATGCCGCCCTCTGCTGGCCCACCTTTTGCCGGCCCACCCTCTGCCGGCGAACCGAACGGGGCCGGAATTTCCTCCACCGCCGGGGCCGCAAAGCTCTCCTGATGGTAGTTGGCCATGTCGAAGCCGGCCGCCTCCAGCATCTGCCGCACGGCGCGCATGAAGGGGTCGGGGCCGCAGCAGAAAATTTCGCGCTCGCGAAAATCGGGCGCCAGCAGCGGCAGCCGTATCGCGTCGATCCGGCCCATATGGCCGAACCAGCCCTCACGGCTGGACCGCTCCTCGATCATGAAGCCGAGCGTCAGGCCCGGCATGCGGCTGCCGAGCAGCTCGAGTTCCTTGCGGAAGATGATCTCCTCGGGCTTTCGCGCGCAGTTGACGAAGCCGACATCTGTCCATGGCGCGCAGTCGTTCAGCCAGCGCAGCATCGACATCATCGGCGTCACGCCTGAGCCGGCCGAAATGAACAGATACTTGGCCGCTGGATGACTGTGCAGCGAAAAGTCGCCCGCCGGCCCATAGGCCTTCACGTGAACGCCGGGCTTCAGATTGTCGAACATCCAGCGGGTGCCGAGGCTGCCGGCCTGCGCTTTCACCGTCACCGCAATCGAGAACGGCCTCGACGGCGAGGACGACAGCGTATAGGTCCGCATCATCGGGCCCTCGGTGGTCGGCAGTTCCAGCGTCACGAACTGCCCCGGTCTGTAGCGGAACCAGGTCTGGTTGTCAGAGCGGAAGGTGAAGGTCTTCACGTCAGGCGCCTCGTCGCTGACGCCGATGACTTCCAGCACCTGGAGCCTGTCGTTCCAGGGCGCCATCTCGTCGAGATGGCGGTAGAGGCCAAGGTCCGTCATCGCATTCATCCCCTTGACCTCGTTCAGGCGACGCTGCGCAGCGCCGGCCGCCCGGCCTCGGCAAGGCGCGGCCCGATGAAGGAGGCGTACCATTCGACGAACTGGATGACGCCGCCCTCATGCAGTTCCGAATAGGGGCCGGGCTCATAGGCCGGCGACAGGATGCCGAAGGCGTTTTCCTCGACAATGCGACGGTCCTGGTCGTTGGTCTCGGTCCAGACATGGGTGAGTTCGACGAGGTCGTAATCGACGCCTTCGACCGCGTCCTTGTGGACAAGCCATTTGGTGGTGACGGCCGTTTCCGTGGCACTGATCGGCAGCACGCGGAAGGTGACGGCATGATCACCGAGGATATGGTTCCAACTCGTCGGATAGTGATAGAGCAGCAGCGAGCCGATACGGTCGGTCGAAACGCTGTCGGAAAGGTTCTTCTTCACCGCGCGTCTTCCCGTCATCGTATAGCTGACGGCGTCGCGCAGCAGCGGCGCGCGGGTGGCGCGATACTGCCCGGCCGGATCGATGCGGAACTTGCTCGGCAAGCCCGCCGCCTCGCATTTCGCCCAGTGCGCGAGCATCTCTGGATCGCTGTCGGCGCCCTGCACGCCGGTCACGGTCGGCGCTTCCGGGAATGTCTTGCAGAGTTCCGGATGGTTGCCGGCGCAATGGTAGCACTCGCGGTTGTTCTCCCAGACGAGCTTCCAGTTGCCATTCTCGACGATGGTCGATTCGAATGCGATTTTTGCCTCGCGCAGCCGGTGCGGCAGCAGGTAAGGCTCGATCATGGCGCGCATCGGCGCGAAGTCGGCCGGCTCGTTGGCCAGGCAGATAAAGATGTAGCCGGCAACGCTTTCGCAAGCCACCGGCTTCAGGCTGAACTGGCTCTTGTCGAAGCCGTCTGCCATCTGGCGAGCAAACAACAGCCGGCCGTCCAGCTCGTAGGTCCACTGGTGATAGGGGCAGACCAGCTTCGCCGCAGTGCCCTTGTCGGCATTGCAGACACGGCTGCCGCGATGCCGGCAGGAATTGTGGAAGGCATTGATCTTGCCTTGCTGGTCGCGGACCAGCACGACCGGATAGTCGCCGATCTGGGCGGTGATATAGCTGCCAGCTTTCGGCAACTCGCAATCGTGGCCGATGAACAGCCAGTCGCGATACCAGATCAGCTCCATGTCGAGCTTGAAGAAATCTGGATCGGTGTAGAAGGGCTGCTCGAGCGAATAGCCTTGCCTGCGGCCGTGCAAGAGCCTCAGCATGTCGTTGCGCGCGTCCATGTCCTGTCCTCGTGTAAGGACTGAACTGGTGGTGATGGAGGGAGGACCGTTTGCACGCCGGCGACAGGGCCGGACGTGCATCATCCACCTCTTGACCGCCCACCGCGATCAGTCGAGTCTGAAAATCTCGGGCTGGTTTCCGGGCTCTGGAGTGTCCTTGCGGACTCGTCGCGACACCTTCCCAGGCTTGTGGCCCAGTGGTCTCCCGTTGCGACTTGAACTCCACCACCGTTGCGGGGGCAGCGCCGGGTTCTGACCGGCTTCCCAATTCTCCGCTTCGTCGTCACCAAGCGGCACCTGAGATGGCGTGATCTAATCATGCCGGCCGGCTGACTGCCGGCATGAAAGCGACATCGTATCCATGCGGCGCGACACCGCCGGCGAAACCTGCAGGTTTATATCTGCAGGGCTGAAACCCCACTTTGTCGGCGGCCATTGTCGGCTGCCGTGACATCGAATCCGACCCGCGGCGGAGACCAGGAAGGTTAACAGTTTACAAAAGTGACTATTAGCCGCTTCTAAAATCGAACCGAACGGTTCGTTTCTGTTGACAATGCGTACAGCATGCTGTGAACGCAGATCCGCCAATCCGTCAAATCATGAATGGCTAATTTTGAATAAGATATTGAAAACGAACCATAAAACTATGGTAGTAGATGCCTCTGGTACAATTTCAAGGTGTAGATTCTTGGTCCACACGGAACAACTTCGTGATTGGAATCCGCCGAATGGCCTTCCCACATCGGGGCTGTCCGAACGACGCGCGCATCCTCCCAAGACACGCCGCTAGACGGACTGAAGACTAAGATACTGGAGTACTAAAATGAAAAAGATCGCTCTTGCTGCCGTCGCCGCTCTGGCCATCACCGGCAGCGCCTTTGCCGGCAGCGACCATTATGGGTCCAACGCCGCCAACCAGCCGACTGCTTCGGTCGACAGCTCGTATACGGCCTCTGTCCAGACGCCGGCTCACGCTGAAAAGCAGCCCGTTGGCCAGGGCGCCGACCGCAACCTTTTCGGCAACAATTAACAGCTGGTCCCAAACAGCAAAGTGGCGGTCCGCCGCTCGGGATCTGAGGAACTCAGGAGTATTTGAAATGAAGAAGCTCATTCTTGCCACCGCCGCCATTGTGGCCATCTCCGGCAGCGCTTTTGCCGGCAGCGACAACTTTGGATCGAACGGCGCCAACCAGCCGGCCGCTGCGGTCGACAGCAACTCGTACACGGCTTCGATTCGGAGTTCGGCTTCGGTGCAGAATCCGGTTCTGGCTGACGAGAAACCCGTCAACGGCAGCGACCGTAACCTGTTCGGCAACAACTAACAGTTCGTTCCAACAGCGGCGGCGGCATTTGCCCGCCGGGCTGGCGGAACCAAGAAAATCCAGGAGTTTTGAAAATGAAGAAGATCGTTCTTACCGCCGCCGCGCTTTTGATTGCTGCGGGCGGCGCTTTTGCCGGTAGCGACAACTTTGGCAGAACCGACATCAACAAGCAGGCGACCATCAACGTCGACAACACGCAGACTTCTTCGGTACGCAATACCGGCTCGCCGGTCTACAAGCTGCTCAACTCGTCGGGCGACGTACAGAAGTCCGCCCCGCAGGGCAGCGACCGGAACCTGTTCGGCCGCTAGCGCATCGGCCCGAAAATCGGTTCCGATTCTCGGAAAGCACGATGCGCAGGTTTAAAGTGTTGGAGCGTACCTTTGTGCGTCCACTTGGACGCACGTCGCACTAACAGCGACCGGAACGCACAAGAGTGGCGGCTTGCCCGCCGCTCTCGTTTTTGGGTCACCAAACATCCATCAGTTCGGCTGCTGCTCTCAGGCTGCCTTTGCTTCCGCTTTGTGGAGCGTGAATGAATGTCCGTCGGCATCGAAAATATGCAGGTCGCCGGCATCGGCATTCAAGCGCAGCGCAGCGCCGCGCTTGACCCCGACATTGCCTGGCAGCTTGGTGACCAGCGGCAGGTCGGCGCGGCCGATGTCGACATAGACGAGCTGGACCTCGCCGAGTTGCTCGACATAATCCACCGTTCCCTCGAAAAGATAATCCGCACCGGTGGCGATCGTCAGATCTTCCGGCCGCACGCCGAAGCTCACCGCAGCGCCCGTCGCCGACGCCGGCGTGGCGATCGGCACCGTCGCCTTGCGCCCGCCGACATGACTGACGATGGTCGGGTCGCCTGATTTGTCGATCGTCGCCGGCAGGATGTTCATGGCCGGCGAGCCGATGAACTGGGCGACGAACAGATTGCCGGGTCTCTTGTAGAGCTCCATCGGCGTGCCGACCTGCTCGATATGGCCCTCCTTGAGCACCACGATGCGGTCGGCCAGCGTCATCGCCTCGACCTGGTCGTGGGTGACGTAGATCATCGTTGTAGCAGGCATCGATTCCTTGAGCTTGGCGATCTCGATGCGGGTGGCGACGCGCAGCGCCGCGTCGAGGTTCGACAGCGGCTCGTCGAACAGGAAGACCTTGGGGTTGCGCACGATGGCGCGGCCGATGGCGACGCGCTGGCGCTGGCCGCCCGACATCGCCTTGGGCAGGCGGTCGAGATATTTGGTCAGCTGCAGGATTTCCGCCGCCTGGCGCACCCGCTTGTCGATCTCGGCCTTGCTCTCCTTGCCGATCTTCATCGAGAACGCCATGTTGTCGTAGACAGTCATGTGCGGATAGAGCGCATAGGACTGGAACACCATGGCGATGCCGCGCTTCGACGGCGGCACGTCGTTCACCACCTCGCCGTCGATCTTGAGCTCGCCGGAGGTGATTTCCTCAAGCCCGGCGATCGACCGCAGCAAGGTCGACTTGCCACAGCCCGAAGGGCCGACGAAGACGATGAACTCGCCCGACTTTATGTCGAGGTCGATGCCATGGAGAATGTTGAGATTGCCGTATGATTTCTTCACTTGCCTTAGCGTGACATCGGCCATGGGTTCCCTCCAGTGAATTGCAAATTCAGTCGATACGCCCGAACCAGGCGCCGTAGCCGCCGAGGCGGATAAAGCCGGCGTCAGTCTGTCCCGAAAACCCGTGCCCCGGCAAGGGCTGCAGCGAGCGTCCGCCGAGATTGACTTCGGCCGGTCGGCTGCCGAGATTGAAGGCGCAGACGATCTGCTCATTGCCCTCGCGGCGCGTGAAGGCGACCGTATCGCCCTGGCTTTCGATGAACTCGATCTCGCCCTTGGCCAGCGCCGGATACAGGTGGCGGAAAGCGAGAAAGCGCCGGTAGTGTTCGAGCAGCGAGTTGTCGTCGCCCTGCTGCACATCGACCGCCTGCGAAAGGTGCTTGGCAGGCACGGGCAGCCAGGGCTTTGCCGTGGAGAAGCCGCCATTGCCGTCGGCGCCATTCCAGACCATCGGCGTGCGGCAGCCGTCGCGGCCCTTGAATTCCGGCCAGAACCGGATGCCGTAGGGGTCCTGCAGATCCTCGAATTGCAATTCCGCTTCGCCAAGACCGAGTTCCTCGCCCTGGTAGATGCAGACCGAGCCGCGCAGCGACATCAGCAGCGCCGAGATCACCTTGAGATAAGCGGTCTGGTCGGCCTCGCCGGCCGCCCAGCGCGAGGCAGTGCGCATCACGTCGTGGTTGGAGAAGGCCCAACACGACCAGCCGTCGCTGGCGACCTCGCCAAAGGCTTCCAGCACCGAACGCACCTTTGCCGCGCTGATCTTTTCGGGCGCCAGGAAGTCGAATGAATAGCACATGTGCACGCGCTTGCTGCCGGCGGTATAGGCCGCCACCACCTCCAGTCCGCGCTGCGAATCGCCAACTTCGCCAACCGCCGCCGTCGCCGGATATTCGTCGAGCAGGGCGCGGAAGCGTTCGAGGAAGCCAAGGTTTTCGGGGCGGCTCTTGTCGTAGAGATGGTCCTGGTAGTTGTAGGGGTTGACGGAAGGAGCGGTCTGGTCGTTGCGCTGTTCGGGGGGCAGCGGCGGATTGTCCTCGAGGCCCTGGCTGTGGAAGTAGAAATTGATGGTGTCGAGGCGGAAACCGTCGACGCCGCGCTCCAGCCAGAAGCGGGTGACATCGAGCAGCGCGTCCTGGACTTCGCGGCTGTGGAAGTTGAGATCGGGCTGCTCGGCCAGGAAATTATGCAGGTAATATTGCTGGCGGCTGGTGTCCCACTGCCAGGCCGAACCGCCGAAGATCGACAGCCAGTTGTTGGGTGGCGTGCCGTCGGGCCTGGCGTCGGCCCAGACATACCAGTCGGCCTTCGGGTTGGTGCGGCTCGAGCGGCTTTCCTTGAACCACGGATGGATGTCGGCGGTATGCGACAGCACCTCGTCGATCATCACCTTGAGCCCGAGCCTGTGCGCCTCGGCGGTCAGGGCGTCGAAATCGGCCAGCGTGCCGAACATCGGATCGACGTCGCAATAGTCGGACACGTCGTAGCCGAAATCCTTCATCGGCGACTTGAAGAACGGCGAGATCCAGATGGCATCGACGCCGAGCGCCGCGATATAGGGCAGCCTGCCGATGATGCCCCTGAGGTCGCCGATGCCGTCGCAGTTCGAGTCCTGATAGCTGCGCGGATAGATCTGGTAGATCACGGCACCTCGCCACCAGTCGCGGTCGACGGCGAAGTCGGGACTCAACGTCGCTTTCACAGCGGATTGCATGATCTCAGCCTCCCTTCACCGAGCCGGCGAGCAGCCCGCGGACGAAATAGCGCTGCAGCGAGAAGAACACGATCAGCGGCACGACAATGGTGATGAAGGCCGATGTCGTCAGGATCTCCCAGTCGCCGCCGCGCGAGCCGAGCAACGCGTTGAGCTTGGCGGTCAGCACGATCTGGTCGCCCTCGGTGCCGAGGAAAACCATCGCGACCAGTAGATCGTTCCACACCCACAGGAACTGGAAGATGGCGAAAGAGGCCAGCACCGGGAACGACAGCGGCAGCACGATCTTGACGAAGATCTCGAAATCGCTGGCGCCGTCGATGCGCGCCGATTCCATGATTTCTCGTGGCAGGCCGGCAATGTAGCTTCTCAAGAGATAGATGGCGAAGGGCAGGCCGAAGCCGGTATGCGCCAGCCAGATGCCGAGATAGGTTTTCGACGGCACGCCGAAGAAGCTGCCGACGCCGTTGTAAAGTTTCAGCAGCGGGATCAGCGACATCTGCAGCGGCACCACCAGGAGCCCGATGATCACCGCGATGAGCAACGCCCGGCCGGGAAAGCGCATCCAGGCCAGCGCATAGGCCGCGAACGCCGCGATCAGGATCGGGATGACGGTCGCCGGAATGGTGACGGTCAGCGAATTCATGAAGGAGCGGCCGATGCCTTCCGAAAACAGCACCGTATTGTAATTGTCGGTGGTGAATTTCGGCGGCGCCGACGAGGCGTAGTAGACGCGCTGGCCACGCTCGCCCTCGAACGGCTTGGTCGAGGTCATGACGAAACTGCCGTCGGGGTTGAGTTGCAAGGTCTCGCCGTCACCGAGATCGGCTGTGGTGCCGGCGGGATATTGCGTCGGCGCCGACGACTTGACGCCAAAGGCGCTGATGTCGCGGGCCGGATCATCGCCGAAGATGTTGCCCTCGAGGACGAACTTGCCGTCCTTCTCGACTTGCGCCGAGGCGGGTGGCAGCCGCCCCGCTTCCGTCTGCGTGGAACTGGCGAACGAGTTCCACCAGCCCGAGGCGATGATCTGGTCCTTGTCGCGCAGCGACGAGACGAGAATGCCGAGCGTCGGGATCGTCCAGATCGCGACGAAGAGGAAGACCGCGATATGGACGCCGAAACGGCTGGCAAAGGACTTTCCGGTCGAGACGGCCATCTCAATGTCCTCCCGTCTCTTTGTTGGCCTGGCGGATGTTCCAGATCATGATCGGAATGACCGCGATCATGATGATGATGGCGATGGTGGCGCCACGGCCGAAATCGCCGCCGCCGCGGAACATCCAGTCGAACATCAGATTGGCCAGCACCTGGCTGTTCCATTGGCCGTTGGTCATCGTCAGCACGATGTCGAAAACCTTCAGCACCAGGATGGTGATGGTGGTCCAGACGACGGCGATCGTTCCCCAGATCTGCGGCACCATGATCTTCCAGAAGATCTGGAACGGATTGGCGCCGTCGATGACGGCCGCCTCCAGCGTCTCCTCGGGAATGCCCCGCAAGGCAGAGGACAGGATGACCATGGCAAAGCCGGTCTGGATCCAGATCAGGATGATCATCAGGAAGAAATTGTTCCAGAACGGCAGCGATATCCAGACCTGTGGCTGGCCGCCGAAATATTGGATGATGGCGTTGAGCAGGCCGATCTGCGTCTGGCCAGCACCACGATACTCGTAGATGAACTTCCAGATGACGCTGGCGCCGACGAACGAGATGGCCAGCGGCAGGAAGATGAGGCTCTTGGCGATGGTGCCCCACCAGATCTTGTCGGTGAGGACGGCGATGATCAGCCCGAGGAAGGTGCAGGCGGCAGGCACGACCGCCAGCCAGATGACGTTGTTGAGGATGGAGGTGCGGAATTCGCGGTCGCCGAACGCCCATTCATAATTGGCGAAGCCGACGAAATTGGCGCCACCGCGATCGAGGAACGACAGCCTGAGCGTCTCCACGACCGGGTAGATCAGGTAGATGGTGAGGATGATCATGGCCGGGCCGACGAACAGCCACGGCCGGATCATCCCCTGCCGGCGCAGATTGTCGATGGCCGCCGCACCTGCAACCCCGCGCGACGGGAAAATGATGTCCACCAGCTTGTTGGCGCCCCAGAAATAGGCGACGCAGCCGCCGACGCCGACGACGATGACGAATATGGCCGAGAAAATCTGAGCCGCCACGGGTCCCTCCCTCTGCGCATGATCCGCCAGTCGGGAATGACTTTGGCGATGCGATCACAGGCCGATTCAGTTATTTGGAACGCGATCGGATGCAAGGCAGGGTTTGCTCTTGCTGGTCGCGCGTCATGCCGGAATGTGCTCATAAAAATTGCTGCTGTGCGGGCCGCCGGTCGGATCCGGGCCACCGAGGCCCGGATCCATGCAGGATCGGACGTTCAGCCGGGACCGCCTACTTGATCGCGTCCCAGCTCTTCTGGATGTCGGTGGCGACTTCCTGGGCGGACTTGCCGCCGACGAGATCGATCATGCCGGTCCAGAAGGCGCCGGCGCCGATCTTGCCCGGCATCAGGTCGGACCCGTCGAAGCGGAAGGTCGAGGCCTCGGCGAGGATTTCGCCCTGCTTCTTCAGCGCGTCGCTGGCATAGGCGTCCTTGTTGACCGACTTGAACGGCGTCACGAAGCCGCCCTGGGCCATCCAGATCTCATGGGCGAGCGGCATCTTCAGGAATTCGATGAACGCGCGGGCACTCTTGCTATCCTTGGTGATCATGGCCAGCGTGCCGGCGCCGAGAACCGGGGTGCCGAGGTCGGGCTTGGCAGCGTAAGCTGGGAAGTAGAAGAAGTCGGCGTCCTGGCCGATCTCGGTGCCTTCCGGGAAGAAGGTTGGGATGAACGACGCCTGATGGTGCAGATAGCATTTCGGCGGCACCGAGAACAGGCCTTTCGGGCTGTCGCGAAAATCGGTCGCCGCCACCGCCTTGGCGCCGCCGTCGACCATCTTGTCGTCAGTCGCGATCTTGCCGAAAATGTCGATGGCGTTGACCACCGCGGGGTCGTTGAACGGAATCTCGTTCTTCACCCACTTGTCGTAGGTCTCGGGCGTCTGGGTGCGCAGCATGATGTCCTCGACCCAGTCGGTCGCCGGCCAGCCGGTGGCGCCGCCAGAACCGAGCCCGATGCACCATGGCGTGCCCCCGTCGGCGATGATCTGCTTTTCGAGCTCGGCGAGCTCTTCCTGCGTCTTCGGCACCTCGTAGTCGGCTTCCTCGAAATTGTCCGGCGAGTACCAGACCAGCGATTTCACGTCGGCCTTGTAGGGAAAGGCGAAAAAGCCCGGCTTGCCATCCTTGTCCTTGAAGGTGCCGAGATCGACCCATGACTGGCCGGCGCCGTAATTGTCCTTGATCCAGTTGGCGGTGTCGTCGCCGAGCGGCGTCAGCAGGCCCTTGGACGCCAGGTCCTGGATCAGGCCCGGCTGCGGCAGCACGGCGATGTTGGGCGGGCTGCCGGCCTGCGTGTCGATGACGATCTGCTGTTCGTAATTTTCCGACGAGGAGTATTTGACCTCGGCGCCGGTGGCTTCCGAGAAATAGTCGAGAACGGTACGGATGAGGCCCTCGTCCTCGCCGCGCCATGGCCCGAAGATCGACAGCGTCTCGCCCTTGAGGTCGACTTTCTTGAGCTCTTCGTAATTCGCCCAGTTGAAGCGGGGGTCTTCGCCGGGCTTGAACTTCAGTTCGGCTTGCGCCGGTGCGCCCAGGGCGAGCGCGACAAAGGCGGCGCTCAGCAGAAGCATTTTCCTCATTGGTATTCCCTCCCAGTGGTGACAGACACCGGACGGAACCTCCATTCCGTCCGCCGACGCAGCAGGACTGTGACTCACTCGGAAGGGAACCGCAACCTTTCGAAGAGTCTTCCAAAGCGCTTTGGTCTTTGCAATCACGCCACTGAATTAATCAGAAGTCAAGAGGCTGGTAAACTAATCGATTTAATTTCACGGCCGCAAGCGCAAACAAAGTGCGCTGCAGCACCATTTTGGGCGCTGCAACAGCAAATTTTGCTTCAAACCGGTTAGAAAGGGTGCTTATGATCTTCGCATCGGTAGCGCTTGCCGCCGTGGCGCGAGCGACCCATAGTTAAAGCGCTTTGAGGCTTGGAGGCCTCCGGTGAACCTCAAACAGCTTTCCCATATGCTGGCGCTTTCGCAGACGACGGTAAGCCGCGCGCTGAACGGCTACCCGGAAGTCAACGAGGAAACGCGCCGGCGGGTGATCGACGCAGCCAAGCGCCACGGCTATCGCCCCAACCCGAGCGCGCGTCGGCTGGCTACCGGCAAGACCGGGATGATCGGTTATGTCTTGCCGACCGGGGCGGCCGTCGACATCGACCCGCATTTCGTCGAATTCCTCTCCGGTCTCGGCGACTACGCCCGTTCGCACGAACTCGACCTGGTGCTGTCCCCCGCCGATGCCGACGATCAGGAGACGACCTATCGGCGCATCGTCGCCAACCGGCAGGTCGACGCCGTCTACATCTCCTCGCCGAGGCCGGCCGACCGGCGGGTGGCGCTGGTCAGCACGCTCGGCATCCCCTTCATCGTCCATGGCCGCAGCGAAGGCCTCGATTTCGATTACCCTTTCACCGACATCGACAATGAGGGCGCCTTCCACGAGGCGGCACGGTTGCTCGTCCAACTCGGTCACCGGCGGCTGGCGCTGATCAACGGCGACGGCCGCGAGTCCTTCGCCATTCACCGCGAGCGTGGCGTGCGCCGGGCGCTAGCGGCAAGCGGTCTGTTGCTTGGCGAAGGGGATGTCTGTTCCCTCGCCATGACCGAGGAGAACGGCTACCGCGCCGCCAGACGGTTGCTTGAGCGCAGCGATGCGCCGACCGCGATCGCCTGCTCCAGCCTGATCATGGCGCTCGGCGTCGTGCGCGCGGTGCGCGATCTCGGCCTGACCATTCCGGGCGACCTGTCGCTGATCGCCCACGACGACGTCTTCCCCTGGCTGAAGCCGGAGAATTTTTCGGTGCCGTTGTCGACGACGCGTTCGTCGATCCGCCTGGCCGGCGCTCGTATCGCCGAGCGGCTGGCGGCGCGGATTTCGGGGTTGGAGGAGGGTGCCCGCGGCGAAGTCTGGCCGGTCGACCTGGTCATCAGGGGATCGGTCGCCGGCGCACCGCCGTAAGGGGTCAAATGTTGGCGGGTACCTGGAAATACGACATCGCTTTACCTCCCACGCGGACTTACTCCTTCGCCGCCTCGGCCGCCCTGATATCCAACAGGCCATAGCCGAAATCATTGTCTCGTCCCTTGGGGCCGAGATCCCTTGCCGTGGCGGCCAGCGCTTTCTCGATCCAGTCGGCGGAACGGTCGGGTGCGGTATGCAGCAGATTGGCGATCGCGCCGGTGACGATCGCTGCGGCAAACGAGGTGCCGGTGACGACATCCGAACCGGCGCCGCTCGGCGCCACCATCTCGACGCCGGGAGCGGAGAGGAAGACGTAGGCGCCGCGATTGGCCTGCTGCATCAGCCCGTCCTTGGCATCGGTGGCGGTCACCGCGATGACGCCGTCGAAGGCGGCCGGATAGCCGTAGGGCGCCTTCGGTCCGTTGTTGCCGGCGGCGGCGACCAGCACGATGCCCAAGGCGCGAGCATTGCGGCAGGCGACGCCGAGCAGGTCGTTCTTCGGGCCGACGAAGCTCATATTGATGATGCGGACGTCCTGCTCCGCCGCCCAGTCGAGCGCCGCAAGGATGACGTCCATCGTCGATTTGCCGCCCTCGAAGGCGCGGGCGTGGTAGATCCTGGCGCCCGGCGCCATGCCTTTGAGCGCGCCGACGCCGGCGATCAGGCCGTCGATCGAGGTGCCGTGATCGCGCGCCTCGATCGGCACGTCGGGCATGGCGTCGAACTGATCGGCGATGACGCCGCTTAGAGCCGGGTTGGTGTCGTCGA
Organism: Mesorhizobium sp. WSM4845; assembly: GCF_055811455.1. Taxonomy (NCBI): domain Bacteria; kingdom Pseudomonadati; phylum Pseudomonadota; class Alphaproteobacteria; order Hyphomicrobiales; family Phyllobacteriaceae; genus Mesorhizobium; species Mesorhizobium sp. WSM4845. The sequence continues at coordinate 333,415 of NZ_JBVVQA010000004.1, forward strand.
TGGCGGTGTCGACGACGGCAATCCGCACGTTCTCGCCGCTCGCCCCTTTCGCATCGAGCGCAATGCGCTCGAAGGCATAGTTGACGATGGTGGCTGCCTGCTGCAGCGAGTAGATATGGTTGGGCTCGCGCCGCAAAGTACGGCCGTCGGCGGCAAGCTGCGCCAGCACGACGCCGACCGGGCGGCCATCGGGAATGCCGAAGCGTACCAGCGTGGCGCCGAGCAACTGAGACTGGCGCTGCGAGCGCACCTCGAGGCCAAAGGAGGCGGCGATCTGCTGGACGGCGTCGCCCTCCACCGTCACCAGCACCTCGTCCGGCACGAAATCACCGACGACGGCGCGCGGCGGCTCGGCCGCGACCAGATCGCTGGGCGAAACCATCGGCCCGCCTGCCGCAGCGGCTTGTATCGCTGTCGCACCGGCAGGCGGGACCGGCGGCGGCAACGCACCGCTGGCCGGATCGCGGCGCGGATCGGGCGTCGGCAGCGGCGCCTGGCCGCCGCCGACAGGATTTGGGAACAGGTCGACGATCAGCGCGGGAAGAAACACTGCATTTGTCGCGGCGGAACCTGCACCCGGCCTTTCGCCGCTGCCATCCTCTGTGTCGCGTTTGATGCAGTCGGCCGCCGTCGCCCCTCGGTTGAGGCAGTCGATTTCAGTCTGCGTAAGGTTCGGATCATTGGTCTGCGCCAGGGCAGGTGCAGCGCCGATTATCATCGCCGCCACAAGCAGCGCCGCAAATCGGATGACCGCCCTAGCCGCCATCGACCGGTTTCCTTCCCTCGACCACAGCCTCTGCAAACGGCTGGGTGGCGATCAGGCCGAGCACTTTTTCATAGTCGGCTACGGTCGCGGCCGGGATGCCAAGACGGAAGACACCTTCGACGGTCGGGCCGCCGGCAATCTTCAGCTGGTGCTCGCCAAGAAAAGCGACAATGTCGGCCATCTTCGCATCCGGCTTGAACTTGACCAGCGCGAACGGCATTTTCGCAAGATCGCCTTGCTGGCCGGCAATTTCGAAATCGCTGTCGATGCCGCCGGGCCGCTCAAACGACTGCACCACAACAAGCGCCAGCAGAGCCGCGGCCGCAGCCCAGGCGACGCCGGCGGGAACTGCCGTGAAGCGGCCCCACGCTTGCGCCAGCCAGGAGGCCGCCGGCGCGCGCGCTGGACCGGCCTCGGCGTCGAGCGCCCGGGCGAATCGGCTGAGCGCATCGGCCGGCGGACGGATCGCCTCATTGGATGCAGCGGTGCCGGAGAATTCGGCTTCGGCCTCGCCGAGTGCGGCAAGCGCTGCCGGGTCGGTCGCCAGCCATTCCTCGACGGCTTCGAGCTCTGCGCCTTCCAGCGAGCCATTCAGATAGAACGGCAGCAGCGTTTCCATTTCATCGCGGCGCGACATCTTTTCAGCGGCGCTCATGGCCACCCCCTGTCGTAACCGGCGGCCTTGAGGGCCTCGCCGAGTTTCTTGCGGGCGTAGAACATTCTGGTCTTGACGGTGGCGACCGGGATACCGAGCACCTCGCCGATCTCGGTCACCGACTGTCCGTGGTAGTAGGCAAGGTCGATCACCGTGCGGTGTTCTTCCGGCAAGGCATCGATGAAGCGCCGCAACGCGGCGCCCTTGTCTTCCTTCATGGTGACGACTTCCGGAGAGTCGGCGCCGTCGGCGACCTGGGCCGCGTCATCGTCGTCTATCCAGTCTTCCTTTTTCTTGCGCAGCGACGACAGCGCCTTGAAGCGGGCGATGCCGAGCAGCCATGTCGAGACTTCCGAGCGCCCCTCGAAGCCGGGCGCCTGGCGCCAGAGTTCGAGAAACACCTCGTTGGCGATATCGTCGGCCATCATTTCCGATCCCGTCTGGCGCACCACGAAGCGGTAGACCCGCGCGTGGTGGCGCATGAACAGGAGCCGCACGGCGGCACGGTCGCCTTTGGCAACCCGGCCGACAAGCGCGCGATCGGTTTCCGCGGCTGCCGTCATGGCCGGTCGAGCCGCCTGGCTCCTTTCTGCTCTGTCGCTGATCGGCCCAAAAAGGTTCACCGCTATCGCCCGGATTATCCTGAAAGCTAGCCGAAGAGCGGCAGCGTTGCCAGAGGGAGCTTCTTCCCTTCTCCCCCCTGTGGGAGAAGCTGGCCGAGCGAAGCTCGGTCGGATGACGGGTGCTGAACGGATCGCTACACCCAAGAAATAAGCGCTTCAAATCCCTCAATATTTTCACGCCGAGTTTCTTACAACACCCCTCATCCGTCTTGTCGCCTCGCGCCAATCCACCTTCTCCCACAGCGGGAGAAGGGAAGACGCGTGTTCAGTCCAGGAACGGCCTGGCCTTCATCGTCGCGGGCACCGGCACGCCGAGGCGCGCAAGCACCGTAGGCGCAAGCTGCAACTGGTCTAATTGAGCGTCGGCCTCCGGCCCCATGCCGGGCCCGAAGTAGTAAAGCGCAAAATCCTGCATCTCGTCGTCATGGCCGCCATGATGGCCGCGATCGGTCTGGCCGTGATCGGCGGTGACGATCACCTCGTAGCCGGCTTCCCGCCAGCGCGGCAGGAAGGTGGCCAGCATGCCGTCCATCGCATAGACGGCATTGTCCATCTCATGGCAGTCGTGGCCGAAGCGGTGGCCCATCGAGTCCAGCGTGCAGGTGTGCAGGATGCCGTAGTCGATGCCGTGGCGCCTGGTCAGCATCGTCAGCGTCGCGAACAGGTCGACGTCGCTCGGCGTCATCTGATTGCGGGCGTTGTAGCCGGTCATGGTGTGGAACCGGCCATGCGTGATCGGCCCGCCGGGCTCATCGAACTCCATGTCCTCGACCAGATCGAACGGATAGGCCCGGAAGAATTCGGACCAGTAGGAATGAGTGACCGCGCCGGTCTTGCCACCGGCTTTGCTGACCTCGGAGAATATGTCGGGTTGCTCAACGCGGAACCGGTTCTCGTTGGTCAGGATGCCGTGCACTTGCGGCGCCACGCCAGTATGGATCGACGCATAGCAGCAGGCCGAGGTCGACGGCAGCACGGAGCGCATCTTCCAGACGCGCGCTTCGCCCGATTGCACCCAGCCTTCGAGATTGCCCATCAGCCGGCGCCAATTGCGATAAGGCACGCCGTCGAGGATGATCAGCAGAAGTTTTGTCTCGAGCGCCACCGGGGTGTCTAATTGCCGGCGCTGGCCATGCGTCGTCCCTTGATCGCCTTCTCCAGCCAGCCGATCTCCATTTCGGGGACTGAGGACAAGAGAAG